>CAZVZH010000026.1:22823-32143 GCA_964630705.1 uncultured Saprospiraceae bacterium | reverse complement strand
CACCTCGGCGAACTGGCCGACGCCGCCCGACTGCTTCTTGTGGCGGTACATGTGGTTGGCCTCCCGGGTGATCGTTTCGCGATAGGGAATGCGCGGCTCTTCGTATTCGAGGTGCACGCCGAAGTTTTGCTCGGCCTTGGTGCGCACGATCTCCAGGTGCATCTGGCCCTGGCCCTGCACAATGGTTTGCTTGAGCTCAAGGCTTTGTTCGACGAGCAGCGTGGGGTCTTCCTCCTGGATGGAGTGCAGGGCGTTGGCCATTTTTTCCACTTCGGCCTTGCTCGGCGGCACCACGGCCATGCGGATGCGCGGCGTGGGGAAGTGGATGCGTTCGATTTTGACGTCGGCGCCCTTGGGGTTGAGGGTCTGGTTGGTGTGCGTGTTTTTCAGCTTGACCGTGCAGCCGATGTCGCCGGCCTGGAGCTGGTCGACGCCCTCGCGGTTTTTACCCTCGCTTTCGTAGAGGGCGGAGAACCGCTCGACGGCGCTGTTGTCGGCATTGGTGAGCTCGTCGCCCGATTTGAGCGTGCCGGAGTACACTTTGAAATACGACACATTGCCCACCTTGGGTTCGTTGACGGTTTTAAACACAAACACACAGGGCCGCGCCTTGGGGTCGCAGGGCTTGGAGCCGCCGCCTTCGAGGTCGGCAGCCGGGCGGTCGGCCGGGCTGGGGCAGATGTCGTGGATAAAACCCATGATGCGGCCCGAGCCCATGTCGTTGAGGCCGGAGGCGCAGAAAACGGGGAAAAACTGGTGGTGGGCCAGGCCGATGGAGAGGCCGCGGGCCAGGTCTTCCTCGCTGAGGCCGCCGTCTTCGAAGAATTTTTCCATCAGCGCCTCGTCGTTTTCGGCAGCGGCTTCCACGAGGGCGTTGTGCAGCTCGTCGGCGCGGCCTTTGTGCTCGGCCGGGATATCTTTTTTCTCGGGTTTGCCGCCGCCGGCCGGAAACACGTACATCACCATGCGCAGGGCATCGACGATGGCATTGAAGCCCGGCCCCTGGTTGACGGGGAACTGCATGGGCAGCACCCGGCTACCGAAGCGGCTTTTGGCCTGCTCGAGCGTTTTTTCAAAATCGGCTTTTTCGTGGTCGAGCTGGTTGACCACGAAGAGCGCCGGCGTTTCGTATTTGTCGACGTATTCCCAGATCAGTTCGGTGCCGACCTCTACCCCGCTGCGCGCGTTGAGCAGCACCACCGCCGTGTCGGCCACTTTCAGGGCCGTGACCACCTCGCCCACGAAGTCGTCGAGCCCCGGCGTGTCGAGGATGTTGATCTTGGTGTCTTTCCAGGTACAGTGGAGCAGGCTGGTGAAGAGGGAGTGGCCGCGTTGTTGTTCCAGCGGCGTGTAATCGCTCTGCGTGTTTTGGTCGGCGACACTGCCGCGCCGGCCGATCGCTTTCGCTTCGAAGAGCATGGTTTCGGCGAAGGTGGTTTTGCCGCATCCGGAGTGTCCGACCAGGACGACGTTCCGGATATTTTTGGTATCATAGGCTGCCATAAGCCAGAGAACTGATTTTGGTGAACGGATGACGGTGAACGGACTGGGGCCGGAATGCGCCGGCGCTTATCCGCCCACCGCAAGGTGTAAACGGGCAGAAGACATAACAAAAGGATGTTTGGTGAACGATTCTGCTTTGAAGCGTTAATGTAGGTCGCTTTGCCGAATGGGGGAAAATTTTAGGGGAAAAATTTTGGGGGAAAAGTAAGGGCGTAACGAGGCCAATGAATCGGACAAATTTTTTTAAAAAAAATCACCGGGCCTGGCAGCGTTTCAAAAATACCGGGCGTTCTGAGAACGACTTGCAACCACCGAGGGTGGTGCGGCGTCAAAATCCGGTACCCTTCCCAATCACCGGCGTACCTGACCAATTGTTAATCAAAACCATTACACACCACCATGACAGCAACTATTTCCTACACCCTGCTCCTGGCCGCTATTTACCTCATCCGCAAAGCACTTTCGCTGAAAGGCCAGACGGCTTGAGGCAGGTGGAAATACGCCGCAGGTATGGCATCGGGCGCTCCGGATTGAACCGGAGCGCCCGATGTTTTTGGGGGAAACCCAACTTCTACCTTGCCGGGCACGTCTGCTGATAAAACATTGACCCAATCAATTTTATCATGACTCGACTCTTCCCCTTCTTTTTTCTCCTCCTTCTTCCCACTCTTGCCCCAGCGCAAAACTGGCTGGCCAACGGCCAAATCTGGACCTACAACCTGACCGGCGGCTTCGCCGGCGCCAACGATTTTTTCGCCCTGCACGCTGTGGCCGATACGGTTATCCAGGGGCAGACGTGTAAAAAATTCGGTTTCAGCGGGCAAGCCCTGTGGTACCCGGAAGAGCGTTTCGCCTATGCCGACGGCGACCGGGTGTACGCCTTCCAGGCGCCGGCCGATTCTTTTGTCAAAATTTACGATTTCAGCCTGTTGCCCGGCGACACGGTCCGGGTACCGACGCTCCAGGGGGACTTGTTCACCTACCTGATCGAAAACCTCGACACGGTGCAAGCCGGCGGGCTGAACCTGCGCCGGCAACAGGTGCGCTATCTGGGGCCCAACGGAATTTTTACGAACTGGAAATTTGACATCCTGGAAAACATCGGAGCGGCAGGGCAGCCCTTTGCCGACAGCGTGCCGGCGTGCAGTTATTTTTTTCTCGACCAGTTTCCGTTTTGCAACAGTCCGGTCGACGGCTTCGATCTGAAATTTGTCTGCTTTCGTTCGGCCGCCGGCAATTTTACGCCCTACCCCCTCGATTGCCTGCTGAGCGGCACAAACGATCCGGGCGATGCCGCCCCGGTAGTGAAAATTTGGCCGAACCCGGCCAGTGAGCTGGTTTTTCTGAAAAGTTCGCTGCCGGCTGGTTCGGTCCGGCAAACGCGGCTGCTGGATGCCTTGGGCCGCAGTTTGCAAGTACACGCCGGCCGGCCCGAAATTTTGCATTTGAACGGGACTCCGGCCGGCGTGTATGTGCTGGTGGTGGAAACGGTGGATGGGCAGTTATATTCCCAACGGTTGGTTCGGCGGTAGCAGAGACGCGATGCATCGCGTCTCTACGGCAACCATTATTTCCCCGCTGTTTCCGGCGCAGCCAGTAGTCGCGCCTGTTCGATCAATTGCACCAATTCCTTGCGGTAGCCGCCCGGGTCGGTAGCGGCAGATTTTTTGGCCAGGGCCAGGCACTGGTCGTAGGTCGCCTTGCCTTTGTAGCTGGAATTGCGGAGCAGCAGGCCGAATTCAGCGGCGGCGGCGGCCAGTTGAAAATTGAGGCTGGGCTGGCTGGTCGGCCGGTCGGCCACGACAGTTTGGATCAACTGGCTGGCCGCTCCGATTTTCGGCGCCTTGTAGCGCAGTTTCAGCTGGAGCAGTTCGTCGGTTTTGGCGGCGCTGGTGGCCTGGGTTTGTTGGTAGCGCATTTCGCCGTTTTTCACGCCTACCGGCAAAGGCTGGCCGGCGGGTACAATTTCGTACAGGGCGGTGACGCGGTGGCCGGCGCCGAGTTCGCCCGCGTCTTTGGTGTCGTCGTCGAAGTCTTCGCGGGCGAGCAGGCGGTTTTCGTAACCAATCAGGCGGTAGCCGGCTACACGGGCCGGGTTGAATTCGATTTGGATTTTCACATCTTTGGCAATGGCGAACAGGGTGCCGCCGAACTCGCTGATGAGCACTTTGCGGGCCTCGCTGGCCTGGTCGATGTAGGCGTGGTTGCCGTTGCCCTTGTCGGCAAGTTGCTGCATTTTATTGTCCTGGTAGTTGCCCGTGCCGAAACCCAGCACCGTGAGGTACACCCCGCTTTCCCGTTCTTTTTCGATCAGGCTTACCAGTTCGGTTTCGCTGCTGACGCCGACGTTGAAATCGCCGTCGGTGCAGAGCACCACGCGGTTGTTACCGCCGCGTACAAAATGGCTGCGGGCCACCTGGTAGGCCAGCTGAATGCCCGCCGCCCCGGCCGTGCTGCCGCCGGCGGAAAGTTTTTCGATGGCGGCTTTGATGGCAACCTTGTCGCTGCCCGGGGTGGAGGGCAGTACCAGTCCGGCTGCGCCGGCGTACACCACGAGGGCCACGCGGTCGTGCGGGCGCAACTGATCGGTGAGCATGGCCAGCGATTGTTGCACGAGCGGGAGTTTGTTCGGTTCGTTCATGCTGCCCGATACGTCGACCAGGAATACAAAATTGCTGGCGGGCAGTTGACCTGTTTCGATTTGGCGGCCCTGCAAGCCCACCAGCAGCAGGCGGTGTTGCGGGTTCCAGGGGCAGTCGGCCAGTTCAGTGTTGACGCTGAACGTCTCGGCGCCTTTCGGAGCGGGGTACTGGTAGTCGAAATAATTGACAAACTCCTCAATGCGCACAGCGTCTGCTGGCGGCAGCTGCCGTTGCTGGATAAAGCGCCGGGCGTTGCTGTACGAAGCGGCGTCGACATCGATGGAAAAGGTGGACACGGCATGGCTGCGGGCTTCGAGAAAGGGGTTTTCCTGGATGGCTGCATAGGATTCGGCGGTATAATCTGACGGCGGGGTGAGGCTGTCTGGCTTCCGGCGGCGGCCGGGTTGCGACGCCGGTCCGGCGGGTTTGGATTGCGGCATGGGCGCGTAGGCAGCTTCTTTGCTGCGCATTTTCCGATCGGCCCGGGAGGCTTTCCCGGCGGGCGCGCTGCGGATTTGGCTGGACGTTAGGGTTTGGCCACTTTGAGTGGCGTCTTGGGTAACCAAGGGTACTTTGTAGGAAGTAATCACCACTTCTTCCAAGGCGGCCTGTGTTTCCAGTTGGCCGTCGAGCGTATTGATCTGATCGGCCAGTACGCTTACGCCCGATATTTTTTTCGCGGCATAGCCCGTATAGGAAAACTCCAGATCGTAAGTTCCGGGATTGAGGTGAAGGCGGTACACGCCGTTGTGATCGGTGATGGCGCCGCGAACCAGCGTAGCGCCCTGAAGCGCCTTGACCGTGGCGCCGAGGAGCGCTTCGCCGTTTTCATCGGTAATTTTGCCGGTCAGTACGCTTGGGTTTGGAAGGGGGGCAAGGAAAGCGGTAGCCAACGCTGCTACGAGCGCGAACAGGAAGATTTTCATGTTGTGGTAATTTATGCGTTTGAAAAAATGGGTGCGACGGACGTCCGGCAGGGGGGATGCTGCCTTCCCCGGAATTTCACAGGCGCCCTGGATTTTTTTACCGCCGCTGCTTTACCTTCGCTTTCGGCGCATCTTCTTTTTTGTTGGATTTATTAAAAAAGACAACTGAAAAATGGAATGCCGGGCGTGTAGTCCGGGATGTTTAATTGTTTCAACAACTCAACTGCTATGATAAAATCTATGTGTTTTCGAATAATCGGCCTGAGCCTGCTGATCGCCAGCTTGGCTTCGTGCAGCGCCGAAAAACGCTTTCACCGCCGCCTGACCGGCACCTGGGAAATCGTGTCGTACGAACAGCAATTCCCCACCGGCCAGGCCGAACGCCGAAACGATCTCGGTCGCATCACCTTTTACAAAAACGGCAGTGGCAATAACGACTTGCCCGCGCTCACCCGCGGCGTCCGCCAACCCGAGGAGGCCCGCGACTTTTCCTGGAAAAGCACCCTGGAATCGGTAACGATTATTAGCCGAAATACCTTTCTGGCCAAATCCTGGATTGTGATCCGCAACAAAAAAAAGGAACAAACCTGGAAGTCGACCACGCAGGCCAATGTGCAAACCATGCAATTGAAAAAGGTGGAATGAGCCCCTATTAGAGCGGCGGGCACGCGCCACAGATCAATCCGGCGGCTGTGCGGCTGTTGTTTGTAATTACCCCAAGCGGCTACTCCCCGGCCTGACTTTCCGCGCAACGCCGGGCAAAAGCGTCCAGCACTTTTTTCTGAAAATACAGCGGATGGTGTTTGGATACGTAGCTGCGCGATTTTAGCGCAGCGTCGAAGGTGGCGGGGTCGAAATGCCGGAACTTCCGGCGCCAGTAACCCACCGTAAGGCGCATGCATTGCCTGTCGAGCCAGCGGCCAAGGCGGTATGCAAAGCCGTGCTCCAACAGCTTTTTAAACCACGGGAAACTCAAGGCCGGCGTATCGGCAGTAGGATAGGGACGGGCATTGGGAAACAGGTCCCAGGCCCAGCGGTTGGCCCGATAAAACCGCTCATAGGGATCGCGGCCATAAAGGGGCAGCAGGGTGATAATCTCGGTGGCGGTAAACAGGTTTTTTTCTTCAATCTCCAGGTGCTCGGTATCGACAAAATAATTGATACAGAAATATTTGTGGGAGTTGAAGAGGAATAGTTTTTTAAATATGGTCAGCATGGTACGCGCCAGCCAGAGCCGGCCCGGGGCTGTGATGATAAAATAATCGATATCTCCATCGGGCGGCATGCAGCGTTTGGAAAGCGAGCCTGACACGAATACGCCGCGCACGTACGGGAAAGCGCCAATGAGCAAGGCCATACGCCGGGCGATGGGCAGGTAGCTGTCGGCCCGGCGGTTGAAATCGCGCCGACGGGCGGGCCAGTCGGGTTCGTTGCGCGACTGGAAGTAGGGGCCGAATTGAAAAGCCTGACCTTCCGCGACCAGCATTTCCAGTTTTTCCAGAATCTCGTCGGGCGGCAAGTCGTCGCACTGGCTGTATTGTTTGAGTTCCGCTGCCGTAAGGGGATATTTGAAAATTTCAAAATACCACAAAGCCCGGAGCAGGGCGCGTTGGGTGGGGCAAGGCTGTGGCGGCGCGGAAGCGGTAGACATTGTTGTTTTGGATAAACGGAAAACTAAGGTAGGGCGGAATGCGGTAAATCCGGTATCGGGCCGGGGTAAAGTTCGGATTTACGGCGTTACAGCCAGGTAAAAATCCGGGTTGAGGCGCTATGCCGCGCATTCTGCGATCAAATGAACCGCTTTACACGCTGTTTTTCTAACTTTGCGCCGCCTCTGCTGTTTCCCTCTAAAAACAGCTACTTTTAACCGTCAACCGTCAATCAGCACCCATGATTTTTGATTTGAAAATGCTCCGGGAGTTTTACAAAAACTACCCCGCCCGCGTGGATGCCGCCAAGGCAAAACTCAACCGCCCGCTCACCCTTTCTGAAAAAATTCTGTACGCCCACCTGCACGAAGACAGCCCCTTGCAGGAATACAAGCGCGGTTCTGACTACGTGTTTTTCCAGGTAGACCGCGTAGCCATGCAAGATGCGACGGCGCAAATGGCCTTGTTGCAATTTATGACCTGCGGCCGCAAGAAAGTGGCGGTGCCCAGCACCGTTCACTGCGACCACCTGATCACTGCCGAAGTGGGGGCCGCCAAAGACATGGCCATCGCCCTGGACAAAAACCGCGAGGTATTCGAGTTTCTCTCTTCGGTGAGCCAGAAATACGGCATCGGCTTCTGGAAACCCGGCGCGGGCATTATTCACCAGATTGTGCTGGAAAACTACGGCTTCCCTGGTGGCATGATGATTGGCACCGACTCGCACACCGTCAACGCCGGCGGCCTCGGCATGGTGGCTATCGGCGTTGGCGGCGCCGACGCCGTCGACGCGATGAGCGGCATGGGATGGGAACTGCAAATGCCCAAACTCATCGGCGTGCACCTCACCGGCAAACTGCGCGGCTGGGCTTCGCCAAAAGACGTAATCCTAAAAGTAGCGGGCATCCTCACCGTGAAAGGCGGCACCGGCGCTATCGTGGAATATTTCGGCAAGGGCGCGCAAAGTATGAGCGCTACCGGCAAAGGCACCATCTGCAATATGGGGGCGGAAATTGGCGCCACAACCTCCACCTTTGGCTACGACAAAAGCATGTTCCGCTACCTCAAAGCCACCGGCCGTAACAAGGTGGCGCTGATGTGCAACAAAATCGCGCCGTATCTCAACGGCGATGCGGAGTGCTACGCCAACCCGGAAAAATACTTCGACCAGGTAATCGAGATCGATCTTTCCAAACTGGAGCCGCACATCAACGGCCCGTTCACGCCCGACCTCGCCTGGCCGCTGTCGAAATTCGCCGCGGCAGTGAAAAAGAACAACTACCCGGCCAAACTGGAAGTCGGCCTCATCGGCTCCTGCACCAACTCCTCCTACGAAGACCTTACCCGCGCCGCCTCGGTGGCCCGGCAAGCCAAGGAGAAAAATCTGGAGGTGAAAGCCGAGTTTACGGTCACCCCCGGCTCCGAACTGATCCGGTACACCGCCGAACGCGACGGCCTGCTCAGCGAGTTTGAAAAAATCGGCGGCGTGGTGCTGGCCAATGCCTGCGGCCCCTGCATCGGCCAATGGGCGCGGCACATGGACGAGAAAAACCGCCCCAACTCGATTATGACCTCCTTCAACCGCAACTTCACCGGCCGCAACGACGGCAATCCCAACACCCACGCTTTCGTCGCTTCGCCGGAAATCGTCACGGCCTTCGCCATTGCCGGCGACCTCAGTTTCAATCCCAAACGCGGCACGCTCATCAACCGCAAAGGCGAAGCCGTCAAACTCGATCCGCCCAAAGGTGTAGAGTTGCCCAAAGCGGGCTTCGCTGTGGAGGATGCCGGCTACATCGCCCCGGCCAAAGGCAAAGTGAAAGTGTTGGTCGATAAAAAATCGGACCGTCTTCAACTGCTCAAGCCCTTTACCCCGATCACCAACGCCGAAGTGCAAAACATGCGCGTGCTGATCAAAACTCAGGGCAAGTGCACCACCGACCATATCTCTATGGCTGGCCCCTGGCTCAAATACCGCGGCCATCTCGAAAATATTTCCAACAACTGCCTCATCGGCGCTACCAATGCCTTCAACGGCGAGCGCAACAAGGTGCTTAATCTGGAAAAAGGCGCGTACATGGAAGTGCCGGCTTCAGCGCGCTTGTATCAGAAAAAAGGCATTGGCACCATCGTTTTCGGCGAGGAAAACTACGGCGAAGGCTCCAGCCGCGAACACGCCGCCATGGAGCCCCGCTACCTGGGCGTCAAAGCCGTGGTGGTCAAGTCGTTCGCCCGCATCCACCAGACCAACCTGAAAAAACAGGGCATGCTGGCGCTTACGTTTGCCAACCCGGCCGACTACGATAAAATCCGGCAAGACGACCACGTGAGCATCCTGGGCTTCGACAAATTTGCGCCGGGCAAACCGCTGCAAATCCGGCTCGTCCACACCGACGGCTCGTCCGACACCTTCGATGTCAACCACACCTACAACCAGGCGCAAATCGACTGGGTACGGGCGGGTTCGGCCCTGAACAAGATCCGGGCGGAGTTTGGTAAGTAACGCGAACAGTATGTTCGCCGCACTGCGCGGGCGGGTTCGGCCCTCAACAAGATCCGGGCGGAGTTTGGTAAGTAACGCGAACAGTATGTTCGCCGCA
>CAZVZH010000026.1:0-22723 GCA_964630705.1 uncultured Saprospiraceae bacterium | reverse complement strand
CTCAACAAGATCCGGGCGGAGTTTGGTAAGTAACGCGAACAGTATGTTCGCCGCAACAAAAAACCGGTTGCCTGCAAAGGCAGCCGGTTTTTTTATTTTGCCCTTGAAAACACACCGCCCAAGCTCTGTTTTGTCATGTCTGAACCCGTTGATATCACAATCGCTCAACCGGAAGCCGAGCGCTGCCCAGCCTGCCAAGCCAAAATGAAAGGCAAATTTTGCCGCAAATGCGGTGAAAAGCGCTTTCGGCACAGCGATCTCAGCCTCAGCCGTTTAGCCCGGGAATTCTGGTCGAAAATCACGCATGCTGACAGCCGGACTTGGACGACGTTCGCGCAGCTGTTCCTGCGCCCGGGTTTTCTGACCCGCCAGTATTGCACTGGCGTGCGCAAGCCGTACCTGAAACCGGTGCAGGTGTTTTTCATTGCCAACGTGCTCTACTTTATTGGCTTGATGTTTTTTACCAATGATGTGTTTTATTTCCCCTTGAGAAACTATGTTCGATTTCATCCGTTCGGGGTGGATTTTGAGGCCTGGGCCCAGGCAGCGGCGGTGGGGAAAGGCATGACCTGGGCCGACTTCACTGCTGCGTTTGATGCCCAAATGCAAACCCAGGTAAAAACCTGGATTGTGCTGAACGTTCCCTTGTTGGCGTTGTTGATGGCGTTGCTGTACGCCAATCAGCGGCGTTTTTTAGTGGAACACCTGGTGTTTGCCCTACATTTTTACGCCTTCGTGATGGTCTACATCTGCCTGTTGAGTTTCACAGGCATCCTCTTGTTCAACCTGAATGAATGGCTCGGATTAGGCAATTGGGCTCGGTGGATCATTGAATTTCTGGCCGTTGCTATGTTTATTTATCTGGCCGTGGCTATGAAACGGTATTACGGCGAAAAATGGGTTTGGACCCTGGTTCGTCTGGCGCCGCTGTACTACGGCATTATCATGGTGCTCAACCTCTACCGGCTGATGATGTTCTGGATAGTGCTGCAGTTGGTGTAACCCTTACTTTCGAACGGCCCGTCGCAAGAAAAACACGAAGCCGTTTTTTTCACCCAGCAACTCCAGATCGTCCCGGTCGCGCAGTTCCCAGGCACGGTAGTTTTTGGTGGCGATATACACGTCTTTGTCGACAGGGCCGTTCAGCAGCCAGTTTTGATCGTAAGCCTCCGGGTTTTCCAGCGGTTGTTTGCGGGCGTAGAAATATTGCGCGTACGATTTGTACGCGTGCGTGGTGCAGTACGCGTCTTTTCCGGCTTGTTTTTCAAAAAACTCGATGGCCGCGCGTTGCGAATACCCTTCGATGCGCTTGATAAAAAAGATGAGGGTGAGCATGACGAACACCGCTGTGCCGCCAAAGAGGCTGTAAAATGCCCGGTCGCGCCGGTTGCGGGCAAACCAGACGAGCGTCAGCACCAGCAAAGCGAGCAGAAAAAGCCCCGGCACAAGTTCCCAGCCCGTCCACACCACATCGGCTTCCAGGGCTGCTTGCCCAAAACTGTCTTTGAACAGCGGTTTGAGCTGCGCCGCATTTTTCCCTAAAAACGGCAAGGCCAGCGTAGCCAGCACGAATGCGCCGCCTACTACCAGCAACAGGGTTTTTAACCCGGCATTGAAGCGGATGTCGCCGCGCAGCATTTTATCCAGCACATTGGCCGCCAGAAAACTGAGCGGGAAATAGCACATGGAAGAGTAGTGGACAATTTTGGATTTGACCAAACTGAAGAGTATCAACACGGCCCAAAACAAAAATTTCATCCAGCGCCGGAAGTCCTGCTGGTGCGCCAGCGGCTCATCGGGCTGGCGAAAAAAGGCGCGCACCGCAAACACCGAAGCCGGGAAACAGCCGAACAGGAGCATCACCGCGTGATAGCCGGGGAAGCCGACATGCCCGGCGTCGGGGGTGGAAAAGAGGCGGTATTGGTACTTGTTAAATTCCAGGATAAACCAAGGCCCGTTTTTCCAGGTTTCAAGGCCGTACCAAGCCAGGGTGACCAGTGTGGCGGCCACGGTGAAAAATAAAAACTCCGGTACGTTCACATAAAACCGGAAGCGGCGATACACCCAATACACGGCCATCGTCAGCGCCGCGATAATGAAAGCCGTTTGGCCCTTGGTGAGGATGCCCATGCCGACAAAAAAGCCGCCGAGAAACAGGTACCACCAACGGCTGCTCGTCAGTTGGATACTTTCGAAGCCGTCTTTTTTCCAGTAAGCCAGAATGAAAAAATAGAGTCCGAGAAAAATAAACAGGTTGAACAACGGGTCGATGATCCCCGATTTGAAATACAAAAACGGCAGCACGGTGCCGAAATACACGGTAGCCCAGATGAGCCCAAACCGCGCGTCGTACAGCTTTCGCCCCATGTTGAATAGTACCACCAAGGTCAGCACCCCGCAGAGGGCATTGGGCAGGCGGGCGGCAAATTCGCCTACGCCGAAGGTGTGCATGGCCAGGGCCTGCATCCAGAAAAAGAAGGGCGGTTTTTCCCAGAACGGTTGGAAATTGACGTAAATCCGCAAATAATCTTTAAGAATGATCATTTCGCGGCTGATCTCGGCGAAGTTGATCTCGTCCCAATCGAACAGGTGTACCCCGCCTAAAAAGGGAATATAAAACAGCGCGCCGACAAGGGCGATGAGAAGCGAATAGCGTGTAGTGGCAGACATTGGCACGAAAGGCAAAATGTAAAATGTAAAATTTAAAGGGGAAAAGGTACATCGAGCAGGCCTTCGGCCGATAGGATGTACCTTTTCCCCTTTAAATTTTACATTTTACATTTTGCCTTTTTTCCGGTTGAACAGGTTGAGGAGTTTGCTCACGAAATCGTCGTTGATACCCAGCCAGCCTTTCAATGCGGTGTACAGTCCTACAGCTTCGGTGTCGAGGCGGATGAGCAGGCTTTTGAGGCCGTCGCCGGGCCGGGCCCGGTAGTTGGTGGCGCGTTTGCGGGGTGTAGCCGTTTCTTCGGTAAAATAGTAGAGGGCGATCGACTTGCGGGTCATGCCCTCGGGGCATTGGATGGGGTCGGGCAGGCCGTGGTAAGAGTCTTCATCGGTATTGAAAATGGCGCAGCGGTTGAATACCGGCAAGATTTTTTGGGCGCAGGCTTTCATGTCGCGCGTCCAGAGTTCGAGTTCGCCGCGGTATTCGGGCAGCCAGTCTTCATTGAGGTAAATGAGCAGGTTGACGCGGCGGCGCCAGTTGCGCTTGTGCGGGTGAACGGTGAAATCGGCGTGGATGTTGAGGTAGCCGCCGCGCTGCGACTGGTGGAGGCCGCCGCCTTCAAGCGAGGGGTCGGCTTTAAGGCCTTTGATGCCGGTGAGGCGGCTGAGCTGGGCAACAAATTCGTCGGTGTTCAATTGGCGGATCACTTCCTGTAAAAAGGGCGGGATGAGGTCCATTTTATTGAGGCCGTGTTTTTTTTCATTCACGTGGACGTAGTGTATCCAGCCCTCGTCTTTTACTTTCGGGAAAGCGGCCATAGCCTCGCGGGCAGCCCAGTCTTCCAGAAAACTTTCAAATTGGCCATGGGGGTAGGGGTGCGCAGCCTGGTAGGCGGCGGCTTGTTCGGCGGCGGTTTTTTCCCATTTGGACAGATCGATGATCTGCCGGGTAGCTGATGCAACCATGTGTTGTACGCTTGGAAATACTCGTTGATGGATTCGGCCGCGAAGATAGGCACTTGCTTAGGTCAAAATGTAAAATGTAAAATTTAAAGGGGAAAAGGTACATCCAACCGGCCGAAGGCCTGCTTCAGATACCTTTTCACCTTTAAATTTTACATTTTACATGTTGACTTTATTTCACTCTTTTTCTTTCCAACGCGCGCCGAATTGTTCTACCAGGATGTTGTCGTAGTAGTCGGCTTTTTCAAAAAGCCGGAGCAGCGAGGCCATGCCGGTATCCTCGTTGAGGTAGCGGTCGTAGATGAGCAGGGAGAGTAAAATATCCTGCTCATGCACCGAAAGCGTGAGGGCTTCGCTGGTGTAGTTTTCGCGCAGGAGGTATTCGTAGAGCGGTTTGATATTATCCTTGGGCAGCTGACAGAGGATGGCGTCGGCTGTCATCAGCCCGGTTTTTTCGTAGTACTGAATGTGAATGGTGGCGCTGCCGTGGTCGATTTCCCAGCAGTTGGGGCCGCAGCGGCTGAGGCGCACGTCGTGTTCGGTGCGGGTAATGAGCGCCTCGATAGTACGGGCGATTCCGGTGGGTTGGTATTCTTCTTCGGCGCCGGGCAGTTGAACGCGGTTACCGCAAAAGCTGCAAAAGTCGTTTTCCACTGTTTTTTCCGACACCACATTGGAGCAAGCCGTGCAGCGGCAGCTGTTGTCGTTGCCGGCCGCGAGGTAGTCGGTCAGCGAATCGTCGAGAAAAGCGACCGGCAGGGAAAATCCGATGTTGTCGCTGTTATGAATGCCGAGAGTGTTGACGCCCACCACGTCGCCGTCGTTGTCGACGAGCGGGCCTCCGGAGTTACCGGGGTTGAGTGCGGCGTCGATGTGGATGTAGGGAATGTTGTTCACCATTTCCCGGACGCTGGAGATGACGCCTTTTTTTACCGAAAATTTGAGTCCGAACGGGTGTCCGATAGCCACTACAGTGTCGTGCTCGCGCAAGGTTTTGCCTACGCCCAGGCGCACTTCGGGGAGTTCGGCGCCGGTGGCGGGGCCCTGGAGAAAAGCCAGGTCGTACTTGCGGTCGGCGTAGCACACCTTGGCGAGTTGTTTTTTAAAACGCGCGCCTTCGATGATCACTTCGCGGTTGCCTTCCACCACGTGGTGGTTGGTGACGACGAGCCCGCGATTTTTCAAATAAAAGCCCGTTCCCGTGCTGTACGGGGTGGCGATCTGCACGATCACATCACGGTAGGTGTCGATAAAGTCGGTCATTTTTTTCGGTTAAAACAGGGGCTGGCAAAGGCATGGTTGTATCAGTGGCCGGCTTCGGTCAGGTCGAGCCGGCGGAGCATATCCATATAACTTTTGGCAAACAGGGGCATGGAGCTAAAGTCCAAGCGTTCGGTTTCTGGGCGGAGTTGGGGGTAATCGGAGCGGTTGCGCTGGCAAATGTCGCGGATTTCCTGCTGGATGCGGCGTTTGTCGGGCAGGCCGCTGGCATGGGTAAAAACCGGGAAGCCGAGCGCTTTGAAAAAAGCGGTTTCGGTAATTTGCACGAACAGGTGGAGCAGCTCGCGGTCGGGGCGGGGCGGCACGTTTTGAAACAGGGCGTTGCCGGCAATGTATTGAGGAATAGCCAGGGCCAGCTCGAGGTGGTTTTGCTGGAGGTGCCAGTCCATGTTCGGCAGTTCGCCGTCGATCAGGGCAACGACGCGGTCGTGGTTGGCTGGGGCATTGATGCCGAAGGTGCTGCGCGTGCGGTAGAGTTCATGGAAAATTTGCTCCTTGGGGCGGTCGATAATTTTCTGAAACTCTTTGCGCAGCGCCAGTATTTTGAGTTGGTTGGACCGCTCGTCTTTGGCGAAATAAATGCCGTAGATTTTTTCGAGGCAGTCCATCAGGAAGCCCTCTGGTTTGAGCAGGTAATCGAGTCGGAAGGCGGTCGACAACAGCAAATAAGCATAGCCGCCGGGGTATTGGTTGGGGTCGGGCACGGCCCGGTCGAGGAGGGCGAAGGCAGCCGCGATCTGGCTTTGCAGGTATTGGTACTTGATTTCTTTTTCCGCCTCCGGAATGGGGGCTTCGAGGCGGTTTTCCACCGGGCTGAGCGAGCGGAATTCGTCGATCAGCAAGTCGTCCTGCTTGTCGGCATGAATGGCCAGTTCGCGCAGGGCGTGCAAAAGTTTGAGGGGCGAGCCATCGGCGCCGTTGGAGTCGAAGCGGATAGCGAGGTGGTTGTTGGGGTCGAGGGCGAAGCGGCAAAATTTGAGGCTGTAGTTGTACTCCATCAGGCGGCGGAGGAAGCCCACGTTGAGGTCGTCGGCCCGGGCTACCTTGCTTTCGGCAAACACTTTGTCGGCTGCGGCGAGGCCGGTTACGCGTTGGGAGCCTTGCCAGAATTCGAAATGAATACCGGTTTCGTCTTCCGTCCAGCGCACATTGTCGGCTTTTTCATCGCGCAAGTAGCTGAAAAACTCGCGGTAAGCGTCGAGGTGCTGGTCGGCGTCGAACAGTTCGAGCGAGCGGTTCCAGGCACGCAGCTGTGTTTCCGTTTTGTAGGCGTCGGTGTATCGGCCAAAAGGGATGTCCGGTAGGTTCGGACGAGGCTTGGCAAAGAGTCGGTCGAAAAAAGCCATGTATTGGAGGAATGCAGCTGAAAAGCGGCGTAAAAGTAGCAAGTTTGCCCGGAAAACAACCTTTGCGATGAAAAGCTTTCGGACAATAATGCCCGATGCGCCCGGGCCTTTTGCGCTGAGCCATGCGGAAAAAATACTCCTGGTCGGCTCCTGCTTTACCGAGCACATGGGTGCGCGCCTGGCCGGCGGCAAATTCCGGGTGTTGGTCAACCCCAACGGGATCGTGTACAACCCTGTTTCACTGGCGAAAAACCTGCGCCAACTGCTTTGGGGGACTTTCGCATCGCAGTCGGAAAGCCCGGAATCGGCCTTGTTCGAGCACGGTGGGCTATGGCACAGCTGGGAGCACCACGGAGATTTTTCGCATCCCGACCGCAGGGAGTGCCTTCGGCAAATGGAGGCGGCGCGGCAGCGGGCATCGACCTTTTTGCAAGAAACGGACGTGCTGATGGTTACGCTGGGAACAGCCGTGGTTTTTAGCTTGCGGGAAAGCGGCCGGGTGGTGGCCAACAACCACAAGGCGCCGGCTACCTGGCTGAGCCAACGCCGGCTTGGGGTGGCGGAAATTGTAGAGATTTGGGCAGCGCTGATTCAAGATTTGAACATCCTGCGACCGGGGCTGCGGCTGTTGTTTAGCGTGAGCCCAGTTCGGCACCTGCGCAATGGCATGGTGGAAAACCAACGGAGCAAGGCCGCTTTGTTGCTGGCTTGTGCAGAATTGTGCGAGCGTTTTGATGGTGCGCACTATTTCCCAGCCTATGAATTGCTCTTGGACGACCTGCGCGACTACCGTTTTTTTTCCGGCGATATGCTGCATCCTAACGAGCAGGCCATCGAGTACATTTGGGAATATTTCGCACGGACATTTTTCCCAACAGCCACGCAGGAGTTACTGTTAGAAATTTCAGCAATTGCACGCGCGGCCCAACACCGGCCTTTTTGGCCCGAAAGCCCGGAGCATGCGGCTTTTGCCGGGCAGCAATTGACGCGTGTCCGGAAGCTCAGTGAGGAGCATCCGGACTTGGATTTTTCTTCGGAAATCGCCTGGTTTCAGCAATATTCTATCTAAATTGTGCACATTCCCTCGCGCATCGACACCTTTTTTAACAATTATGAATCTATCGCTCCAACATAAAAACGCGCTAGTCGGCGGCGCCAGCGCCGGTATCGGTCGAGCAACTGCCATCGAACTCGCCCAACTGGGCGCTAACGTTACCCTGGTGGCGCGTACCGAAACCACGCTCCAAAAAGCAATGGAACAACTCGACAGTTCGCAAGGGCAAACCCACGGGTACCTGGTTGCCGACTTCGACGACAGCCAGATTTTGCTGGCCAAAGTGGCCGAGCTGCTTCGCAATCAGCCCATCCACATCCTGGTCAACAATACGGGCGGGCCGCCCGGCGGCCCTATCACCGATGCCTCCCCCGAAGCCTTTCTGCGCGCCTACCACAACCATTTGATTTGCAACCAACTCTTGGCGAAGGCGGTGCTCCCGGGAATGCAAGACGCTGCTTATGGCCGTATTATCAATATTATCAGCACTTCGGTGAAAGAGCCGATCGAAAACCTGGGGGTATCCAACACGACCCGCTGGGCAGTAGCGGCTTGGGCGAAAACCTGGGCGAATGAAGTTGGGCAACATGGCATAACTGTTAATAATGTTTTGCCGGGGTTTACCCGCACCGGGCGCTTGCTTGAAATTCTGGAAAAACGGGCTGCAGCGACGCAGACGCCCGTAGAAAACATTGAAAAACAGTTCAAAAGCCAGGTGCCCTTGCGACGTTTTGCGGAGCCTGCCGAAGTGGCCGCAGTAGTGGCTTTTCTCGCCAGTCCTGCCGCAGCGTATGTCAATGGGGTGAATTTGCCTGTCGACGGCGGGCGCACCAGAAGCCTGTAGAAAAAGAAAAGGGCTGCTCCTGAAGAAGCAGCCCATTCAAATGAAAGCGTAGAACGCGGTGTTTATTAGTTTGGATTGAATCCGTAATTGGACATAATTTTTTCTTTCAACTCTTTGCGAGCAAAGAAAATGCGGCTTTTCACTGTGCCCAGCGGCAAAGAAAGCTCATCAGCGATCTCCTGATATTTATAGCCCTCAAAATGCATCAGAAAAGGGATGCGAATGCTATCGTCGAGGGCCGCAACCATACTATTCAATTCCTTCAGTAAAATACCGCCCTCCGCGGCATTACCCACGGCATGCGAACCTGAATTCAGATAAAATTGATTGTCGGTAGTGTCGAGAATAGTATTGGCCTTAACCTTTTTCCGGTAGTTGTTGATGAAGATGTTCTTCATGATCGTGAACATCCAAGCTTTGAAGTTTGTGCCTGGTTGAAATTTTTCCCGGTTGGATAAGGCGCGAAATGCGGTCTCCTGGTACAAATCCTTTGCATCTTCCATGTTCTTGGTGAGGTTGTACGCAAAGGAGTGCAACAACGCAGTCAGGCCACTTAATTTGCTGTTAAACTCTATGTTCGTCATGGTCGGATACCTTAAATGTTCTTTGATGGTTCAAAGGTATAAACTTGTTTAACATCACACAAGCTTTCGTTAAACATAAAAATGTTAAAATTTAACAGACTTTAGTGTTTCGACATTCAATTGAGCAATAAACTATTGCTAATCAATAACATATGCTGTTTGGATGAATTCTAATTTTTTTTTAATTTTCAAAATAAATTGAAAGTTTCAAATTGTCTTGGTCCTTAGAAACAGGCAATTTGCCTGTTCCAGGTTTCCGTTCACCGTTGTTTTTATATCTTTAAACCAAGAATTCAGCTTCCCGGATTTAAAAAATCGCCCTGCCTCCCGACGTTCGATTTTTTCACCAAATGTTTAACAATACATGAAACGCATACTTAGAATCCTGGGCGCAGGCCTGGGTGTAGCAGTGCTGCTGATTGGTGGCTTTGCCGCCTTTATCGCCATTAAAGGCATCCCTACTTTCGATGTAACGATCCCTGCCGAAATTGCAGCGTTACAAGTACCCCGCGACAGTGCATATGTTGAGCGCGGGGCAAAAATCGCGACACTATTGTGCAACGAATGCCACCGGGGAGCTGATGGGCGCCTGGTTGGAGCTTTCTTAGCTGATGTGCCAGCTGAATTCGGCAAGCTGACCTCCTATAATATTACCCATGACTCTGTGCATGGAATTGGCTCCTGGACAGACGGTGAGTTGTACTATTTTTTACGCACAGGTTTGCGAAAGGACGGGACTTGGGCGCCGCCGTATATGCCGAAGTTTCCATTAATGGCTGATGAAGATGTATTTTCGATCATTGCCTGGCTGCGTTCCGATGATCCGACATTGGCGCCCGACCCGAGGGAAAACCCGCCGAACAAGCCCAACTTTTTGGTCAAATTTCTTTCCAATGTAGTGTTTAAGCCCATACCGTTGCCCAAGCAACCCATCCGTATACCCGATACTACCGACGTGGTGGCTTTAGGCCGTTATGTAGCGAATGGTGTTTGCGGTTGTTACGGCTGCCATTCTGCCGATTTTAAAACAATGAATGATCTTGAGCCAGAGAAGAGCGGCGGCTTCTACGGTGGCGGCAACCCCTTGCTGAACAAGGAACGCGAACTCGTTCCTTCGGCTAACATTACCATGGACAAAGAAACTGGCATTGGCAACTGGACTCAACAACAATTTTACGAAGCCGTAAAATTTGGGAAAAACCCCAAAGGCGGTCCTTTGTACTACCCAATGTTTCCCCACACAACGCTCAGCGACACGGAGACCAATGCTATCTGGGCCTATTTACAAACAGTGCCAACCCTCAAAAATGCGGTAGTGCGGTATCAGCCCAAAAATTGACAACTATCCGGAGGAGTTTTCTTGCGGTGTCGGCCGCAGGAAAACTCCTGCCGACTACTTAGGATAACAAATAAAGTACTTGGTTACCACCTGCGTGTACAGCGGCACATCGGAGCACTCGTCAATCGGCAACACACGGCCATCTTTAAATAAAATATTGATCTTTTCTATTGCGGCATCATAAGCCTGGTTGCTTTCGCTGCCGGTGAATACCAAATGATCAAGCGCTATTCCCGAAGGAAACTGGCCGGCAATTTTAGCGCGAATCTTTTTTTCGTAATCCGCTTCTACGGGCACACTGCGCCATTCCAACCGGAACAACTTCCGGTCGAGCAAACCAGCCGAAAGCAAGGCCAGCACCGGGTCGTCGGCGTCGCGCCAGGCTTTGATGGCGGCGGCAATATCTACGTCGTCGAGGCGGGCGTAATCGTCCAGCCATTCTTCTACGGGTGGCTGGACATCGGCGCCTCGGTATAAAAAAGGTTGCAGTTGCCGCGAGGTTTCCAGTGCTACGCCTCGCAGCGCCAGTTCGCGCGCGCGGCGCAACAAGTGAATGACCATTTGTTCGGCCGACACATTTGTTTTGTGCAAGTAAACTTGCCAGTACATCAGCCGCCGGGCAATCAGAAACTTTTCAATGCTGTAAATCCCTTTTTCCTCCACCACCAGCCCGCCCTGGTGTACGTCCAGCATTTTTATGATGCGGTCGTACCCGATCACCCCTTCCGAAACACCGGTGAAAAAGCTGTCCCGGTTGAGGTAATCCATGCGATCCATGTCGAGCTGACCCGATACCAGTTGGTGTAAAAACTTCTTCGGGTAGCGGTCAGTGAATATTTGGATCGCCAGTTCGAGCCGTCCATCAAACTGACGGTTTAGCGCTTCCATAAACAAAAGCGATAATTGCTCGTGGTGCAAATCCACAATAGTGTGTTCCAACGCATGAGAGTATGGGCCATGGCCAATGTCGTGCAACAAAATTGCCGCACAGGTAGCCTGCGCCTCCTCGTCGGAAA
The DNA here is from genome assembly GCA_964630705.1 of uncultured Saprospiraceae bacterium. Taxonomy (GTDB): domain Bacteria; phylum Bacteroidota; class Bacteroidia; order Chitinophagales; family Saprospiraceae; genus M3007. The sequence continues at coordinate 11,629 of CAZVZH010000026.1, read as the reverse complement.
TTTCCACACCCTTGTTGCGCAACACCTCAATGGCCTGCTGCATCAGGTGCAAGGCCCCCAGCGCATGGTGGAAACGGGTATGCAAGGCCCCCGGGTACACATAATGTGCCAGCCCGACTTGCCGGATACGCCGCAGGCGTTGAAAGTAGGGATGGTCAACCAGATCGAGCAACAAACCATATGGCACGGATACGAAACCGTATACCGGGTCGTTGAAGATTTTCCTTTTTGCAGGCGATACTTCCATACGTGGGCCAGTTTTGCGTTTTTGGCAGGGTGTTTTCTGTAAAGCAAAGGAACAACTACCTTCGCAGTCCAGCGCTGCCCCTGCGCATTTTTTACAATCAACGAACAACCATCCCTCAATTCATGGATAAAATCAAAATACTCTGGGCCGACGATGAAATCGACATGCTCAAGCCGCACCTGATGTTTTTGGAGTCGAAAGGTTATGAAGTAATCACTGCAACCAACGGTCACGACGCCGTCGAAATTTACCTGGAAGAAGGCAATACCGTCGACGTGGTGTTCCTCGACGAAACCATGCCCGGCCTCACCGGCCTCGAAACTTTGCCCAAAATCAAAGAAATCAATCCGCACGTGCCCGTTGTTATGATCACCAAAAACGAAGCCGAGCACGTGATGGAAGAGGCTATCGGCTCCCAGATTTCCGACTACCTGATCAAGCCCGTCAACCCCAACCAAATTCTGCTTTCCCTCAAAAAAATCATCGACAACAAACGCCTGGTGCGCGAAAAAACAGCCCTGGACTACCAGCAGGACTACCGCGAGATGTTCTTGCAAATCACTGGCGGTCTCAACCACGAACAGTGGGTGGAAGCTTACCGCCGCATCGTCAACTGGGAATTGCGCCTCGATGCCAACCAGGCTGAAGTTGGCGATATCCTGGCCCAGCAAAAACAGCAGGCCAACACAGAATTCAGCAAGTATGTGGTGAAAAATTATTTCGATTGGGTGGATAAAAAACAGGAAGTGGGCCCTATCATGTCGCACAGCCTGCTGCGCAAACTGGTTTTCCCGCACGTCGGCAAAGGCACGCCAACTATTGTCATTCTGCTCGACAACCTGCGCTACGACCAGTGGAAGGTAATCGAACCATTTTTAAACGAACTGTTCCGAACCGAACAGGAAAGTTATTTTTTCAGCATCCTGCCCACGGCCACTCAGTACAGCCGGAACGCCATTTTTGCCGGCATGATGCCTGCGGATATCGAATCAGCCTTCCCGGATAAGTGGAAAAACGACGTGGACGAAGGCGGGAAAAACCTCTTTGAAGACTTTTTCCTGGGCAAACAAATCGACCGCCTGTTTCACAAAGGCATCAAGTGGGACTACGCCAAGGTCACCAACGTCAACCACGGCAAAGAACTCAACGACAACATCCTCAACTACCTCAACAACGACCTGACGGTGATCGTGTACAATTTCATCGACATGCTCTCCCACGCCCGCACCGAAATGGAAGTACTGAAAGAACTGGCCGGCGACGAGCGCGCCTACCGCTCGCTCACCCGTTCCTGGTTTTTGCACAGCCCCTTGTGGACGGCCCTGCAACGCCTCGAAGGCCGCGAGGTCCAGTTGTTTGTCACCACCGACCATGGCACCATTCGGGTACAATCGCCCTCCAAAGTAGTCGGCGACCGCGAAACTACTACCAACCTGCGCTACAAAGTGGGCCGCAACCTTCAGTATGAAAAACGCGACGTGCTCGAAATACGCGACCCTAAACAAGCCGGTTTACCGCGTCCAAATGTGAGCTCCGCTTTTATTTTTGCCAAGGAGGACTACTTCTTCCTCTACCCCAACAACTACAACCATTACCACAACTACTACCGCAACACCTTTCAACACGGGGGCATCAGCCTCGAAGAAATGATCTGCCCGCTGGTACGTTTACGTAGCAAATAATGAAAAACGCCGGTGTAGCTTATCGAAGCGACACCGGCGTTTTTTAAATTAATGGCAACGGTTTGCCCGGTTTAATTCATGGCAACATCAGCATTCGGGCGTGCCGTGTGGAAATACTGGACACTCACTTTATCGACAAATTCAGGGTCATCGATGTGCAGGTTTTCCCCTAAAATAAAGGTGTACGTACCGCTTTGAGTAAACACCCGCTGGTTTTGATAAACGCCATAGATGTATGGGTCGGCTTTCAAGCTGCGCGTGTTTATCCGGAGTTGTTTCAGACCGGCAAAATGTTCGCTGTCGACCAGCGGGCGCAAAGCGCCAACTGCAGCATCGGCCGGGAAAACGATGTAGAAAAAATGCCCCGAAGGGTCGACCACACCAAGGAAAGGCGCATTGGGCGCCGCAAATTCCAGTTCGAGGGTTTCGCCTTTGTAGAGGGTAGTTTTTTTGGCCCACATTTGCGGGACTTTCGCAGGCTGTACAGCAGCGCTTGCAATAACCGGAACAGTAGTTTTGACAGGAGCGGTACTCGTTTTTGGGGCTGGGAGGTAGTTCCACGCGCCGGCTGCAAAAATCGAAATCGTTGGGATGGTAATCAGCAGTAATGTTTTCATGGTGTACGTTTGTGTTGTAAACCTATAGTCGTGGATTAAAATTTCGTGCCAACTTCTGCTCTAACACGTTTGGGGTAGAAAAAAATTTTAAAAACAGGCAAAATCCGCCCCTGTATTTAGCTGGCGGGGCCTTTTGTGAGCATTCGGCGATGGACGTTCGGAGTTTCTTTCAAAAAAATTTGTTGCGCTGGCACGCCGGGCACCGCCGGCCAATGCCCTGGAAAGGCGAACGCGACCCGTATAAAATCTGGCTTTCGGAAATAATTCTCCAGCAAACGCGGGTGGAGCAAGGCTTGCCGTACTACGAAAAATTTGTGGCGGCCTACCCAACCGTCGAAACGCTCGCCCAGGCGCCGCTCGATGCCGTGCTCAAACTTTGGGAAGGCCTGGGCTATTATTCCCGGGCCCGCAACCTGCATGCAACCGCTCGCTATGTAGCCGGCGAACGGAGCGGGCGTTTTCCAACCGACTTTGCGGGCCTACGCGCCCTGAAAGGTGTGGGCGACTACACGGCCGCCGCGATCGCCTCTTTTGCATACGACTTACCGCATGCCGTCCTCGACGGCAATGTGTACCGGGTGCTGGCCCGCTATTTCGGAATCGACACACCCGTAGACACGCCGGCAGGCAAGAAACAATTCAGCGCGCTGGCGCAGGAATTGCTTGCAGCCGAACAGCCCGGCGCTTACAATCAGGCAATCATGGATTTCGGCGCCAGCCAATGCACGCCGCGCCAGCCCCACTGCGGAACCTGCCCTTTGGCCCGGTATTGCCAGGCCGTGCTGCGCCAGCAGGTCGAAAAGCTGCCGGTGAAATCGAAGTCTGCCGAAAAAAAACACCGCTTTTTCGCCTACGCGGTTTTTTACCAAAACGACCGGGTATGGGTGCAACGCCGCACAGCAGCCGACATCTGGAAAAACCTCTACGAATTCCCGCTGTTGGAGCTGCCCGCCCCCCCTGCCGACACAGCGGAACTGCCCGGCAAAATTCTAAGCCATTTCTTCCCCGAAGCCCCCCCCGCAGGCATATCCGTTCGGGCCGTTTCCAAAGCTTATCGACAAACCCTTTCGCACCGGATTATTACTGCGGTATTCTGCGAATTCGACCTGGCAGAAAATTTTCAAAGCCCTGATTATGTGTTAGATGTATTTGCAAATTGGCAGTCCGTCGAACATTTTAAATTTAAAAAAATACTTGCTTTGCCCCGCCTGATCGATTGGTTCTGGCAGGAAAAAGACATAACTTTAAGGTTAAATTGAACAACGAATCAAAACTTAAGAATCATGATTAACAAAGTAACCCTCATCGGCAACCTGGGCGCCGACCCAGAGGTACGGCATCTGGAAAGCGGGGTGCAAGTCGCCCGGTTTTCTGTCGCCACCAACGAATCATACAAGGACAAAGACGGCAACTTTCAAACCCTCACTGAGTGGCACAACGTAGTTGCCTGGCGCGAGCTGGCCGAACGGGCGGAGAAGATGCTGAAGAAAGGTATGCTGGTGTATATCGATGGCAAAATCTCCTACCGCAAATACACAACCCAGGAAGGGCAAGATCGCTATGTGACTGATATCGTAGCCAACACCTTCCGCTTGCTCGAGCGGCGCGAAAACAGCGGATTCGAATCCCGGTTCCCAAGCGCCGACGAAGCGCCTCCGGCCAAACACAGCGAAATGCCCGCTACCGTGCCCGCCAATAATGGCGCCGATAGCGCTGCTGAAGGCGACGACCTGCCGTTTTAATCGGGCGGAGTTCCCGGAAAAGCCTTCCACGAGTTTGTAGTACATTTGTCAGGCGGAGCACTTCCGCATGCTTATGGTCTGGTTTATCTTCAGTTTCCTGTTGTATTACCTGGTGCTGCTATCAGAGCGCATATTAATGGGTATTTCGCCACATGAAATTGAATTGTTGCGGCAAGGTAGTTCAAAAAGCGCCCGGCGAGCTCAACTACTGGTAGACAGGCTTCGGTCTTCTGCAGCGGCCTTGCTGCTCGCGCGGATACTTTTAAAAATTTTAATCGCTGTAAGCGCTACTGCCTGGTTACTTCGGGTAGCAGCAGTCCAAAATTGGTTGAATACCGACGCCGGGCTGCTGCCACCCGCCAGCCGCTGGCTGCTGGCAGCCTTGCTTTGGATCGTATTGCTGTCAACCTTATTCTGGGGGCTGAAACGCTTCCCTTGGCCAATACTCAACACGTTCGCCTCGCGCAAAGGATTGGTTACGTTGAGCAGATTTATCCGGTTTTGGACATTATTGTTTTCCCCATTTTTACCCCGGGAAAAACAACCGGACCCCGCCCCCAACGCGGATACCAGAACGCCAATGGATAGCACAAGCGCTCAACACCAACTGGAGAAACAACGCGATATCGAATTACTGAAAAGTATTGTCAAATTCAGCGACGTAACCGTCAAACAGGTGATGCAACCACGCTCCAAAGTCGTGGCGGTTGACTTTCGAACCCAGTTTAGCGACCTGCTGCAAACCGTCCGCGAATCCGGTTTCTCCCGGCTACCGGTCTACGACGACGACCTCGATAACGTGACCGGCATTCTGTACGTAAAAGACCTGCTGGCACACCTCAACCAACCGGAAGACTTCGAGTGGCAGCCGCTCATCCGGACCAATCTTCAACTCGTTCCGGAGGCAAAACGGGCGAGCGAACTGCTTCAAGAGTTCAAACGCAACCGCCGCCACATGGCTATCGTTGTCGACGAATACGGCGGCAGCTCAGGTATCGTCACCATGGAAGATATACTAGAGGAAGTGACCGGCGAAATCCGCGACGAATTTGATGAAGAAAGCGAATTTCGATACCGCAAATTGGACGAGTATAACTACCTGTTCGAAGGCCAAACGCTGCTCAATGACGTGTGCCGTATAGCTGGCCTTCCCCCCGGCACCTTCGACCCCGCGCGCGGCGCTGCCGATACCCTTGCCGGGCTGGCCCTGGAGCTTAAAGGCGATATCCCCTCCCCAGGCGCCGAATTGCAATGGGAAAATTATCTGCTCACCGTGATCTCCGCCGACAACCGAAAAATTGATCAAATCAAACTCACCCTGGTCGACTAAACAAAAAGGAGAGCGTGGTCAAAAAGGACGCTAATCGACCTTCTCTTTCAATTGTTTTTTCAGCGCCAGCATCTCGTCCCGCAATTGGGCCGCCGTAATAAAATCCAGGTCTTTAGCGGCCTTTTTCATCCGCGTTTCGGTTTCTGCGATCATTTTTTCCAACTGGCTGCGGCTGGCATAGGCCACGATAGGTTCGGCAGCCAGGTTTTTCTCCTCCGATTCGATGTAATACTGTGGCTGTTCCACACCGCGAATATCCAGGATACTGCGCTGGGCCAGGATCTCCTCGCGGGTTCGGGTCACTGTTGTCGGCGTGATGCCATGCTCCTCGTTGTAGGCTATTTGCACCAAGCGGCGGCGGTTCGTTTCGTCGATGGTGTTGCGCATGGAATCGGTGATCTTGTCGGCGTAGAAAATAACCAGCCCGTTGGCGTTCCGGGCGGCTCGGCCGGCAGTTTGCGTGAGCGAGCGCATGTTGCGCAAAAAGCCCTCTTTGTCGGCGTCGAGGATGGCCACCAGCGACACCTCTGGCATGTCGAGGCCCTCCCGCAACAAATTGACGCCCACCAGCACATCGTACTCGCCCAGGCGCAGGTCGCGGATAATCTCTACGCGCTCCAAGGTTTCTACCTCGGAGTGGATGTACCGGCATTTAATTTCGAGGCGCAGCAAGTAGGCCGTGAGTTCTTCCGCCATGCGCTTAGTTAAGGTCGTCACCAAGGTGCGCTCGTTTTTCGCTTTCCGGCGCTGAATTTCCTCCATCAAATCGTCGATCTGATTCAGAGACGGGCGCACTTCGATGGGTGGGTCGAGCAGGCCAGTCGGACGCACCAGTTGCTCCACCACCACGCCTTCCGTTTGTTCCAGCTCATAATCGGCAGGTGTGGCGCTGACAAAAACTACCTGGTTGATCAGGCTTTCAAACTCTTCAAAACTCAGCGGCCGGTTGTCGATCGCCGAGGGTAAACGAAAACCGTAGTTCACCAGCGATTGCTTGCGCGCGCGGTCGCCGCCCCACATGCCGCGTACTTGCGGCACGGTCACGTGGCTTTCATCCACGATCATCAGGTAATCATCGGGGAAATAATCGAGTAGGCAAAACGGCCGGGTGCCCGGCTCGCGACGGTCGAAAAATCGGGAGTAGTTTTCGATACCCGAACAATAGCCCAGCTCGCGAATCATCTCGATGTCGAAGCTCGTGCGCTCGCGGATGCGGCGTGCTTCCAGCGACCGGCCTTCGCGGATAAAATATTTCTCCTGGGCGGCCATCTCGTCCTGAATTTCATTTAGGATTTGCGTCAAGCGCTCTTTCGGGGCGATGTACAAGTTGGCCGGAAAAATGGCGGCAGTGTCCATGGCCTGGATGCGTTTGCCGCTTTGAATTTCGATACTCTCAATGCTTTCAATCTCATCGCCCCAAAAAATCACCCGGTAACCCCAGTCGGCATACGGCAGGTTAATGTCTACCGTATCGCCCCGCACCCGGAAAGTCGCCCTGGAAAAATCGGCTTCCGTGCGGGAATACAAACTGTCGGTAAGGGCATAGAGGAAACTGGTTTTGGACATTTTCATGCCGGGGTGAATCCGGATGATACCCGTTTTGTAATCCTCCGGGTTACCCATGCCGTAAATGCACGACACCGAAGCTACAATGATGATGTCGCGCCGGCCGGAAAGCAGGGTACTGGTGGCTTTCAGCCGCAGTTTGTCCACCAGCTCGTTGATTTGCAGGTCTTTTTCAATGTAGGTGTCCGACACAGAAATGTAGGCCTCCGGCTGGTAATAGTCGTAATACGAAACAAAATATTCCACTGCGTTGTCCGGGAAAAACGACTGCAGTTCGCCATAGAGCTGCGCGGTGAGGGTTTTGTTGTGGGTGAGCACCAGGGTCGGCCGGTTTAGCTCGGCAATGACATTCGCCATAGTGAACGTTTTGCCCGAGCCCGTCACGCCGAGCAGCACTTGGGCACGCTCACCCCGGTATACGCCCTCGACGAGTTGACGGATGGCTTGGGGCTGATCGCCGGTTGGAGAGTATGGGGATTTTAACTGAAACTGCATTCGATCTAAGACTTAAAACCCCAAAAATGCACACTTTTCCCGGCATCTCCACCATTTTCGATTAATTTTAAAACAAAAAATTTTATCAACGCTCGCCTCAAAAACAAAACCGGCCGTATCGGCAAAACCGCTTGCGCAGGGAACCATTTGCCGACCGGTCCGGTGTTGTACAGTAATATTCCAACCGGCGTCGCTTAGTTCGCTGCCGTCATCATTTTGCATTGGCGGAAAGTGCCATTTTCGTTAATCACTTGAAGTTGGTAAATATAATTTGCCGCAGGCAAACCCAGCGCTTTGAGGTCGATTTCCAGGGTTTGATCGCCAGCCAGCATGTCGCCGCCCACCACCGCACCTACGTTTTGGCCGGCCAAATTGAACAGGTCGATCTGAACCTCAGAGCGGTTAGTCAGGCTGAACGGCACGGTTGTTTTGCCGGCATAAGGGTTGGGAAAATTTTGCCCCAGTTTGAACTGCCCACCTGTCTCCGGCTCCACCAGCGCATAACCGGAAGTGCCGCTGCCTTGGATGGTCACTTCCAAAAAGCTCTCGTATGCGCCGGTCGTAGGGTTGAGCGCCAAGTTGGCTAGTTGGTACTGGTAACCATCGGAAAAAATATTGTCCTGGTTAAAATTCAAGGGGTCGGCGCCCTTGGTGTACCAACCGGGGTTGGCGGCGTAAATCGCGTTTTTTTCCGCCAAAGGGTAGGTCAATTGCGAAATAGCCTTGTACATCGAACTCACATACACCTGAAAGTGGATGTGGCAAATGCGGCCGGTATACCAGCCCGGGAACACCGTCACGAAGTCCACCTCGCCGTTGGCGTCGGTCATCTGGTAGCCGCGCAGGTAGGTCAGGCCCGACTGGTTGCCGTAGCCCGAGTAGTTGCCGTCTTTGTCGCAATGCCAGATGTTGACCCGCAGGTTGGCCATAGGCAAGCAGTTGGCCGAGCCGATGATGCGCATTTTGAGGTGGTGCAGAACGCCCGTACGGTCTTCGCGGATATCCTGCCGGAAATAAAACGGGTTTTCGGTCAAATCCAGCGGAAAAGGGCCGGCGGTTTCCGAAGGGATCAGCACGCAGCTGGGCGGGGGAGCGGCGGCTTTCCCCTGCGCTGCCGTTGGCAAAAGTTTATTGCTGAGCAAGGCGCCGGCGCCAACCAGGCCCAGCCCCTGCAAGAATTCTTTACGTTTCATAAAAGTGAAGGTTACTAGTAAACAACAGGGTGTACTTACGCGCCATTACGGAGAAGCCGGTTGCCGGGTTGCGCCGGCCCCAGTTCAGCCCAAACTCAGCGCCAGCACGCACAAGAAAAATACGAATAAATAACCAGCTGCCAGCCAGCGCTCCCGCCGAATCAGTTGGTTTTCAGGAAACGACTTGTTGCCGGCCAGCCAGTTACCGCTCCGGATAACCTGCAGCAAAACCAGGGAAATGACCAGATAGGCCAATAAGTATATTTTATCCATCAACACCATATAGCCGGTGTCGGGCAAGGCGTCGCTATACGATTGTTGCAAAAACACGGCTGTCAGCAAGCCGCCGATCGGCAGGGAGGCACGCATGTCTACGTGTTTGGGGTGCAGTAGCAAGGCGCCCAGGCTGATGAGGATAACAACCAGCAAAGGCAACATCATTTTCAGTAAAAAATAGGTGATTGGCCTGGACAGCAAGATGGTGTACACCAGTTGGCTGTAGGTACAGGCGTTCTCCTCGGGGTTGCCGAAGTTGGTGCCGTAATCGTGTTCTTCTGTTTTCAAGTCGGCGCCGCGCATGTCCCAGCCGACGAGTTGCAGCGATTGGCGCACTTCGGCGCCGGAAGTATCCGGCAAATAAACCAGCTCGCCGGAATCGTGCTCTGGGTTTTCGATCTGAATATCGAGCCGGTGTTGGTCGAGTGGGAAATGGCTAAGCATGAAGGAGTGGAAAAAGCGGCCCTCCACCCGGAAAATCCGGTAGTTGGTGCCGTCGCGCAGCAAGCTGTCGCTGCCGTCGCCCGAAGGGGTGGAGGTGAGGCTCCATTTTTCTACCTGATTGACAAACTCGATTTCCGTCGGGTCAATATCGCCTTTCCACTTGAACCAAATGTAAAAATCGGCGTAGAACGAGTGCTCGTCCATGTTCAGATCGTACAAGTTCATGAGGTAAATGCCCACGCGTACCTCCTGCGGTGGCGCAGCGGCCAGCCGGTTTGCAGGCATCAGCAGGAAAACGGCGAAAAATGTGGCGAAAACAGCAAGCAACAGGCGATGCATATCAGTTGGTTTTGTCGGGCTAAATTAACCGGAGTTTTTAGATTTTAGCCCTGGAAATCCTCAGCGTACCCGCATCTTTTTCAGTACTGTTTCGGCTACGCGGCGGCCGGTTTCGGCGGCCCCGTTCATAAAGCCCCAAAAGTCGGTGCTGCAATGTTCGCCGGCAAAGTACAGGCAGCGCACCGGCTGGAAGGCCGCGCCTTCAAAAGCGATCGTTTGACCCGGTTTGAAACAGGAATAGCTGCCGCGAACAAATGGGTTGGACGGCCAGGCTGCCAGTTCCATTTTTCCGGTCAGGCTGGCACGGGCGCCGGGGAAAGCCCCGTCGAGCGCCGGCAGTACGTATTCCAGTTGGGCTTGTTCGGAACCGCGCGTTGCAGCTTTGCCATGATTGCCGCCGAAATAGCAGGTGAAAGCGCCGGGGCCGGCATTGTCCTGTTGCATTTGGGCGCTGTCCCAGCCATTTGAAATTTGCTCGTTGAACAGAAACCCGCGGTAACCGTAGGCGCGCCAGGGGCGGTCGCGGGTTTCGAGGATAAATTTGGCATTGGTTCCATAGCCCAAGTCATCGATGACGCGCCGTTTGCGCGCCGGCAGTTCCATTTCTATATCCACCTCGCGCAACACGGAAAATGGCAGGGTCAGGATCACGATGTCGAAGGTGGCTTCTACGGTGCTGCCGCCGTGATTGAAGGTCAGGGTGATGCTTTTGTTGGCGTTTTCGCGCAGGGCTATCAGCCGGTGCTCGTAGCGGATTTGCGCTTCTAGCATTTGGGCCAGGGCTTGCGGAATTTGTTCGTTACCGCCGATGATTTTGAAGCGCTCATCGCTGTCGCCGAAAATCCGCAGTTGCTCGTTTTTGATTTCAAAAATGCTCAAAAAAATAGCGGCGCTTTGCTCGCTGGTTTCCAGGCCGTTTTCACCGACAAAAGCAGCGTGGATCATATTTTTTACCCAGGGGCTGAGCGGAAGCCCATCTACATACTCGGCCAAAGAAAGCCGGTCGAAATATGCTGCTTTTTTGCCGCCAGCCTGCTCCTGATCGGCGCGTATTTTCGGATAGGCGGCCTCCAATTCGGCGAGTACTTCCTGCAGGCTGTGGTGGCGGTTTTCAAAGAAAAATGCGTCGCGTACGCCAAAATGGTCTTGCTCCACGTCCATGATCCGGGTGTCAAGGCCAGCCATGCGGGCCAGGGCGAACATGTCGTTGTGAAAGGAGTCGATGAATTCGGCGCCAATCTCAGTGTTGAGCCGGCCGCCGTCAAAAATCCGGGCGCTTCGGATGCGGCCGCCGGCGCGTTTGTCGCCCTCGAACAGGGTAGCCGTCACTCCCTTTCGGCGCAGGTAGTAGCCTGCGCTCAGGCCGCCAATGCCTGCCCCAACGATGGCAATTTTTTCTTTGGGCTTTCCAACGGCCGCTCCCAGCAAGTCGCCAGCCAGTGCCGGGCCACCAAAACCAAGCAGCAAGCCCGCCTGCGCGGTGCTGCGCAAAAATTTCCGGCGACTTTGCAGCTGCCGGCGGTACCGGCATTCTTCCCATATTTCCGCGGGCGTCGGGCCGGGCTGGTTATGGGCATGTTGCACATTTTGGAAGGCTTGGCGCAGGCGATCGATCAGTATTGTTTTCATACCTCGAATTTTGAGTTTCTGGTTAGAAGGTTTCTGGTTAGAGGGTTTCTGGTTAGAGGGTTTCTGGTT
>CAZVZH010000025.1:15965-32293 GCA_964630705.1 uncultured Saprospiraceae bacterium | reverse complement strand
GCTGCAAGCTTGCAGGCCATTTACCCGAACCCAGCCAGCGCGATTACAGCGGTACCGGTCATGGCAACTGCCCCGGTCCAGGCCAATTTGCGTTTGTTCAATATGTACGGCCAACTGGTCCAAACCGTGTTTGAAGGCCGGTTACCGGCAGGCGCATCTACCTATTTTATCGATGCCAGCCGGCTCACTTCCGGGACCTATTGGGTGCAATTGCGCAGCAATGGGCAAACCAACGTGCAAAAACTCATCGTGCGTTAAGAGCAGGTGACCGCGAGGCGCCGGCAGACGTCTTAAAATCCGGGTTGTAAAATTAAATTTTACAGCGAGGCGCATTTTTCGCACATGAACAAAATATAATTCCAGGCGTTTGCTACCATGTTGCCCTTATATTTTTAAAAAAAATAAACCCGCCCGTACTGATTCACTGGAAATTTTCTTGACTTCGGCGATTTTGAAATAGTACCTTTGCGCCGAAATTTTAACAGACAAACTGCACATGAGGCAATTAAAAATCACGAAGTCCATTACCAACCGCGAGAGCCAGTCGCTGGAGAAATACTTACAGGAAATTGGCAAAGTGGACCTCCTTACCCCGGAAGAAGAAGTGGACCTCGCCAAACGCATCAAACAAGGCGACCAAATTGCGCTCGAAAAACTGACTAAAGCCAACCTGCGTTTCGTCGTTTCAGTGGCAAAACAATATCAAAACCAGGGCCTCAGCCTCTCCGACCTCATCAACGAAGGCAACCTCGGCCTGATCAAAGCGGCCCAACGTTTCGACGAAACCCGCGGTTTCAAATTTATCTCCTATGCTGTGTGGTGGATTCGCCAGTCGATCCTGCAAGCCCTGGCCGAGCAGAGCCGGATTGTGCGCCTTCCACTGAACAAAGTGGGCTCGCTCAACAAGATCAATAAAGCATTTTCCGAGCTGGAGCAAACCTACGAGCGCGAACCTAGCCCAGAGGAGCTGGCCGACCTGCTGGAAATCACTTCCGATGAAGTGGAAACCACGCTCGGCGTTGCAGCACGCCACGTATCGATGGATGCGCCCTTCGTCGAAGGCGAAGACAACTCGCTGCTGGATGTGTTGGAAAATACTGCCATGCCCGGCACCGACCAACACCTGGAATACGCCGACTCGCTGCGCCGCGAAATTGAGCGTTCGCTCAGCACGCTCACCGACCGCCAGTGCGATGTGATCAAACTTTACTTTGGCATCGGTGTGGAGCACCCCATGTCGCTGGAAGACATCGGAGAAAAATTTGGCCTGACACGCGAACGGGTCCGCCAAATTAATGTCAAGGCGATCAACAAGTTGCGCGCGACGAGCCGCAGCAAACTGCTGAAATCGTACCTGGGCGCCTAACCGATAGAAATAAAAGAAGAACGGGGTTTATGCGAGCGCGCTCGCACAAACCCCTTTTCGTTTTTGGCTGCCTACAACAGCGCCTTACTGTTTTTTAAACTCCAGCACCGGAGCGTAAGCCGCATTGGGCTCTGCGCCGATATTCTTTTTTAGTTTGATGTCGGTGTCGTTTTGCAGCACCAACTCCCATTGCCCCACAAGGTAATCGACGGGCGTGGTGGCATTGTCCATGGCGATAAAGAACACATTATTCAGCTGATCGGCGCCCCATTTAGCTTGCTGCACGCCGCCGTTTGGCGGGTAAATAGCCAGCTGGTTGTCCGACTTGAACTCGAACGTGTAACCGGTGAACAGTTTAGTGTCGTCGCTCAGGTCGTTGCCAACCTGGTCATTGTTGTAAAACGAAACGACCCACAGATCAACCGTCTCCGGGGTATCGGTAGATTTTCCGCAGGAAGCCAGCAGGAACAGCGCGAGAAAAAAAGCGGGAATGAGCGGTTTTTGCATAATAGAACAATTAAAAAGTGAAGGAATGAACATGGAATATCGCAGTATTATTCAAGGATTTGCTGAAACTGTTCCACATCGGTATCAATCTTACTGACCATAGCGGTACAGGCCGCCAAATAGCCTTGTTGAGCCGATTCGATTTTTCCTTTTTCGGCGTCGATTTCAGCCTGGAGCGTTTCCAGTTGTTGGCCGGCGGATTCGATTTCTTGGCGCAATTGCTCGATCAGCCGGGTTTTTTCCTCGCGGTCTTGTTGCAAGCGTTGGATGGTCTCCTGCCGGCCGGCTATTTCTGCTGCTGATTTTTTTTGCACCGCCGATTCGAAGTTCGCTTTGTCCTGCAAAATCGTCGCCCGGTATTTGCCGGCCGATTCGATCAGGATTTGTTTATTCAAACCCTGAATTTGCAGCGAAGCGAACACTGCCTTCATCCGGTCTTTCTCGTTTGCGATGTGGCTTTCGAGCGTGTCCATGGTTTTCCAAAACTCAAAATAATCCGGGCCAGGCAAGTTGGCTTGTTCGAACAACCGCTGAAAATGTTGCTCGAATTTGGAGAGATCTTCCTTCGACATGGGCCGCGCAGGCGACGGGGCAGCTGCCGCTTGCACCGGAGTAGTTTCCTGATTGGCATCTTCCGCTGCCGGCGACTGGGGCGTTTCTTCGTCTAGGATTACGAAAAGGCTGATGGCTTTTCTAAAAAAACTGGACATGGTGCTGTCGAATTAAATTTTGCGGCCACTAAGATAGTTCAACTATCCGATACAGGCCCGGACAAAGTCGACAAAAAGCGGGTGCGGCCGCTCTACCGTGCTCTTTAGTTCGGGGTGAAACTGCACCCCAACGAACCACTTATGGCTTTTCAACTCCATGATTTCCACCAAGTTAGCGTCGGGATTGATGCCCGAGGGCAACATGCCCGCCGACTCGAACTGCTCCAGGTAAGCGTTGTTAAACTCCCAGCGGTGCCGGTGTCGTTCCTCGATTTGCATTTGCTGGTAAGCGGCATGGGCCTTTGTTTTTTTGGTCAGCAAACACGGGAAAGCGCCAAGACGCATGGTGCCGCCTTTTTTGGTAATTTTTTTCTGCTCCGACATCAGGTCGATCACCGGGTGCGGTGTTTTTTTATCCACTTCGGTCGAGGCTGCCCCTTGCAGTTGAAGCACATTTCGGGCAAATTCCACGCAAGCCGTTTGCATACCCAGGCAAATGCCGAAAAAAGGTATGTTGTTTTCACGGGCATAGCGGATGGCCAGCAGTTTGCCTTCTATGCCGCGCTCGCCGAAACCCGGCGCCACCAAAATGCCATCCATGGAAGAAAGCAACTTGCTGACATCCTTGTAGTTGCCTTCCAGGTCTTCCGCATGCACGGGCACTACCCGGACCTTGCATTCGTTCACCGCGCCAGCATGCACGAAGGCTTCGTAGATCGATTTGTAGGCGTCGGGCAATTCATTGTACTTGCCAATGAGGCCGATAGCGACCTCATGCGTGGGGTTTTTCAGTTTGCCCAAAAAAGTTTTCCAGGAGTTGAGGTTGGGTTCGCGGCGATCGTTGAGGTGCAGTTTGGAGATAACCACCGCATCGAGCCGCTCTTTGAGCAGCATCAGCGGCACGTCGTAAATACTGTCGGCGTCGAGCGCTTCAATGACCGACGACATTTCCACATTGCAAAACAAGGCCAGCTTACGGCGGATGTCGGCCCCCAGCGGGTGCTCGGTGCGGCAAGCCAGGATGTCGGGCTGCACGCCGAGACTGAGTAATTCTTTCACCGAGTGTTGGGTGGGTTTGGTTTTCAGCTCTTTTGCTGCGCGCAGGTAGGGCACGAGGGTGAGGTGAATGACCAGGCAGTTGTCGCGGCCGAGCTCCCAGCGTATTTGGCGGACCGATTCGACATACGGCAGCGACTCAATATCGCCCACGGTGCCGCCCAGTTCGGTAATCACGATCTCATAATTTCCGGTTTGGCCCAGCAGGAGCATCCGGCGCTTGATCTCGTCGGTAATGTGCGGAATAACTTGCACCGTTTTCCCGAGGTAATCGCCGGCGCGCTCCTTATTGATGACCGTTTGGTACACCGCGCCGGTGGTCACGTTGTTGGCGCGCGAGGTAGGCGTGTTCAAAAATCGCTCGTAGTGGCCCAGGTCGAGGTCAGTTTCGGCGCCGTCGTCGGTCACGTAGCACTCGCCGTGTTCATACGGGTTGAGGGTGCCGGGGTCGACATTGATATAGGGGTCAAATTTTTGAATGGTGACTGAAAAGCCGCGCGCCTGAAGTAATTTCGCGAGCGAAGCACAAAGAATTCCTTTTCCGAGCGAAGAGGTGACGCCGCCCGTAACAAAGATGTATTTCGTCATCGTACGTTTGATTTGTTACGGGATACAAAGGTAGAGAGTCCCCCCGGGAAGGAAGGCATGGCGCCGAGAGTTTTTCTACACGCACCGCTGTCTTTGTGTTTTCAAACAAGTAACTCCATTTCCTGTTTTACCGCCATGCAAGTCGTTCGGTTTAAAAATTTAGGGCAGCTCGATTATCAGCCAGCTTGGGATTATCAAACCGTGCTACACCGCCAACTGGTCGACAATAAATTGAATAACAAACACTTGCCTGCCGAACAACTAAACCAACAACACTATTTCCTGGTAGTAGAACACCCGCCCGTTTACACCCTGGGGAAAAGCGGCTCGCCCGACAACCTGCTGCTTTCCCGCACCGAACTGCAAGCCCGAAACATTGGCTATTATCCGATCAACCGGGGCGGCGACATCACTTACCACGGCCCCGGCCAGGTGGTGGGCTACCCAATCCTCGACCTCGAATGTTTTTTCACCGACGTCCACCGCTATGTGCGCAACCTGGAGGAAATGATCATCCGAACCTTGGCGGATTACGGCGTCGAGGCGCAACGCATACAGGGGTACACCGGGGTGTGGTGTCCGCCGCGCGCCGGCGCCCAAACAGCCGATGGTTTTTGGGAAAAATACCGAAAAATTTGCGCCATCGGGGTGCACTTGAGCCGCTGGGTAACCTTGCACGGCTTCGCGTTCAACATTAACACCGATCTGGACTATTTCGATTATATCGTACCTTGTGGTATCGATGAGGCCGACAAAACGGTCACCTCGCTCCAACAGGAAACCGGCCGCTGGGTTCCGCTCCCCGACATTCACCAAAGCCTGAAAAAACATTTTTGCGCCTTATTCGAATGCGAATTGAACGATCATGATTAAAGATATTCCTGTACTGAAGGTCGAAAACCTGGCTATGGCGGTAATCCCCCGCCTCGAAACGGAGCAAGACCACGAGCTGTTCTGGGATGCCTACCTGCTCAACCTGAAAGAAGAAGCTATTTACTCGGTGCTGGTGAACTCCACCGGCTACGGCCTGCTCGAAGGCGAACAACGCCGCACCACCACGCTGCGCTATTTCTGGGACCGGATCGAGCCCATGACGGCCGTCAAAGTGGAACCCGTGCAAAAATCCGTGCTCGATCTGGCAAATGAATACTGGATCAGCTTTTCCTTTCACGATTATTTGTACGACAAAAAATACGTGTTCGTGCCGGGTAGCCTGCATGCCCAGCATTTTACCGAAATCCCGCTGCTTCAGCGCAAAGGCGTCATGATCCGTTGACCGAATACCTACTATGGCACTTCCCTTTTTACAGCAAAAAATGGATCCGCTCCGCCAAGCCGCCCTGTTTTTCGCCGGCTCAACGGCGCTGATCCTGCTCAATCTTCTGCTCAATCAAACCGGCTGGTACAGCATCGATCGGCTTTTTCCCTGGTCGATCGCTACGGCTTTTTTGCTCCTGTTCGCGGTTTTTAACAGCCTGATGAGTCTCAACGCCGACAGTTTCCTGAAATACTGGAGCCGTTCGATGTACGCTTTTATGGGCCTGGCGTTAGGCAACGGCCTGATCGCGTGGTGGAGCTCCGGCATTCCCATCGGGCAGGCGCAATCGTACCGCTGGATTTACATCGTGGTGACCATCGGTTTTATCGTGTTCCTCACCATGGTCAACCTGATGCGCAAAATCGTTGAGTTTGCAGAAAAAGAAGAATGGAACCAACCGCGCAAACGGCGTTAAAAAATTGAAAACTATGAAATACGCAATGGTGCTTTTGGGCTTCCTGGCCTGTAATTTTTCACCGAAAAAAAACGGCCCGCTCGCCGCTGACGGAACCTCCGCAATTGTAATCCAGTCCGACAGCCTGGCGCCCCCCCAATTCGATCCCCAAAACCGCCTGATCCGCCTGGAAAAATCGGACGCGCAGTGGAAACGCGAACTGAACGAACTGGAATACCACGTGCTGCGCGAAGAAGGCACCGAACGGGCGTTCACCGGCGATTTGTGGAATAACCACGACTCCGGCACCTTCATTTGCCGGGGCTGCGGCCTCCCGCTTTTTGCCTCGGCCACCAAGTTCGACTCCGGCACCGGCTGGCCTTCTTTCTGGAAACCTATCGACCCGCGTTTTGTCACCGAAAACCGCGACAACCGCTATGGCATGCTTCGCGTCGAAGTGGAATGCGCCCGCTGCGGCGGCCACCTGGGGCACGTTTTTGACGATGGCCCCAAACCTACCGGCTTGCGGTATTGCATTAATTCCGTTTCGCTGGATTTTGTGAAAACAGCCGGCGGGCAGTAGTAGAGACGCCATGCATGGCGTCTTTACGCGGAGACGCCCCATGCATGGCGTCTCTACGTGGCCAAAATGAAATGCCGCGATGGTTAGCCTCATCGCGGCATTTTTTCCTTCAAAAAAAACGTTCAATAAATCACCTGCTTTTCACCAGCCGCAGTTGCTCCCGATTCCCCTCGGCATCTTGTACAGCAACCAGATACAAACCAGCCGGCCACTGGTCTGGCAGCGCCAATAAATATTGATCCGGAGCAGCCGCCAACCGGTCTTGCAGCAAAATCGCCCCGCGCGCATCGCAAACCTGAAGCGACAGGCGCTGGCCAGTCCAGGCAGAAAGATCCAGCAGTACCTTTTCCTGTGCCGGGTTGGGATAGGCCCGCAGGCGACCGGGCGCGGAGTGGAAAACATCGTCCCGCTCGCCATTCTGATCCTGAATCGGCAAGGGCTGAATGTCGCAGGCAAACACATTCAGATGGGTTTCGAAATATTGCCGGGGCGCCAAGCGTGCCACCGCGCCAATAAATGTAGGCGCTGCCTGCGGGGGCAGGGTGTATTCGAAAATGTCGGATGCGCCGCCGGCAATACCGGCGCCGATCGTTTTGAACCGGATAGAGCGGATAGGCGTCAGGTTGGGGTTGCGTACCTCGTATTGCCGGCCGCTCGGCGCTGTATACACGGAATTGTTGGCCGGAGCGTCGGCGGTGATGCCGTCGGGCAGTTGAAACAGGATGTGCTGGAGCGGGTCGGGGCATTTGTTGACGATCCGCATCCAGTAGGTTCTTTGCTTCGCCGCATTCTGGCCGATACTCAGAATTTCAAACCGCAGGCATGGGGTTTCCTTGACGTCACAGGGCTCGTCGCCACCGGTTTGGTTGACGGTCACGGTAAAACAACAACTAGCTTGGGTGAGGCAACCGTCTTCCGCCTTGAAGCATATCTGCGTGGGCCCAAGGGGAAAATTGGCGCCGCTGGCCAAGCCCTGCACGAGCTGAATATTGGCTGGGCCGCATGGGCAATCGGTGGGCGCTCCGGGGGAATTGTATTGAACGGGAACGGTCGAGACACCTGCCCCGACAGTCACGGTTTGATTGGCCGGACAATTCAACGCCAGGTTCGACCCACTATTAACAGTCACCAAAAACGTATCGCGCAACACACAGCCCAGGTTGCTGGTCGCTACCAAAACATACTGCGTCGTCGCTTGCGGCTGAATTGTTACCGAGGGGCAGTTCGTGCAGCTCAGCCCGGCCGCCGGCGACCACAGGTAGTTGTCGAAACCCGGAGCGGCATAATCCAGCGATTCGCCCGGGCACAGCGCAGCATCGGGAAATTTGGTATCGGGCAACAGGCTAAAAGAAAAAAAGACGGTGTCGCGCCGGCGAAAACCGCAGAAATCTATTGTCTCCACCCAGTACTCGCCCGGGGTCGACACCGTCAGCGTTTGGCCGTTGGAGCCGTCGCTCCACAAGTACGAAAAGTAGCCGGCACCCGCGTCGAACGTAGCGCTGCTGTCTTGGCAAACGATCTGGTCCGGACCGAGGTCGGGGCCAGGCGTATCGGCTAAAATGGCAGAAAAAGACAGGTTATTGGCATAGTCGCATTCCTCCAGCCCGGTCGGCGGGAAGGTGTCGAGCGAAAAGGGCGGCGCCCAGCTCGCATCGTCGTTCACCACACCGTAAATCAGGTGGAGGCCGTTCAAGCCATTGGGAAACCATAGGTCGCCCAAATTCCCCAACGCGCCTACCTGGCATTCGCCCGGCGCCAGTGTGCCGTTGAGCGCATAGGTACCCAGTGGTGTTGCCGGGCCGAAAGTGGGGTTTCCGAGATAAAAAGACACGGGTACCGGACCACTCGCGGCAATCCCGCCGGAGTTGCACAGGGTATACGAAAGGCTCAGCGAGCCGGCATCGCAGGAGAACCCGTCGATGGTAAAAGTCCAATCCACCATGTCCTGGCAATTGTTGCCGATAATTTGCTGGCAGAGTACTTCTTTTTCCGGGAAAAACGGCACGGAAGGCGCTGCGGCCAGGTCGGGAATGCCCGTCAGGCTGGCAGTAACCGTTGGATTGACGGAATAGTGCGCTGGGTTGAGCACCTCGGTAAACGTTGCCGGCGTAGGTACGAAAGCCGGACAATCGTCGCTGATTTTCCCATCGGCGCTGATTTTCAGTAAAAACATGTTGGTAATTCCGCCAGCCTCCGAGGTGCCCGTGGCGTACATTTCATTTCCGATGGTCGCCAGTTGATTTTGAGCCGCCGCGATCATCCGGTTACGGCCTGGGCCCTGAAATTTCCGGGCCCAGAGCACTTCGCCGTTTTTATCGGTTTTAAGTACAAACAAGGCATTTTCGGTATTGGCCAAAGGTCGTCCGTACAGCACATATCCGTCCGGAACGCTGACTAATTCTTCCGCAAATTCCGTAGCGAATTCCGGGAGGTCAATTTTTTTCAACCAAACCAACTCGCCGTCGAGGGTAGTTTTTTGTAAAAAAATCTGCGAGCGGTTGAGTTGGGCGCCCAGGTCGTTTCCGCTGTGCGTGGAAATGATCGCGTCCTGATCGACAACCAGGTCGCGCCCGTACAAACGCGCCTCGACGTTCGGGGCGATGTGGCCCAGCCGGGTCCAAACCGGCTGCCCCGTGGTCAGATTGATTTTCAAGAGCGCATTCCGCATAAACGGCTGTGAGACAGGGCCGTTACCATCCGAGAACCGCCCGATGGCGTACAAATCGCCTTGGTGCAGGGTAAGCACAAACTGGTCGGAGGCGCCAACATCGTATCGCCAGGCGCTGCCCGGCACCCGCTGTCCCGTTGCGCGGTCGAGTTGTAAAAACTCGGCATCGTCGCTGTTAGCCTTATGTGGGTTGGTACAGACCAAAAAATTACCGCCGGGGCCTACCTCCAGTACGCCATAGACCAAGGTCGCGTCGCCCAAAAAAGTTTTGGCCCAAAGGACTTTGCGCAGCAGCGGGTCGTAGCGCAGTACGAAGCCGTTGCCGGGACTGTCTTCCTGAAAATTGCCGGCGATGACCAATTTACCATCGGAGTCGACGAACATGTCGGCGGGCACATCGAGCCCGAAGACGCCGATATTCATGTAGCGCGACGACAAGATGTCGCCCTCGGCGCCGAATTCCATCAGCACCATATCAATGCCGTCGTTGGCAAGGGCGTACAGCGTGCCCGAGCCGCTGGGGCAGAGCAAAAAGCCCTGTTCAACCTGAGTTTGCAGGTAAAAAGCCGTGTTGGCGAGGTTGTTGGATTGGCTGGCGGCCAGCCAAGGCAGGCAAACGGCCAGCGTGCAGAGTGGAAGGAGTTTCATCATTTGCAGCGTTTGTACGATGTAATTTTTGTTGTTGAAGCGGTTACCCGGGCGGGGGAAGTAACGTGCAGGAAATTTTCAACAGATCATACAGGAACTCCTAAAGGTAAGCATACTTGCTGCCAAGGCCGGCAGGAACTCTGTTGGCTGGCCGACAAAAACAAAAAAAGCGGGTATGCCGGAAAGCCGGCATACCCGATGAACAGTATTTTACTGGACTCGAAATGCGTGTGTGCGATTACATCATGTCCATGCCGCCGCCCATGCCGTGATGGCCGCCAGCGCCGTTCATGCTGGCTTTGGGTTCGGGCTTGTCGTTGATGACGCACTCCGTCATGAGTACCATACCGGCGATCGACGCAGCGTTTTCCAAGGCCACGCGGGTCACTTTGGTCGGGTCGATGATACCGGCTTTTTTCAGATCTTCGTATTCGTCGGTGCGAGCGTTGTAGCCAAACGCGTTTTTGTTGTCGTACACTTTGTGGAAGACAACCGAGCCGTCGACGCCGGCATTTTCAGCGATGACGCGAATCGGGGCTTCGAGCGATTTGCGCACGATGCTGACGCCGATTTTTTCGTCTTCGTTGAGGCTTTTCACTTTTTCAAGACTGGAGATCGCGCGCACCAGGGCAACGCCGCCGCCGGCTACGATACCTTCTTCGATGGCGGCGCGGGTAGCGTGCAGGGCATCGTCGACGCGGTCTTTTTTCTCCTTCATTTCCACTTCCGTAGCGGCGCCGACATAGAGGACAGCAACGCCGCCGGCCAGTTTGGCGAGGCGTTCCTGGAGCTTTTCCTTATCGTAATCGCTGGTGGTGGTTTCGATTTGTTGTTTGATCTGGTTGACACGCGCTTGGATGGCATCGGCTTTGCCTTTGCCGCCTACGATGGTCGTGTTGTCTTTATCGATGGTGACGCGTTCGCAGGTACCGAGTTGGGCCAGTTCGACGCTTTCCAGTTTGTAGCCTTGTTCTTCGCTGATGACGGTGCCGCCGGTAAGAATGGCGATGTCTTCCAGCATGGCTTTGCGGCGGTCGCCGAAGCCCGGAGCTTTCACGGCAACGACCTTGAGGCCGGCGCGCAGACGGTTGACGACCAGTACGCCGAGGGCCTGGCTTTCCACATCTTCAGCGATCATGAGCAGCGGACGGCCCGTTTGCATGGTTTTTTCCAATACGGGCACCAGGTCTTGCATGTTGCTGATCTTTTTGTCGGTGATCAGCAGGTAGGGATTGTCATATTCGACGACCATTTTGTCGGCATCGGTGATAAAGTAAGGGCTGAGGTAGCCGCGGTCGAATTGCATGCCGATCACTTCCTCCATATAGGTATCGGTACCTTTAGCTTCCTCCACCGTGATGACACCGTCTTTAGATACGCGTTTCATGGCGTCGGCAATGAGTTTGCCGATAGAGTCGTCGTTGTTGGCGGAGATGGCAGCCACCTGTTCGATCTTGCTGAAATCATCGCCGATTTGCTCGCTTTGTTCTTTCAGGGCTTTTACGACCACCTGTACGGCTTTGTCGATCCCGCGCTTGAGGTCCATCGGATTGGAACCCGCGGCTACGCTTTTGAGGCCGGCAGTCACCATGGCTTGAGCCAGCACCGTAGCGGTAGTGGTGCCATCGCCGGCGGCGTCGGCCGTTTTGCTGGCGACTTCTTTGACCATTTGGGCGCCCATGTTGGATACCGGGTCGGCCAGTTCGATTTCCTTGGCAACCGTTACACCGTCTTTGGTGATAGCCGGGGCGCCGAAGGATTTTTGGATGACCACGTTGCGGCCCTTGGGGCCGAGGGTAACTTTTACTGCATTTGCCAACGCGTCGACGCCTTCTTTGAGCTTTTCGCGCGCTTCGCTATCGAACGTAATCTGCTTTACAGACATATCTTAAGTTTTGAGTTTTGAGTTTGCGTTTTGCCGGACATTCCGGCCGATTTAAAATTGGGAACGGTAACTGGGAAAAACCGGGGTTTAGACAATGCAAAGCACATCTTCCTCCCGCATGATGAGGTAATCTTCGCCGTTGTAATGGATTTCCTGGCCGGAATATTTACCGTACAGGACCATGTCGCCGGCTTGGAGGGTCATCAGATTGCCATCTTTGCCCGGGCCGACGGCGATCACCTCGCCGCGTTGGGGTTTTTCTTTGGCAGTATCGGGGATAATCAGGCCGCCCTTAGTTTTTTCGTCGGCAGGAGCCGGTTTGATAATCACACGGTCTGCGATTGGTTTCATACGTCTGACTTATTTTTGTTTTGGTTAACTAACAATGATGGATTGTTCACGAAATTAAATTCGGATGCTTGAGGATATCAGACTTCGTGCCAAGCCAAATTATCTGCCATTTTTTCAGTCATTGTTCGGGATTCACCGCCAGCCTGTCACAATCTGTCAGGAATGGCAGTGCGGGCTCAAATTGCCGCTAGCCGACTTTTTTGGGAAAATGCCTCTGCACATAAAATTATCCGGTTGGCGGGGCGGGAAAATGTCTTATTATTGCAGCCGATTTTAGCCGAGCGACCAAGGCTCTGGTCAATTTAACTTAAACGGAACCAATAAGATAGACGCCATTTTTCCAAACAGTGGCTTCAAAAACCTGCACGCAGTATGGGGAGACCGATTGATATTTTTTGTGCTGGAGAATTGCTGGTAGATTTTGCCACGGCAGAATTTGTCCGCACTCCGGATGAGGCTACTTTGTTCCGACGAATTCCCGGAGGAAGCCCCGCCAACCTCAGCATGAATATGGCCCGTCTGGGCAACAAGGCAATGCTGGCCGCTACGGTTGGGAACGACGACATGGGCACGATTTTGAAAAATTATGTAGCCCGCCTCGGTGTCGATGTGTCCTGTATCGCCCAAGTGGAAGAGCCTACCACCCTTTTTCTGGAAATGCTCACCACGGAGTGCGCCAGATATCAAACCTACCGCACTCCCGATAAAATGATGTCGAACCGGCAGTTTCCCTACAGCCGCTTCGAACAAACGTCGCTGTTTTACACCACTTGTTTCGCGCTCAGCAAAAGCCCGGCTCAAGCGGTGATCCTGGAGGCCGCCGAAAAAGCGCACCGTGCTGGCGTTCAATTGAGCCTCGATGTCAATTATTCTGAAAAAATCTGGCCCGAGCGCCGGGAAGCCCAGCGGGTGGTGGCGGAGTACTGCCGGATGGGCGGCCTGATCAAGATTAGCGACTCCGACTTCCTGAACTTGTACGGAGAGGAAAAATCCGCCCCAGAGGCCGTTTTGGAGCATTTTTTAAAAATGGGCGCCAGCGAAATCTGCTACACCCTCGGCGCAAAAGGCTCCTGGGTGAGCGATGGCAAAGCCCAGCATTTCGTGGAAGCGCGCCCCGTAGAGATGAAAGACCCCATCGGCGCCGGCGACGCCTTTTGGGCGGGCTACCTGACCGCCAGCCTGGATGGGAAACCGCTGGCCAACCGCGCCATGGCCGGAGCCCGGCTGGCGGAAATGAAAATTTCCAATTTCGGGCCGCTCCCCGATCAAATCGACCGGGCCATTTTATATTCCTGATCGCCGCGCAGCCAACCGTTTCTCCATGGATGCTTATGCCTTCACTGCTACCCTGGAAAAATTCAATTCCAATTTGTGGGGCTTCCATATTGCGGTGCCCGATGCCATTTCCCAGGTTTTTGTTGCGCGAAATGCCAAACGCGTAGTTTGCACCCTAAATGAACAGGTCGAGTTTCAATGCGCGCTGATGCCCCGCGGCGACGGCAGCTATTTTATCAATATCAACAAAAAATTGCGCGACCAGCTGCGCCTCAAATTGGGCAGCCCGGTGCACGTCGGCTTGCTTGAAGACGCCAGCGAGTATGGTTTGCCGATGCCGGAGGAGTTTTCTGAAGTTTTAAAACAGGATACGGAAGGCGACGCCCTGTTTCACGCGCTCACGCCGGGCAAGCAACGCACGCTGCTCTACATCGCCGGCTCGGTAAAAAGCCCTGACCTGCGGATCGAACGCGCCCTGATTGTGCTGGATCACCTCCGAAAAAATGATGGCAAGATCGACTTCAAAATGCTGAATGCCGATTTGAAAAAAGGGCGCTAGTCCAATTCTAGTCCGACACGCTGTTGCAAGGCGGGAAAAAACTCCTGAAAGTCGGTGTGAAACGGATCAATGTTTTCAAAAAAAGCAGCGGAAAGGGCGAGCGGATCGATGTTGCGCTTCAGGCGGGCCGTGAATTGTCCGAGCACCCAATCCAATCCTTCCCTGGTTTGATAGCCGTGTAAAAAACGGCCGGCTCGCATGTGTGGCCACCGGCGTTGGAGCGGGGCCGGCATTTGGCTTTTTCGGCGTTCCAGTTCGGTATAGGCCCATTGTGCAAACGGGTCGAAAGGGATTGGAGCGCAACTTTTCCAGTTCAAACAAAGCAAATGGTCAAATAAAATATCTACGAGAGGTGGCGCATAAGGCCCTGCAAAAGCGCGAATCCGCCCGACGCTTCTCCGCGTAGCCGGGTGGTTATCCGTAAAACTGTCGATGGTGCGGTGTAACAGAATGCCGCGTTGTACCTCGGCAGGATATTGATTCCAGGCTTTGCCTTTTATAAAATCGCCGATAAAATTACCCAAGAGTACATCGGGGTCGGGGTAAGAGAGCAGACAATGGGCGGTATGATTCATGCGTGGATATACGGGCTTGGGGTGTTCGGTTTGGTACTTCCTGCAAACTTCTGAAATGTTCGCTTACCTTTGCGCCCGCTTTAGGCAAACGACAATTTTTTCAGGTTTAAATCCCGGCTATCAGTGACAAAACCCAGGGTAAAAATTTGCTGCATCAGCAGCCCGGAAGAAGCCCGGCTGGCCGTTTCGGCTGGTGCGGCGGCCTTGGGTTTGGTGGGGCCAATGCCCAGTGGCCCCGGTGTGATCGACGACACCAAAATTGCGCGGATTGCCGCAACCGCACCGCCCGGAGTTTCCACGTTTTTGCTGACCAGCGAAACGATAGCGGCCGGTATCATTCAACAGCACCGCCGGGCGCAGACCACCACCCTGCAATTGGTCGATGCCGTTGCGACGGACGTTTATGCCTTGCTCCGGACGGAATTGCCCGCGATCAAAATCGTGCAGGTTATCCACGTGCTCGACGAGTCGTCGGTGGAAGAAGCCCTGGCAGCCGCCCCTTTCGTCGATGCCTTGTTGCTCGACAGCGGCAACCCGCGTTTGACGGTGAAAGAGCTGGGCGGTACCGGGCGCACGCACAACTGGCGCATCAGCCGGAATATCGTCGAACAAAGCGGTATTCCCGTGTTTTTGGCCGGCGGGCTGAACGCTGAAAACGCCCGGGAAGCGCTGGAGTCGGTTGGCCCCTTCGGGCTGGATATTTGCAGCGGAGTGCGCACCGACGGCCGGCTGGACCCCGCCAAACTGGAAAAATTCATGAACGCTGTTCACCAATAAATCACTCCATCACTCAATAATAATAATCCATGGCACTTCAATGCGGCATCGTAGGATTGCCCAACGTCGGAAAATCCACTCTTTTTAACGCCCTGACCAGCGGGAAAGCCCTGGCAGCCAACTATCCTTTCGCCACGAAAGACCCCAACGTCGGGATCATCACCGTGCCCGACCCGCGGCTGGACCAGCTGGCGGAATTGGTAAACCCGCAGCGCCTGGTGCCCACCACGGTTGAAATCGTGGATATTGCCGGTTTGATCAAAGGCGCCAGCCAGGGGGAAGGCCTGGGCAACCAGTTTTTAGCCAATATTCGCGAAGTGGACGCCATCGTGCATGTGGTGCGCTGTTTTGACGACGACAATGTGGTGCACGTCGACGGCAGCGTCGATCCGGTGCGCGACAAGGAAATTATCGACATAGAACTGGGTTTAAAGGACCTGGAAAGCGTCGACAAGCGCATTGACCGGGTGGCGCGCTCGGCAAAAGCCGGCAACAAAGCCGACCTGAAAACGCTTGAATTTTTGCAACAGTTAAAAGCGCATCTGGAAGCCGGCAAACCGGCCCGGCAACTTTTGCCCGGGCTCGACGAAGAGACACGACTGCTGGTGACTAAAGATTTATCCTTGCTGACGGCAAAGCCGACTTTGTATGTGTGCAATGTAGATGAATCGGCTATTCACGGAGGCAATGCGCATTCCGAGCGCTTGCGTTCGGCGGTAGCGAACGAACAGGCGGAGGTTATTCTGATTTGCGCGGGTATCGAGGCGCAAATCGCTGAAATGGAAAGCGTGGAGGAGCGCCAGGAGTTTCTGGAGATGATGGGCTTGGAAGCCCCGGGGAAAAATATCCTCATCCAGGCTTGCTACCAATTGCTCAACCTGATCACCTATTTTACCGCCGGCGAAAAAGAAGTGCGGGCCTGGACAGTCCGACGGGGCGCTAAAGCGCCAGAGGCCGCCGGCGTGATCCACTCCGATTTTGAAAAAGGGTTTATTCGCGCCGAGGTGATCAAATACGCAGATTTTGTGCACTACCGTTCGGAGGCCAAAGTAAAAGAAGCAGGTAAAA
>CAZVZH010000025.1:8359-15955 GCA_964630705.1 uncultured Saprospiraceae bacterium | reverse complement strand
TGAGGGCAAGGAGTACGTGGTTGCCGACGGCGACATCATGCATTTCCGGTTTAATGTCTGAGCCATTTTCAAGCCCTGCGTGCCCGCGCGAACATGGTCAGCAGGTCGCCGATGGTTTCCTTCAGGTCCTTCCGGTTCACAACCAAGTCCAGAAAGCCGCTTTTCATCAAAAACTCAGCCGTTTGAAAACCTTCCGGCAGATCGCGTTTAATTGTTTCGCGAATGACGCGCGGGCCGGCAAACCCGATCAGGGCGCCGGGTTCGGCCATGTTGATATCGCCTAGCATAGCGTAGGAAGCGGTTACACCGCCAGTGGTTGGGTCGGTCATCAGGGAGATGTACGGCAGTTGGGCTTTGGCCAGCAGGGTGAGTTTGGCGCTGGTTTTGGCCATTTGCATAAGGGAAAATGCGCTTTCCATCATGCGCGCGCCGCCGGATTTTGAGATAATCAGCAGGCCGGATTTGGTTTCGAGGGCGCGGTCGATGGCCAGCGAAATTTTTTCGCCGACAACAGAGCCCATTGAGCCGCCGATGAAGCGAAAGTCCATAGCCGCCACTACCAGCTTCTGACCCTGCACCTTGCCCTCTGCCACGGCCATAGCATCGTTCAGGCCAGTTTTGGCCCGAGTTTCCTCGATGCGGCGTTGGTACGGTTTCAGGTCGGTAAACTTCATAACATCGACGGAGACCAGATCGTCGAACAGGCGTTTGAAATTTTCGTCGTCAAACAGGATGTGGAAGTACTCTTCCGAGCCGATGAGGCTGTGGTAATCGCACTTCGGGCATTTGTAGAAATTTTCCTTGAGATCTTTGGACGTGCTGGTTTCTTTGCACTGTTTACATTGAAACCAAAGGCCTTCGGGTACGTCTTTTTTAGACTTGGTGGCGGTGGTTACCCCTTCTTTCAGTCGTTTAAACCAACTCATTCGGACAGCTTTGTGTGAACCAGTGAAAACCGGCGGAGCAGACGGATGGGTTGAGCATTTAAGCAGCAGCGTCTGCAAGCCGGTGCAAAGATAGCAGGATGTACAGACATTCCGGCGTAGTTGCCTGCCTAGTGTTTCAAAGATAAGGCATTCGGGCTGCGATTTCCCCGACCCGTAAAATTTTTACTCCGCGGCCCTCTTTTCAAAACCGGCCGGCCTACCTTTGCGCACTTCAACAAATGAATTGGCGCACCATTTTCCCCCTTTTGCACAAGGAGTTTCTACTGGAATTCCGGCAACGATACGCAATCAGCGGGATCGTGCTGTATGTGTTCAGCATGGTGTTTGTGGTGTATATCGCTTCCATCCGGGTGTCGCCGCCGGTGTGGAATGTGCTGTTTTGGCTGATTATTTTGTTTGCCTCGATCAATGCAGTGGTGAAAAGTTTCGTGCAGGAAAGCGGCGCCCGGCAGTTGTATTATTACCAATTGGCCGACCCTGCCATGCTCATCCTGGCCAAAATCATTTACAATACCTTATTATTATTGGTGCTTGGCGGGCTGGCGTTCGGGGCCTACAGCCTGGTTGCCGGCAATCCGGTGAAGGACTTCCCTTTATTTTTGCTGGTGCTGGGCCTGGGGAGCCTGGGTTTTTCGATTGCGTTTACCTTTATTGCCTCCATTGCTGCCAAAGCGAACAACAGCGCTACGCTGATGGCGATCCTAAGTTTTCCGGTGATTTTACCCATTTTACTGACCCTCGTGCGCTTGTCGTCTATCGCGCTGCGGCTGATTCAGGACACCTCGTATCTTCGCGATATCATCAATCTTTTAGCCATTGATGCGATTCTGATTACCTTGAGCTTTATCCTCTTTCCATTTATTTGGAAAGATTAGATGTGGGTTTTCAAAGAATTTTTAACTGCTTTGCCCAAATTTCAATCATGTGGTGGAAGACTCTTTCGGTTGTTTTGCTTTTGTACACCCTGGTAGCCGGGATGTTGGTCCCGCTGAAAGCCGGTATCCAGCGGCTCGAACCGGTGTTTGCTCGCGGCGGGGCGGAACAAACGGTCCGGTTTTACGGCTATAACACCTTTTTTACCCAACCTTCGGTGGAAAAAATCAGGGTCTGGCTGTACCCGGACGAACAATATGCCCTGGCGGCTAGCCAGGTGCGGGTGGTGAACGACACGATTTTGGAGGCCGATTTCCAAATGCCCCTGAGCCTGCCCGCGGCCGGCCGTACGATATATCTAAATGCCCTGATCGACCACCCGGCTACCGGCGCCTGCCTGTTGCCCGCAGCGCTCGAGCTGAGCGCCGACACCGCTGCGGCCGGTTTGCCCCTCGATGCGGCCTGGACTGCCCAGCCAATCGCAAACTTGCATTTGCAAACCGGATTTTCTTTTCCATACCAAAACGTCATTTACGAGAGCATCCGGAATACCTATTTCCATGTGCCGATGTGGTTTGTGCTGTTGTTTTTGTTCACGGCATCGGTTTGGTACAGCATTCAATACCTGCGCCAACCCGTACCCGAAAACGACCGAAAGGCCGCTGCCTACGCCGAAACCGGGCTTTTGTTCGGGGCCTTGGGCTTAGTGACGGGCATGGTTTGGGCCAATTATACCTGGGGAAAGCCCTGGAGCAACGATATCAAACAACTGATGACCGCGGTGGCCTTGCTGATCTACCTGGCCTATTTTATTTTGCGCCGCTCGTTCGACGAGTATGAAAAAGGCGCGCGCCTGGCGGCGGTGTACAACATTTTCGCCTTCGCCTCACTGGTGCCCCTGCTGTACATCGTACCGCGGATGTTTGCCAGCCTGCACCCAGGGGCTACCGGCAATCCGGCTTTTGGTAGCCAGGATCTGGACAACACCATGCGAGCGGTGTTTTATCCGGCTATTATCGGTTGGACCCTGCTCGGCTTTTGGATAGCCCAACTGCGCATCCGGTATCAGCGGCTTTACGATCGAATGCTTGACTTGGATTGATTTTCAAAAACAAGGTTCCTTTTCACTTTTTTATCTATTGCGGAACATGATATTTTTTAAATCGCGTATAATTTTCACAATCATTTTGTTTCTGGCAATATCTTTGCCCGCAGCTTTAGCCCAGGGTAACCGCGATTTCATGCGGGAAACCGGCAAGATCAACGTCGTTGTCGCCGTCATTCTCGTCATCTTCTTCGGGATCGTTTGGTATCTCATCCGACTGGAGCGAAAACTAACCAAATTAGAGCACCAAACAAAAGAGGATTAATGAGTGCAAAAATCAGTTTCTTTAAAAGCGTAGAACAGTATGTGGATAAAGCCGCCAGCTTCACCGATATCCCGCAGGGCTTGGTGGAGCAAATTCGCGTCTGCAATCTCGTTCTTCAAATTCGTTTCCCTATCAAAGTGGGAAATGATTATCAGGTAATCGAAGCCTACCGGGTACAACACAGCCACCACCGCTTACCCACAAAGGGCGGTATCCGGTACGCAGAAACCGTCGACCAGGACGAAGTAATGGCCCTGGCTTCCCTTATGACCTACAAATGCGCCTTGGTAGATGTACCTTTTGGCGGCGCTAAAGGGGGCATTCGGATCAATCCCGCCAACTATACGGTGGAGCAATTGCAAAACATCACCCGCCGCTACACGACGGAGCTGATTAAAAAGAATTTCATCGGTCCGGGTATCGACGTGCCGGCTCCGGACTACGGTACCGGCCCGCGCGAAATGGCCTGGATTCTGGATACTTACCAGGCTTTCCGCCATGGCGAGATTGACTCCATCGGTTGCGTAACCGGCAAACCTGTTACCCAAAACGGTATCCGGGGCCGTGCAGAAGCCACTGGCCGGGGAGTTTTTTATGGCATCCGGGAGTGCATGTCGAACCCGGAAGACATGAAAAAAATTGGCCTGACCACTGGCATCGCCGGCAAAACAATTGTGGTTCAAGGCCTGGGCAACGTGGGCAGCAATGCTGCCATCATTTCCCAGCAAGAAGGCGACGCCATCATCATCGGCGTTGCCGAACGCGAAGGGTCTATTTTTAACCCAAAAGGCATTGACATCGAAAAATTGCTGGAATTCCGGCAGAAAACGGGCTCTATCATCGGCTTTCCCGGCACGGAACACATCGGCGGCCCCTCTGCCGCGCTGGAATTGGAATGCGATATCCTGATCCCCGCTGCTCTGGAAAACCAGATTACCATCGACAATGCCGACCGTATCAAGGCCAAAATTATCGCCGAAGCGGCCAACGGCCCGATCACGGCCTACGCCGATCCGATCCTGCTGAAAAAGGGCATCATTATTTTGCCCGACTTTTTTATTAATGCCGGCGGGGTGACGGTTTCTTACTTCGAATGGCTGAAAAACTTATCCCACCAGCGATTCGGCCGTTTGCAAAACCGCTTCCAACACAATGCTTTCGAGGGCATTCTGAACAAGGTGGAAGAAATGACCGGCAAACAGATCAACCAGCGCGACCGCGATTTCCTCACCCGGGGCGGCACTGAAGTGGAACTGGTAAACTCTGGCCTGGAAGACACCATGATCACGGCATACCAGCAAATCCGCGAAACCTTTTTACAACACAAAGACATTCCGGATTTTCGTACCGCAGCCTTTGTTTGCTCCTTGAATAAAATTGCCAGCGACTACATTTCCATGGGTATTTTCCCCTGATAAAAAATGATCGTCGGCCGCAAAGGTTGAATCAGCGTAAAAATTGGAGCTATCCAAGGGCTTGCGCGGGTTCAACCTTTTTTAATTGCAGCCGGGAAAAAGCACCCGATTTGAGCAAATATTTATTGGCCGCGAGCGCGTCTTGCCCTGTATTGAACAAATTTCATGGCAGCACAAAGACAATTTCCCCTAAAATTCAAAATTTACAAAGGCTATTTAGAAATATCCTTGCACATAATTTTTTATCGCCCTACCTTTGAGGAAATTTTTTGAACCAGAATAAAATTTTCTAACGCCATTCCCTTATGTCTGAGAAACTAGATAAAATAGACCTGAAAATCTTGAAGATCCTACAAGAGAACAGCAAGATTACCAACCTGGACCTTTCCAAAAAAATAGGGCTCTCCCCTGCCCCAACGCTCGAGCGGGTAAAAAAACTGGAACAAAGCGATATTATCCAGAGCTACCACGCCCAAGTGAACCCTCAAATGATGGGGCTCAATGTGAAAACATTCGTCTTGGTGTCTTTGGCCTGGAAGCGGGAAAATGCCCTGAATAACTTTTTGGAAAAAATTACACAAATCGACGAGATCACCGAGTGCTATATCATCACCGGTGAAGCCGATTTCCTGATGAAAATTGTATGCAAGGACATCCCCACCTACGAACAACTGTTGTTCAAAACCCTCAGCCAGATAGAAGAAATTGAGCGTTTGAAAACCTTGATGACGCTTTCTACCGTGAAGGACTCCAAAATCCTCCCGTACCAATACGACGAAAAATAGTCGCGGACGCATCGGTTGAGAAACGGGCGCGGTCAAGGTTGACCGCGCCCGTTTTTATTACTGGGCAAGAATATGCGCCATTCGGAGGAGTTCCTTGTTAAAGGTCTTGTGTTTGGAAATGGCCTCTTTGAAGGGGGTGTAGTGAACGTTGTTATTTTTAAACCCAACCATCACACCAGCTTTCCCGCCCAACAGCGCTTCCACGGCGCTAAATCCCATGATACTGGCCAAAACCCGGTCGAATGTGGAAGGAGAGCCCCCGCGTTGCAGGTGCCCGATTACGGTCACTTTGATGTCGTCAAAAACATCGACCTGCTGCTCCACCTGGGCGGCAATGTCGTACACGGTACCCATTTGGTTGCCCTCCGCTACGATCACGATACTGAACAATTTGGCGCGTTTCGCGCCCCGTTTGAGCAATCGAACCAAATCGTCGATGCTCGACTCTTCTTCCGGAATAAGCACCCCGCCAGCGCCGCCTGAAATGGCCGTATGCAAGGCGATATAGCCGGAATTTCGCCCCATCACCTCCACGAAGAACAAACGGTTGTGCGAGTCTGCTGTGTCCCGGATTTTGTCTACAGCCTGTACAGCCGTGTTTACTGCGGTATCAAAACCGATAGTAAAATCGGTACCGAACAAGTCGTTGTCGATGGTCCCAGGGATGCCAATGATCGGCACGTCGGGGTATTCCTCGGCAAATTTCAAGGCCCCGGTGAAGGTGCCATTGCCTCCGATAGCCACCAAGCCATCAATATCGTGGTACATCAAATTTTCAAAAGCAGATTTACGCCCCTCAGGCGTCAGGAAACGTTTACTACGGGCAGTTTTCAGGATGGTGCCTCCCCGATGAATGATGTTACTGACATCGGTGGTTTCCAGGCGTTTGAAATTTCCATCGATCATACCCTCATACCCGCGCATGATGCCATAGATGTGCAAGTCATTATTAAAGGCATTCCGGACGATTGCACGTATAGCCGCGTTCATGCCGGGGGCGTCGCCGCCGGAGGTCAGCACCGCAATGCGTTTTATTTCTTTTGCCATGATTTTTTCTAGTAAATTGAAATAGGGGAAAGCCCTCCATTTAATCCAAGGGCACTAAATGGTATTCTGCCAAGGGGTAAATAGGCTTGCGGACGATGACCCCCAAGTGAAGTTTCCGCTCTTCCATACAGGCCTCCAAAACGGATTTGAAATGATGTGCAATCGATCCTACAAAGTGAATGGGAACTTGTTGGTGGCCTTGATATTTACGCACATGCCGGTCAAGGAATTCCCCTAAGGAATCGGCAACTAGTTTTTGTACAAATGGATGCTGCAAATTGTCGCCTAAAAAGCGGGTAAAAGTAGCCAGATAGGTATTCGCTCCTTTTTCATAAACCCGGTTTTTTATTACCTCGCCACCCTCAGGATGCGCTACTTGAAAAGCGGTGTTTAGATCGGATGGCAATTCCCGGTAAAACCAGGCGCGCAAAAGTGCCTTGCCCAGGTGCGTT
The DNA here is from genome assembly GCA_964630705.1 of uncultured Saprospiraceae bacterium. Taxonomy (GTDB): domain Bacteria; phylum Bacteroidota; class Bacteroidia; order Chitinophagales; family Saprospiraceae; genus M3007. The sequence continues at coordinate 9,066 of CAZVZH010000025.1, read as the reverse complement.
CCACTGCCTTCATCGCCAAGCAACCAACCCAAAGAAGTCACATTATCCAAAATTTTGGAGCCATCATAGTAGCAGCTATTGGAGCCCGTACCCAAAATGCAGGCAATCCCGGCACTCCGCTGACAGGTGGCGCGGGCAGCGGCGAGCAAATCGTGTTCCACCACAACCACAGCCTGGGGGAAAACAGCGCGCAGCGCTACAGCAACAATCTCCGCTCGCGCTGCATCGTGTATACCGGTGCCGTAAAACCAGACTTGCTGAACGCGCTCCGGTTGCAATTTTGGAACCAGTTGTTCAACTAGTATGGACTGTATTTCAGTCGAGCTGTGGAAGAAAGGGCTAAAGCCTACCGTATTCTCCAATTGTTGGTCACGGCCGCCGTGCGACAGCAACCAATCACATTTTGTAGATCCGCAATCCGCAATGATTTCCATGAATAACCGTAAAAATTACACGAAGATCAGAAAGGGCAAAAATAGGCTATTCCCGGGCATTTTACCTGGGCTAAATGAAAATTTACCAACACAATAAATTTTATCCGCCCCCAGATGTTGTTTTAAAAAAACTTTTTGTGTTATTTTGTGCGCTGTTTAAAACAATTTTGTCCCTCACTTCAACTATTAAAACATGGCACGTACTTCTTACCACTACGCTGCAGGAACACCCAAACGGTCAAGTGCCTTCCGCCAAAGTACAACTACGGATGA
>CAZVZH010000025.1:0-8349 GCA_964630705.1 uncultured Saprospiraceae bacterium | reverse complement strand
GCATTCTCTTAATTGGTTTGACTTACCTGGTTTGGAGCGAAAAGATTTCCATTGTATTTGACCTTGGCTCCACCAACCAAAGCGAACAACGAATTCCAGCAAACGGCCACAATGTGAAAGCCGGATTGTTATCCATGGCAGAGGAAAGACCTTCTGTGGCGCCGCACCACGCCGAAAAAAAAAGATCCACCCACTTTGTGCACCTCCCGGCTAATGCAAAAGGGCATGCGGTTTTTGCCATTGATCCGGACTTTCCCGACCGAAACCAGATTCCCGCTGAAACCGTAAACGAAGCCGCTCTGAAATGCCGCGATTACATCGAACGGTTTGCGCCGGTTGCCGTCGCGGAAATGCGAAAATTTGGTATTCCCGCCAGCATTATTCTGGCGCAAGGCCTGTTGGAAAGCAACGCCGGCGACAGCAAATTGGCGCAAACCACCAATAACCATTTCGGTATAAAATGCTTTTCCAACCAATGCAAAAAAGGACACTGTGCAAATTTTAGCGACGACAGTCACAAGGATTTTTTTGTGCGCTATGCGAATGTTTGGAGCAGCTTCCGGGCGCACAGCCTATTCCTCAAAAATAGCCGCCGGTATGCTACTTTATTCCAACTGGACTCCCGTGATTACAGAGGCTGGGCTAAAGGCCTGGAGCAAACAGGGTATGCCACAGATCGAAATTATGCGGAAAAACTAATCGCGCTCATCCAAAACCTGGAGCTCCAAGTTTATGACCTTCAATAGTTTTTTGAAACGCTTGCGCAGACAAAAAGCCCTCCGCTCTTATCATTCAAGCGGAGGGCTTTTTATTTTCAATCGCTGCTTTTTGCCAAACTAGCCGCCCGATTCAAGCGGAATTTCAGCGCCGGTTGCTGCCCCTCCGGGACCAACCACGATCACCGCGATAATACAAAGTGCGAAAAGTGCGCCCACCAAAACCCAGGTGGCCTTTTCAATAAAATCTGTAGAGCGTGCAGCGCCAAACAATTGTTGCGCCTGCCCGCCAAAAGTGGGGTCGATACCGCCGCCTTTGGGATTCTGAACCAGAATCGCAGCCATCAGCAGTACACTCACCAGGGCAATCAAAACCGCTAAAGTGGGTAACATCTTTGTTTATTTTTTTAATTTGTCAATTTCGGCCGCAAAGTACGCGCTTTTATCCGGAAACGCCAAACCCAAGCGCTCATACATATCCACCGCCTTATCCAGATAACCCTGTTCCACATAAAGCCGGGCCAACGTTTCAGATAAAATCGCCTTGTTTTCCCGCACGCTTTTTTCCGCCAACTGTTGCGCAGTAATCTCTGCCAGGACATCGGGCCCTTTCTCCAAACTGCTCGCCTCAACATTTGAATCTACCGGCTCCGGTGGTTCGACATTAGCGTCTTCAAGTGGAGCGATATTTTGCTGCGCCAGCACTGGGGGGTTAAATTGGCTGATCCACACACTGAAGTTGGGAAATTCCCAAACTTCCTCCCCATTCGAATCTTCCATTTTCTCGGCTGGCATGGCCGCGAGAGTTGAACCAGCCGTTTGGACGTGGGCAGTATTTCCGTTTACAGTTTGTTCAACGACAAAAGACTGGGCGGGGCTATCCGGAGGCATTGGAGCAACTTCCTGCTCAACCGGGGCTTTCGATTCCAACTCGCGTTGCAACAACTCGATCGGCTTCAGTTCCAAAACGGCCTCAGGCTCCATTACGGTAAGCGCTTCCCGGTACCGTATTGGTGCAACCAGACCAAAAAGGCAATACCTGTCCAAACTGTAAGTTGCCGCCGAACTCAAGTTTCTGGTTAAATCCGGGTGGTCTTCCTGAGCCGATTTCAGCGCCAACAAATACCGAAGGTTGTGGGCATACGGATACGTTAGCGCCAAGGTCTTGAGTTCCTCGTACGGGATACTGGACAACAAGTCCGGATTTTCAAGAATTTTGACTAATCGATCCTGCGTCATATCGTCAATTCAAAAGGCTACCAATTATTGAACGCCGCGTTAAAGACATCCTCCAGAATTTGATCCGTAATTTGTTTAATGAGTTGATCCTGAATCAGCAACAAATCCCGGTCGTTGTCATACTCGGCAAAGTGGCTAAAGCTGCGCTCGCTCACCCAGCTGCCTGCCACTTCGTCTTTATTTACCGTATAGTTGATCTGAAATCGGATTTCCAAACGGTTCAAGGCTACCACCTCCCCAGGTTTAGGGGCTACCGGCACAACGCGAAAGTCGGTTATTCTTCCTGAAAATTCTGCATCAGGCGTTTCGTTGTTGAGCGCCAGCGGCGTTTCGGAACGCACTTTATCTTTCAATCTTTCTGTAAAATCCACAGCCAATGTTGGAGGAGCATTGGGAGCAACATTATCAAAGTTCCGGACAAAGAATGTTTTGATATTCGGGTCAATCGATATGCCTTTAAACGAATAGCAGCCGCTGAAAATAGCCGGCAAAAGTGCCAAAATCGCTGCCAGAAGAACTGCCCGCATCTTATTTTTTTCAAAAATTTTGAAAATAACGACTCCGCTTCGGTTTTTGATGCCCGAGTTTTTTCTCATTCCCACTCGATCGTAGCCGGCGGTTTGGTGCTGATGTCGTACACCACCCGGTTTACCCCTTTGACATTATTAATGATCTCGCTCGACACCTCCGCTAAAAACTCGTACGGCAGTTGGCTCCACTCTGCCGTCATTCCATCTGTACTGTTTACCGCCCGAAGGGCTATCGTTTGTTCGTAGGTGCGCTCGTCGCCCATGACGCCGACGGACTGAATCGGGAGCAAAATAGTGCCCGCTTGCCACACCTGGTCGTACAAACCCGATCGCTTTAACTTGTCGATATAAATCGCATCGGCCTCCTGAAGCATCCGCACTTTTGCCGGCGTAATATCGCCCAAAATCCGGATGCCGAGCCCCGGCCCGGGGAAGGGATGCCGGTTCAGGATCGCTGCGGGAATGTCGAGCGTTTTTCCAACCCGCCGAACTTCATCCTTGAACAACATACGCAGCGGCTCGACGATCTTCAAATGCAGTTTTTCGGGCAAACCACCCACGTTATGGTGGCTCTTGATCGTCACCGAGGGTCCGTGCACGCTGACCGATTCGATCACATCCGGGTAAATCGTACCCTGGCCCAACCAATGGCAGTCGGGATGCGCCTTCGATTCTTCTTCAAAAATTTCAATAAACAGCCGACCGATGATCTTCCGTTTTTCTTCCGGATTAGACACCCCGGCCAAAGCCGCATAAAACCGTTCTTTGGCATCCACCCCCTCGATATTCAAACCCATGTGCTGATACGAATCCAGGACCGATTCAAATTCCCCCTTGCGCAACAACCCGTTATCGACAAAAAAGCAAAACAACTGGCTGCCGATCGCCCGGTGCAGCAGCATAGCGGCCACCGTGGAGTCAACGCCACCCGACAAAGCCATAATCACCTTCTCCGAACCAATTTTTTCGCGCAATTGCTCTACCGTCCCCTCCACGAAATGCGCCGGCGTCCAATCGCCGGCACAGCCGCAAATCCCGAGGACAAAATTTTTCAAAAATTGAAACCCCTCCAGGCTGTGGTACACTTCCGGGTGGAACTGTATACCGTAAACCGGCGCCGAAAAGCGCCCTGGAACCGCCCGAAAAGCGGCTACCGGAATACTCTCCGTACTGGCCAGCATTTCAAAACCTTCCGGCAGCCGGAGAATCGTATCCCCGTGGCTCATCCACACTTGCGACCTGGCGGAGGCCCCGGCAAAAAACGGATCGCCAGAATTTTGTACCGCCAAAACAGCCTTCCCATATTCCCGCTTTTCAGAACGCGCCACTTCACCCCCGAAAAAATCGGCCATCAGTTGAGCGCCGTAACAAATACCCAGCACCGGCCGGCGCCCGGTTAAAGCGTCCAATTGGAGCCGGAGCGCATCGGATTGTTTGACCGAAAACGGGCTGCCGGAAAGGATTACCCCTTTGATATCAGGCGACCAATCCGGCATTTTATTATAGGGTAAAATTTCGCAAAAAACCTGCATTTCCCGCACCCGGCGGGCAATCAGTTGGGTGTATTGCGAACCAAAATCGAGGATGATAATTTTCTCCATAGTCCGGTTTCAAGGTCGCAAAGGTAGAGATAATGTTCTGCCCGGGAAGCACAAAGCGCCTGCGAAAGTTCTGTGCACAGGGCTTCATTTTAGAAAAATAAAAACAACATTTGGTTATCTAGGCAGGGTTAACGTACATTTGCGCCCTCGAAAAGCCCGGTGTTATTGAAAATAAGTACCCGGGCGAGATCGTATCTCTTCACAAAATTTTCGTTTTAACATGGCAGTAAAACTGCGTCTCCAACGAAAAGGCCGCAAAAAAGCGCCTTTTTACCACATCGTCGCCGCTGATGCCCGCGCTCCCCGCGACGGCCGTTTTATCGAAAAAATCGGCACCTACAACCCCCTGACTGTTCCTGCAACCATCATACTCGACCGCGAACGCGCATTCGACTGGGTCATGAAAGGTGCGCAGCCGACCGACACGGTGAACGCCATTTTGCGCTTCAAAGGCGTACTTTACCAGAAGCACCTGACGCTTGGCGTACAAAAAGGCGCCATGACCCAGGAGCAAGCCGACGCCAAACTGAGCGCCTGGCTGGAGCAAAAAGAAAGCCGCATCGCCCAACGCCGCGAAGAAACCGCTGAGAAACAGCGCCAATTCATCGCCAGCGTTGACGGCGCGCCGAAAGTAAAAGCAAAAGCCGCACCTGCGCCCGTCGAAGTCCCGGCTGCCGAACCCGAAGCGGAAGTTGCTGAAGCTGTAGCAGAAACCGCAGCGGCAGAAACGGAAGAAGTTGTCGAAGCCGTAGCGGAAACGGCAGCAGAAGAAACGCCCGCCCCTGAGGTTGCCGAGGAAGCCCCAGCCGCTGAAGTAGCCGAGGAAGCGCCCGCCGCCGAAGAAGCGCCGGCTGCTGAAGAAGAAAAAAAGGAAGACTAATGCCAACTAAGGCAAGAGTTTGTACTTTTGCCCATCAACTTACGGGTTAAACAAAGACCTGGTAAAGCCTTTTGTCGCTTTACCAGGTCTTTTTTCAAGTTTTCCCAACCACTAAAAAATCTACGTTTTTAACCAAACATTTTATTCCTAAGCATCATGCAAGCCTTAGACAAACAATACCAAGTCCGGCTCGACGCCCTTCAAAAGGCCATTCAAAACGCTCCGGCTCTGGCGCAATACCTCGAGGAAGAGGAAGAAGAATTCTATAATGAACTGCGCCAGGAATTTGAGCCCCAAATTTCTGAGTTGCACCACGAAGTGGCCTCCGAGGCGCCGCTTCAGTTGGCCACCATTGAAAAAGCCCTGTTGGCCCCTGAATTTGAAGGCTTGTACCTGCCCCGCGTGTTGGGCTACGCCGTTTTGCGCGGCGAAATCAACGATCAGTACCGCTATGTGCGCCCCAACGACCATTTCAAAGAAATCCTCCTGGCCATTTGCCACAGTGTACACTTCGAACAACTGAAAAAACGCATCGGCCAAACCATCCAGGTCGGTTTTGCCCTGAGCAGCGATATCTGGATTACCAACCTGATGTCGCTGGTGGAAAACAAGCGCATCCGCTACTTCCTGCAACAACAAAAAAACGACCGTTTCCGCGACCTCAAAGACCGGCTGGATTTGTACACCCGCTACTCCAACCAGTTTAAAAACGAACTGTACTACTCAGCCGATTTCCCCCAAACACTGGGTGAAATGAAGGCCAACTTTTCGGCCCTCCGGCAGTTCCTGCTCAAACGTTTCGAAGTGGGCGGCGACAATTCCAGCCTGAAAGCGCAAATTGATAAATTCCTGACAACGAAGGAATTCCAAAACAATCCGGAATACGTCGAAATGCTGGCCCTGTACGGCAATTACATGGAACTGGATGCCGAAGAACAAAAGAAACTCGCCGCCCATTTTGCACGCGAACGAAAATCTTACCCGGATTTCGACAACGAATACCTCCAGTTTCTGGTCACGCTCTACCGCGCCAACCCTCAAATGGGCGCCGAGCACGACAACCGGATCATCCGCCTGCTCGACAAAAAGGAAAAAGGCAAGATGTCCGAATATTACCTCATCGCCGAAAAAGTGCACAATCTGGGCTATGTGCACCCCGACACCATCGAAGCCGTACAGGATTTTTACAACAACCACAAAGGGCTGTCGATCGAAAGCAAATGCCTGCGGCAGCTGATCCTCAATTATTTCGGCCGCTTAATTAAGGGGCTGGGGCCGCAGGAATACGCCGACTATTTCGAACTGACCAAAATTTTCGGCGTGTACATGAATATCTTTGGCAACCAGCAGTTCAACCAGTCGATCAAAAAAATGTCGATGAACTATGTGGCCAAACTGCTGCGGGTGTTTACCGACAAACGCGCCAAGGACTACCAGGATGTGAAAAAATTCGTGTCCACCCAGTTTGTCGACATGGATTTCCTCAAAGAAAAAGAAGTGGTGGAAATGTTCAAAACCCGGCGCAAAAAGCGCAAAGCGGAGTAATCCTGAAGCCCGGTTTATCCCAGGCAGAAAAAAGAGGCGCGTCTATCCGGATTTTTTGCTCAACGGTCGAAGCGGGCTTGCTGACTAGCGCGGTCGAACTACCTTCAGCCCGGTTTTTTTAAATTTCAAATGCGCAGCATATCATGTCGGTTTTAATTTTCCTGATCGTACTCTACATTTTGCTCGGCCTGAGCATGATGAAACTTTTTGAAAAAGCGGGCATTCCGGGCTGGAAAGCGCTGGTACCCGGCCTGGCCGCCGTGGAATGGTGTAAAATGGTGGGCCGCAAACCCGCCTTTGCCGCCTGGCTGCTTTTCCCGGTCGTCAACTTTTTTATCTATGCCGGCCTCTGTATCGACATGGTACGCTCTTTTGGAAAACACAGTTTCTGGCAAGCGGCGCTGTCGGTAATCTACGCCCCTATTCCGTTTTTTCTGATCGGTCGTAACCCGGAAGACAAATACGAAGGACCGGTCCTCACGGCCGAACGCGAATACCACCGCCAGCACCACGAAGCCCAGGAGAAAAACGATAAAGCTGCGCTGCGCAAACTGGAAGCTGCGCATCCGTTTCAAAAAAGCCAACTGCGGGAATGGACGGAGGCGATCATTTTTGCCGTGTTCGCCGCCGCGTTTATCCGGATGTTCCTCATCGAGGCCTATGTGATTCCGACCTCCTCGATGGAGGGCACCCTGAAAGTTGGCGATTACCTGTTTGTCAGCAAGGCCCACTACGGCATCCGCACGCCGATGACGGTGCTGCAATTCCCCCTGATCCACAACCGATTCAGCAGCGGCAGCGGCTTGCTCGCCCGCGAATCGTACCTGCGCGAGCCCTCGCTACCCTACTACCGACTGCCGGCGCTCGAGCAAGTGGACCACAACGAGCCCGTCGTGTTCAACTTCCCCGCTGGCGACAGCGTCATCATTACCCCCAACCGCACCTACGACGTGTACCAATGGCGCCGCGAGATCGAAAACCTGCGTCGCGCCAACCAACCCACGCCGCCTATGCCCGAGGTGGTGGCCCGCCCGCTCGACAAAAAAGACCACTACATCAAACGCTGCATCGGCCTGCCCGGCGACAGCCTGCACATCCGCAACGGCCAGGTATACCTCAACGGCAAAGCCGCCCAGAACCCCGAGCACCTGCAATTCGCCTATTACATCCAAAACAATACCGGGAGCCTGAATATCAAAGGTCTGGAAGATATCGGCGTCAGCCTCAACGACGCCATTCCGGTGCCGCTGCCCAACGGCGAAATCCGCAAATACTACAACCTCGACGCCAAACAACTCCAACAAGTGAAAGGCTGGGGCGCCGACATCAGCGTTACCCGCTTCGAGCCCGGCGCCCGGCCCGGCTATGTGTTCCCGAACGACCCGAACCTGTACGGCAACTGGAGCGTCGACAATTTCGGCCCGATTTACATTCCGAAAAAAGGCATCACGGTCGACCTCACCCCAGCCAGCCTGCCCTTTTACGAGCGCATCATCCGGGTGTACGAGGGCAACCAACTCGACATCCGCGACGGCAAATACTACATCAACGGGGAGGAAACCACCACCTACACCTTCAAACAGGATTACTACTGGATGATGGGCGACAACCGCCACAACTCCGAGGACTCCCGCATCTGGGGCTATGTGCCCGCCGACCACATCGTGGGCAAACCCCTGTTTATTTGGTTTTCCACCAAAAACGGCAACATTCGCGAGGGCATCAACTGGAACCGGATTTTTCGCTCGGCCAGTACGATGTAACCAAAAATTGGACACAGGGGTATTTTTTGCCACATAAAAATTGGCAATCCCCGTTTCTAAACTAATTTTGCCTGA
>CAZVZH010000024.1:0-32416 GCA_964630705.1 uncultured Saprospiraceae bacterium | reverse complement strand
TACGCCTCGTTGATCTGCTGAAATTTTTCCTTGGCATGGCGCAAGGCCTCGCTCGACGCGCCTTTGGCCGAAAGTTTGTCCGGATGCCACTGCATGGCCAGTTTGCGAAACTTTTTTTTGATCTGATCCAGCGACTCAGCGGGCTGGGCGCCCAAAATAGCGTAGTAGGGGTCGAGCGGCGACCACCGGCCTTGTTGCTCCGTAGCCGGGCGCTGGTAGTACCGGTATTTGATCCGGTCGTATTGCAGGCGGCTGATGTGAAACAAGCCGGCCGCCCGCAGCAACAACTCTTCTTCCTGGCGCTGCAAACGGCCGTCGGCGGCAGCGGTGGCAAACAACAGGTCCATCATGTTAAGCACCTGGTGCCGTTCGCGGCCAAACTCCTGGTAAAAAGCCCGCGCGTACTGCTCGAACGGCGTCGAGCCATCTTTAGCGGCATTCCAAATCCGGATTACCTCTTTTCGGCCCTGGTCGGGCAGGCGAAAATGCTGCCGGATCAGGCGCTCCATCAGGTTGATTTCGTTGCGGTTGACCGGCCCGTCCGATTTGGCCATTTTCGCGCACAAACTGAACACGTGGTACAAAAAAACGCCCTGCCGCCGCCGGTACTCCCGGAATTCCCGTTCCGAATCGGCCAGCTCGCGCCGCCGGTCGAACAGCACATGCCCCAACATGGCGCCCAAAAAAAAGCCCCAGAGGCCGCCCAGAGGCAAACCCGACAAATCGCACAAGATCATGCCGGCCACACCGGCTATTAGTTTACCCCGGACTTCCATATCGAGCGGGCAAAATTATCAGGATTTCAGTTCCACCTCCGTAAAATCGAAGGTTTCCACATCGAACAGGCCGCGGTCGGTCATTTTCAACACCGGTATGACCGGAAGGGCCAAAAAGGAGAGCGTCATGAAGGGCGCTTTCAAAGCGCAAGGCAGGCTTTCGCGCACCCAACGGTCGAGCCGCGCATACGCTTCCGCCAGGGCATAGCCATCGCCGGCGCCCATCAGCCCGGCCACTGGCAAGGGCAACACGCGGGTATCGCCGCCGCCATCGGTCGCCGCCACGCCGCCCCGGGCTTCGATCACGGCGTTGACGGCCGCGCACAAGGCGGCATCGTCGGTGCCGACCGCTACAATATTGTGCGAATCATGCGCTACACTGGAGGACAGGGCGCCGCGCTGCAAACCGAAGCCGCGCACAAAGCCCAGGGCCGGAGCGGCGGCCGGGGCATAGCGATTTATCACTGCAATTTTCAACACATCATGCGCCGGATAGGGCAGCAAAAACCCGTCTTGCAGCCGCGCGTGCGCCTCCTCTTTTCCGGTGACGATTTCGCCGTCCCAGGCGCGGATGACCCGCACCACGCCCGCCGTTCCGCGGGCTGGCAGCCGAAAGTCGGCTGTTGTTTTAGGCTGCGCCAAAAAATGGTTGGGCGTCGCCACCGGCTGGTGCGGCAGGCGGCTTTCGCCTCCGGAAGCCACGCAAACACCGCCGATCCAGGTTTCCAAAACTTTGAAATCAGCGAGGTTGTCGACGCGGATAAAATCGGCCGGGTCGCCGCCGCGCAGCAAGCCCAGGGGCAAGCGGTAGTGTTTGGCCGGGTTGACGCTGGCGGCGCGCAGGGTATCGAACAGGTCGCAACCTTTTGCCACAGCGCGGGCCACCAGCCGGTCGATATGGCCGCGCAGGAGGTCGTCGGGGTGTTTGTCGTCGCTGCAAAACATGACTTGTTCCGGAAACTCGCGCAACAGCGGCCAGAGCGCTTCGAAATTGCGGGCGGCGCTCCCTTCCCGGATCAGAATTTTCACCCCCATCAGCGCTTTTTCCCGGCCTTCCTCGTAGCCGAAACACTCGTGGTCGGTGCTGATGCCGGCGGAAAAATAACGCCGCGCCGCATCGCCGCGCAGGCCGGGGGCGTGCCCGTCGACGGGTTTGCCCAGGCGTTGGGCGGCGGCTATTTTGGCCAGCACTGCCGGGTCGCCGTTCAGCACGCCGGGAAAATTCATCATTTCCGACAAATAGCCGATCTCGGGTTGCTGCAGCAGGGCTTCCACAGCTGTCGGGTCGAGCGTTGCCCCTGCCGTTTCAAAACCGGTGGCCGGCACGCAGGAAGGGGCGCCGAAGCAAAACCGCACGGGCGCGCGCCGCGCATCCTCCAGCATAAACTCCACGCCGGGCACGCCCAGCACATTGGCAATTTCGTGCGGGTCAGAAACCGTGGCCACCGTGCCGTGCGCTACCGCCAGGCGGGCGAATTCGGCGGGCGGCAACATGCTGCTTTCGATGTGCACGTGGGCGTCGACAAATCCGGGCAGTACAAACCCGGAACCCTCCGGCGCGCGTTCCACTTCCCGGATACTTTGAATCCGGCCGTTTTCTACCCGCACTTCGGCCGGGTAAATCCGGCGCTGTTGGAGGTCGACCAATTGGGCGGCAATCGTCATATCGTTTTTTTTGCCAAAGATAACCCAGCAAGCGCCGCGAATGAAAACGAAATGGCGCACACCCGTTTTCCATTCGACGGCTGCTTATCTTTACCCCATGAATCCACCGCTTTTGTTGCTCCACGGCGCGCTCGGCAGCGCTGCGCAATTTGATCCGCTCCTTCCCTTGCTGCCCGCCGATTTTGAAGTACATACCCTGAATTTTCCCGGCCATGGGGGCACGCCGGCAGCAGAGCCGTTTTCTATCGGCTATTTTGCCCGTTTCGTGCTGGATTTTCTGGATCGGAAAAATATCGAACGCGTTCAAATTTTCGGCTACAGCATGGGCGGCTACACGGCGCTTCAGCTGGCCCTGCTGGCGCCTGAGCGGGTGGTCCGGGTGGTTACTCTGGGCACGAAATTTGGTTGGACGCCCGAGGTGGCCGCCCGGGAAACTACCTTGCTCAACGCCGATAAAATTGCCGCCAAGGTGCCGCTTTTCGCCCAGCTGCTCGCCGAGCGCCATGCCCCTGGCGACTGGAAATCAGTTTTGCAACAAACCGCCGACTTGCTGCACGACCTCGGCAACGGCAGCGCGCTGAAGCCGGAAGATTTCACGCAGATCGGCTGCCCGGTACTGATCGGGCTGGGCGCCGACGACCACATGGTGGGCCGGGAAGAATCCGAAAACGTTGCGCAGGCTTTGCCGCAGGGCCGGCTCGACATTTTGCCCGGCGTCAAACACCCGTTCGAGCAGGTTGATCCGGATCTGCTGGCGCACTGGTTGTGCCAACAATTTAATTGAGCACAACAGCCACTTTTCAAATTGGACTTTTGACTTAAAAAAATCGCGCGCAGCGTTCCCAAAAAGTCAAAAGTCCAATTTGAAAAGGACCTACGGGGTAATTTAAATAATTTGCGAAATTTGTAACCTTCCCTTGCCCCGCCGCTGTCAAGGGCGGCAAACAGGAAGGATCACCGGAACATGGCAGCCAGCATCAACGACGAAACCCTCATCCAACAAGCCCTGAACGGCCGGCAAAGCGCGCAGGCAATGCTGGTCAAACGGCATGAGCGCTATGTGTTTACCCTGGCCTTGCGGTTCGTCAAAAACCGGGAAGAAGCGCATGAAATCGCGCAGGACAGTTTTCTGCGCATGTTTCGCTACCTGGCTGATTTTCGCGGCGACTGTAAGTTTACCACTTGGCTGTACAAAATTGTTTACTCCACCTCCCTGAACCACCTGCGCAAAAAACGCCCCGATATCCGCTCGCTCGACGACGCCGAGCAGCCCATCCAACTCGGCGACGCCGGCGCGCCCGACGCCTCCGTCAAACTCGAACAAGCCGACCGGAACGCTGCCCTGCACCAGGCCATCGAACACCTTTCGCCCGACGACGCCTCGATCATTACCCTGTTTTACCTCTACGAACAAAGCCTGGATGAAATTTGCCAGGTTATGGACCTCACGATGACCAATGCCAAAACTAAACTCTGCCGGGCCCGGCAACGATTAAAAACCGTGCTGGAAACCCATTTCGACGCCGAAGTCCGCGCCGGATACTAACTTTGCAACCCAATTTGCAAGAACACTGAAGCGATGGAAAATACATTTTTTATGACTGACGAACGCTTGTGGGACTACGCCGACGGTTTGCTCGACCAGCCGGAAAAAACCCGCGTCGAAGCCTACCTGCGCCAGCACCCCGAATGGCAGCTGCGGCTGAACGCCATCCTGGAAGAAAAGCAAGAGCTCACCACGATGCCGCTGGAGGCGCCCGACGCAGGTTTTGCCAACCGCGTGCTCGTTGCCTGGGCGGTCGAACAAGGTCGCTCGCCAGCCAGTGCCAAGGGGACCGACTGGATCATCCGGTCAATCATCCTGGCGTTCCTCTTGTTTGTGCTCAGCCCCATGGTCGTGCTGGTCGTTTCAGCGGCCCAGCTGCCGGCGGCCGATCAACCTTTGGTGCGACTCCCCGAAGCGCCCGCCATAGACTGGAGCGCCCTGGCCTCCAGCCCGGTGTTGCTGTACGGCTTGTTGCTGTTGGCCGGATTTTGGTTGTTGCGCCTGCTGGATAAAGTATTGCAGCAGAAGGTTCTGGCGCCCAAACTAGCCTAAACAACCTTACCCCGAGCACTAATTTTTTTAACACAACCACCGGAAGAATACCCGCCCATGGAGCGCGAAAAAAAGCCCAAACATTTTATCCAGCAACCGGAATATCCCGGCGGCCCCAAGGAACTGAGCAAATTCGTGTACAGCCAGCTGCGCTACCCCGAAGCGGCGCTGAAAGCCGGCGTGGAAGGCTCTGTGCTGATTGAATACGACATCGACTACAAAGGAAATGTGGTGGACACCCGGGTGTTGCAAAGCCTGGGACACGGCTGCGATGAAGAAGCCTGCCGGGTGATCCGGCTGCTCAAATTTTCGGTAGGTCGAAACCGTGGCGTGCGGGTTTTGTTTCACAAAAAAATGCCGGTTCGCTTCAAATTGCCTGCGCAAAAACCGCAGCTAGCCCCCCAGCAGGTAAATTACCAGTATGTGTACACTACCCCCTCCCCCATCCAGGCGGAAACCGCCGAACCGGCGCCGGCGTCCTCCTACACCTACACCATAACCCTGCCGAAATAAGCGCCGCCCCAATCCCAAAAATTCCCGCAAAAAAAATAATCCTGTAAATCCTGAAAAACCTGTCTCCCTCCAAATCCTGAAAATCCTGTCTACCCCACCAAATCCTGTCCAATCAGGTCCATCCCGATGTCGCGACGGTAATATTTCCCCTCAAACACCACCTGTTCTGCGACCGCCAGGGATTTCCCGACTGCTTCCCCAATCGTACTCCCGAAAGCAGTAATGGCCAGTACCCGGCCGCCATTGGTCAGCACCTGACCGGCTGCCAATTTGGTGCCGGCGTGCAGCAGCAAAATACCCTTGGGCGCTTCGGGCAGCCGGATCGGGTCGCCTTTCCGGTACGCTTCCGGGTAGCCGGCGGCGGTGAGCATGACGGTTGCCGCCGTTTCCGGAACCGACTCGATTTCCACGGTGGCCAACTGCCCTGAACTCAGTTTTTCAAACAAGTCGACCAGTTGGTTTTTCATCCTCGGGAACACCACCTCCGTTTCCGGGTCGCCCATGCGGCAATTGTATTCAATGACGTAGGGGTTACTGCCGACATAGATGAGGCCGAAAAAGATAAACCCTTTGTAATCAATATTTTCAGCGGCCAAACCAGCCACGGTGGGTCGGATGATGCGCCGTTCCGTTTTTTCCCAAAGTTCAGGCGTTACAAAAGGCACCGGCGATACGGCGCCCATGCCTCCGGTGTTTAGCCCGGTGTCGCCCTCCCCGATCCGTTTGTAGTCTTTCGCCTCCGGCAAAATTTTGTAATGGCGTCCATCGGTCAGCACAAACACGGAGTACTCGATACCGCTCAAAAATTCCTCAATCACTACGCGGCGACTGGCTTCGCCAAATTGTCCGGCCAGCAGCGTTTCCAGTGCTGCGGCAGCATCTTCCAGCTGGTCGAGGATGAGTACGCCCTTGCCGGCTGCCAAGCCGTCGGCTTTGAGCACGTAGGGCGGCTGTAGGGTCTGCAAAAACTCGAGCCCTTGGGCCACCGTGGTCACCTCGCGGTAGCGCGCCGTGGGGATGCCGTGGCGCTCCATAAATTTTTTGGCAAACGCTTTCGAGCCTTCCAGTTGGGCGCCGGCGGCAGAGGGCCCGATGACCGGGATGCTGCGCAGGGCCGGGTCGTTTTTAAAAAAATCGGCGATGCCGCGCACCAGTGGTTCCTCCGGGCCGACGACGACCATTTGTACGGCATTCTCCAAACAAAAATTCCGAATAGCGGGGAAATCATTCACCCCCAGGTCGACATTGGTTCCGCAAGCAGCGGTACCGGCATTGCCCGGAGCGATGGTCAGACGGGAGCAGCCGGGGTCCTGGGCGAGTTTCCAGGCGAAAGTGTGTTCGCGGCCGCCGCCGCCAAGCAGTAGGATATGCATTTTTAGGTTGCTGGTTGCTGGTTAGAGGGTTTCTGGTTAGAGGGTTTCTGGTTAGAGGGTTTCTGGTTAGAGGGTTTCTGGTTAGAAAGTTGTTGGTTGGTTTAACATCCCGAGTGGGTGAACAACCAGAAACTTTCTAACCGGAAACCAGAAACCCTAAAAATTAAAATTCAATTTCGTAACAGCCGGCGTCGGGCATGGTGGCGTCGCGCAGTTTGCCGTCGAGGTCTGTGGTAATGGTTGGGATCGGGACGGCGTAGCGGTTGGCTTTGGAATGCAGGGTATCGAGCCGGTAATTGTTTTCGGGGATGTTGAGAAAAATGGTGTCCTGGGTTTCGAGGTTGAGGCAGGGCTGGCAAAAATTGAAAAATTCCGGGTGGTCGTTGGGGCGCAGGAGGTCTTTTACCCGCACCAGGCAATTTTTAAAATCGTAGTTGAACTCGCCGGCAACGCCGCTGCGGTCGAACAGGGTAATTTGGTCGGCGCGGCTGCCGGTGAGGATGCAGTTTTGAAAACTTGCGCGAAGCGGGTAGGACGCGTAGCTGTCGCAAAAATCGTCGAGGCAAAGGGCGTTGCCCATGCGCAAGGCTTCGCCGTTGACGCCGTAGCTGGCGGCCGTGCAATACTGGAACGTGTAGTCGCCACCGTATTCCAATTGGATAGAGTAGCCGGTGTTGCTGTGAAACAGGCAGTTTTCGGCCGTTATTTTGGCGTGAATACCGATCAGACCGCTGCTGGCGGTGTTATAAATCTGCGTGTTGCGCAGCGTAAGCTCGGCAGCCGAATCGACGCGAACGCCAATGATCGAGTTGCGGACGATGCAGTGTTCCAGCCGGTGGCCGGTGGTGCCGGCTTGCAGCCAAATGCCTGTCCATTGTCCGGGTTCCTCGTCGAACTCCGGTTCGAGGCGGTCGCTTTCGAAGATTACCGGTCTGTCGAGCGTGCCTTCCACGATGAGCCGGCCCTGGCCGATAAAGGTCAGAAAACCATCGTTGTAGCGGACTACGGCAGAGTCGACCACTTCGCGCCCCAAGCCGCCGTGCACATGCACGCGGGCGCCTGCGGGGATGCGAACGGTGCAGTTGTCGATGGCTAATATGCCGTAGATAACGTAGGGCCGCGGGTCGTCCCAGACCCACTCCCCGCCGTCGCAGGCGTAGAGCACTGCGCCGCCTGCGCCGTAGCGGGAAGGCAGGTACACGGCATTTTGCCCCCAGGCTTCCAGCACTACTTTTTGGAGGTTGCCGTTGGTTTCGAACACCAGGTTTTCATCGAGCACGAACGGACTGGCGCTGGGCGGCACATTGGGATTGATGGTTACCTCGGCAAACACGTACATGCTGTCGTTGGGCGCAATTACCAGATCGCTGTGGCTGTGGCCAGGCAGCCCGTCGACATTGATGTTGAACCGCGACTGGCTGCCGAGTTCCAGGTAAATTTTATCGATCCGGATACTTTTATCGTGCCGGTTGTACAGCTTGAGGATACGGGTGGCCGAGCCCAGTTCGGTAAAAACGGTATCGAAGCGCAGGGTATCGGTGCTGAACTCGAGCTTGTCGGCAGTATCGGTCGTAAACCGCTCCTTTTGGCAGAAACTGAACAACGCCGTGAGGAGGGCGAGCAACAAGGCAATTCGCAAAAAAAACATGAATGGGCAGCAGTTTTTGTGATCAGTGCCGGCAAAGGTAGGAAAGCCCGGGCGGCTGAAGAGGCATTTCTTCCCGCTGGTTTTGGCGTGGAGCATGCGCGTTGGCACTGTTAAAAAATTAACACAAATGAACGTATGAAAACGGAGGCTGGACTTTCTTTTGGCGATTACCGTCAGGACCAAATTAATCCCTGTGATTTGTTAAATTTTATCCCCCCGCCCAAAAGAACAGTGCGAATTAAGCAGTATTCTGGAATTTTATTTTCAGAAAAAGCAGCAACAAGCCGCCGGGGATGGCGATTTACAAAACTTTAACACCCCGTTTGTTAATTATTTTTAACGTTTTCTTAACTGCCGATTACTTTTGCAGGGGCAATTGAATTACCGGCAAAAAAGGAGCAGGCAGTTATGGAGGAAAACACTCGGCAAAAGCGCATCAATGTTCTCATTCCTGCCTACAATGAAGCAGCATCGCTGCCGCTGGTGCTGGCCGCCATCCCGAAACACTGGGTTCGCCAGGTACTGGTTTGCAACAACGGCTCTACCGACGGCACTGCCGAAGTAGCCCGCCAGGCCGGCGCCCGGGTCATTGAGGCGCCGCAACGCGGCTACGGTTCGGCTTGCCTGGCCGGGATACGTTACCTGCAGAGCCTGCCGCCGTCCGAACAGCCCGAAATTGTGGTGTTTCTGGATGGCGATTACTCCGACTACCCCGACGAGCTGCCAAACGTGGCGGCTCCTGTTTTGAACGGCGAACAAGACCTCGTGATCGGTTCCCGCTTGCTGAGTCCGCTTCCGCCCGGCGCCATGTCGGCGCCGCAGCGCTTCGGCAACTGGCTGGCGCCTTTGCTGATACGCTGGCTCTACGGCTACCGGTTTACCGATCTGGGTCCTTTCCGGGCCATCCGCTGGGACTGCCTGCTGGCGCTCGACATGTGCGACGCCAACTACGGCTGGACGGTGGAAATGCAGGTCAAAGCCGCTCAACTTGGGCTGCGCTGCGCCGAAGTACCCGTTCGCTACCGCAAACGCGCGGGAGGAAAAAGCAAAGTCTCCGGAACGGTAAAAGGCGTCTTTCGCGCTGGCTGGAAAATCATCGCCGTCATTTTTATTCAATATTTCAAAAAACCGCCCCAGGCGACGCAACAGTTTTAAAAATCAAACTCAAAACTCAATATGTTCGGCATCCATTCGCTTTTTCAAGCATTTCAGTATCAGGCTTTTGTCGACTTCGGCTACCTGATGCTGCTCATTTACTTCCTGGCCATGAGCGGCGTGACGATTTATGCCCTCCTTCAGTTTCACCTGCTTTTTCTGTACAAGAAATTCCACAAGGATCACCCGAAAATTGAATACAAGAAATACGATCTGAACGATCCGAACATCCCCTTCGTGACTGTTCAGTTGCCGATGTACAATGAGATGTATGTGGCGGAGCGCATCATCGACTACGTTGCCGCACAGGAATACCCGAAAGACAAGTTTGAAATCCACGTGCTCGACGATTCCACTGACGACACCGTGCACATCGTAGCGGCCAAAGTGGCGGCGCTCAAAGCCGAGGGTTTTAACATCGAGCACATCCACCGCGTCAACCGGCAGGGCTACAAAGCCGGCGCCCTGCAAGAAGCCATGCCGAAAGCCAAGGGCGATTTTATCGCCATTTTTGACGCTGACTTCACCCCGCGTGTTGACTTCCTGCGCACGACCATGGCGTATTTCGAAGACCCGAAAATTGCCATCGTCCAAACCCGCTGGGAGCACATCAACGCCGACTACAGCATGCTCACCAAACTCCAGGCCCTGCAGCTGAACGTGCACTTCACCGTGGAGCAGGCCGGGCGCTCCTACGGCAACCTGCTGCTCCAATTCAACGGCACTGCCGGTGTATGGCGCAAAAAAGTGATCAACGAAGCCGGCGGCTGGCAGAGCGATACCCTCACCGAAGACCTCGACCTGAGCTTCCGCGCCCAGATCATGGGTTATAAAATTCAGTATCTGGAAAAAATGGGCAGCCCGGCCGAATTGCCGGTCGACATGAACGCGCTCAAAGGCCAGCAGTTCCGCTGGAACAAGGGCGGCGCGCAAAACGCCCGCAAACTGCTGAAACTGGTGTGGTCGACCGACAAACTGAACCGCATTCAAAAAATGCACGCGATCAGCCAGTTGATGGCCTACGGCGTGTTCCTCTGGGTATTTATCGCGGCGCTGAGCAGCATTCCGCTGTCGTTCGCCTTCAGTGAGTTGGGGATTTCCACCCACTTCCTGTCGTTCTCGGTGGTCGGTTTGTTCTCCGTTGCGGCGATTTCGTACACGGCCAACGTAACGGCCGAGTTGAACCGCAACAACCCGCCTTCTTTCTGGGAAAAAGTGCGCTTTTTCGGGCTGTTCCTGTCGTTCCTGCCGATTTCCATGGGCTTGTCGTTGTACAACGCTATCGCGGTCATCGAGGGCTTGCGCGGCAAAGTTTCGGCCTTCGTGCGCACCCCGAAGTACGGCGTAGGCGCTAAAAAAGGCGCCCTCGTGAATGCCGGCTATATGGCTAAGAAGATTTCCTGGATCACCTACGGCGAAGGTTTCATGGCCCTGGTTTTCGCCGCCGCAGTAATCGTAGGCATCAAAACCGACAACTACGCGTTCGTGCTGTTCCACTCCATGCTGGCATTCGGCTTTGGCACGATCTGTTACTATTCGATCAAGCACTTGCGCCTTTGATCGGATTCAATGGCTGTTAAAAAAGCCCCGTGGCGAGAAATTCGCCACGGGGCTTTTTGCTTTTTCCGCGCAAAACCAGGTTTTGCGCTTACCAAACGCGGCGTTTTTTAACCAACTTTGTCAGCCTTGTTCAAGGATAAAATTTGAACTATGCAACTGTTTAGAAAGCGCTCCATCCTGCAACCTATTCACCAGCACGGACGTCTGACCCAGACTGTTGAGATTGCAGCGGTTGAACGGCAAGTTTTTATTTCCACAGCGGAATTGCCCAATGGCCTGTACCTGATTCAGGTAGGTGGGCAGGAAAAAAAACTGGTTGTTCAGCACTAAAAGAAACCGGCCAATACATTGAACGCAGGCCAAATTCTGCTGTTAAATTGGATGAAATTTAATCCGGAAGCCTACCCGTATCTGCCCCGATTTTACCTTTGCAGCGGAACCGCCATGCTTCCCGAAATCCTCCGGGAAGATTGCCCCCGGCGCCGTCCTGACCAAACCAATAACTACAGATATGAAAAAGCATTTTCTGGGTTTTCTGGCACTCTCCCTCCTTTCCGCCTGCGCCCAATACTACTACCAACCCGCCGCCACCCAACCCGGCCAAACCGAAGCCGTGTATACCCGCGGCCTGCCCGGCCTGCGCTCCCAGCAGTTCGGCGCCGACATCACCGCCGGCCTGAGCGCCCAAGGCGAAAAAGACCTCAGCCTGCAAGTGTACATTTACAACGACAGCGACTCGGCCTACACCATTTACCCCGAAGACATCCGAGTCAGCGGCTACGACGCCTTTGGTCAAATGCAGCCGCTGCGCGTATTCGAAGCCGGCGAGTACGTCAAATGGAAACGCAACCGCGACATCCTGATCGGCACGGCCGTAGTGGTGGGCACCGTGGCTCTTATCCTGATTGTGCACGAAGTGAGTAAAGATTCCAAAGGCCGAAGCGGCTCGGGCAACAACAACCGCGACTGGGCTAACGCCTATTTCTATGACCCGGTCGGCTGGATCGACTTTTCCTTCAACGTCGGCTATGTCATAGGCGCGGCAGCCACCGCCCCTCCGCCGCAAGCACAGCCGGCCATGCCCGAAAACGGCTTGTTGCGCGCGCATACCTTGTACCCGGGCGAAGCCGTGCAAGGCATCGTCAAGGTGCGGGGAAAGGCGCCGTTTCTGAACCGGATTTTAGTGGAAGTGCCCGTGAACGGCGCCTATCACAAGTTTTCCTTCGAACACAAACGGCGGGCCCGGTAAATTTTGGCTCCTGGCACACCGATGGCGCTGCCATTGCGGCTTTCCCTCAGCGCAATTTTTCTGGCGCTGAGTTATTTCCTGGGTTTTGTGTTGGAGCGCCCGCAGTTTGCCGCATTCCTTTTGTCCTACGGGCTGTTTTTCGCCGTATACCTGTGGATTGTTTTCCGGGGCAGTACGGCCGACAGGCATTGGTGGCTGGCGACAGGCATCGCCCTGCGGCTGTTGTTGCTGTTCAGCCTTCCCAACTTATCCGACGATTTTTACCGCTTTCTGTGGGACGGGCGCTTGTTGGCTCATGGGCTGCACCCCTTCGCGCACCCGCCCCGTTTTTTTATGGAAAACGGCATCGCCCTCCGCGGCATCGATGCAGACTTGTTTGCCCGGCTCAACTCGCCCGATTATCACACGGTATACCCACCGGTTTGCCAGGCCGTTTTTTGGCTGTCGGCAAAATTGTTTCCGGAGCACATTACCGGCGGCGTATTCGTACTGAAAGCCTTCCTTTTTTGCTGCGAACTGGCCACCCTGGCGCTGCTTGCTGCCTGGGAACGAACGACTGCAGAGCCGCGGCCACTTAGAAAAATGCCGGCAGCGGTTTGGTACGCCTTGAACCCGCTTGTGGTGCTGGAAATCTGCGGCAACGCGCATTTCGAAGGCGCCCTGATTTGTTTTTTACTGGCCGGGCTGTTGGCTTTACAGCGCGGCCAACTGTCCAGAGCAGCGTTTTTTTGGGCGCTGGCTACCGCCAGCAAACTGTTGCCGCTGTTGTTTTTACCGATTGTTTGGGTAATATTGGGTTGGCGGCGCGGGGGGTGTTTCGCGCTTTGGTTTGCCCTTTTTTCCGCCTGCTTTTTTGCACCGCTCTTGCAGCCTGAAATTTGGACGAACATGGCATCCAGCCTGAACCTGTACTTCCGGCAGTTCGCGTTCAACGCCAGTGTTTATTATGTTTTGAAAATGGCGGGCAAGGCGGTGGCTGCCCCCGGAACAGAGGTGGGGCGGATGTTGGGACCTATTTTAGGATTGGCCGTGTTTGCCGGGGTTTGGGTGCTTGCGTTGGCTAACCTGCCAGGTCGAAGTTTTAAAAAAAAGACTGGCGAAGTTTGGCGCAAAGCGCTACCTCCGCCAGTCTTTTTTTTAAAATTTCGACTTGACAGGTTTTTAGCCGCCGCCACCCTCTACCTCGCTCTTGCCACCACGGTGCACCCCTGGTACGCCACCGTCCCGTTTGCCCTCAGCTTGTCGACACCCTGGCGCTACCCGCTCGTTTGGACGGGCGTAGTTGCACTTTCGTACAGCCATTACCAGGGCGGCGCCTACCGGGAACAATACGGCTGGATCGCGTTGGAGTATGTTTTGCTGTTCGGGTTTGCCGCCTGGGAGTGTTACCATTTACGCCGTGGGCGGGCGGTGGTGACACAGGTTGAAAAGTAGTTAAATGGAAAAAACTGCAAACCACATTCCCGCGGGTATAACAAGTATTCAATCCTTCGAACTTTCGCCTACAAAATAGTCCTCCCGGTTTTTGAACAACAGGTTAAAAGTCGTCATACTGCCATAACAGCGGGTGATATACTGCTGGAGGTTGACTTTGTCTTCGTCGTCGAGTTTTTTACTGGCATTTATGTTTTGCTCGAGTACGCGCAGGCGGTCGCGCATCATTACAATTTTGTGGAAAAACGTTTCGATCGGCACTTCTTTGGGTTGTACGCTGCTGTCGGAGGAGTGCATGACGAGCTTGCCGCCGTTCCAGCGGTCGCCGAGCGGCACTTTTTCGAGGCTGACGCCGGCCCAACTGCGCAGGATGCGCACCAGGCCTTGTTCCGCTTCGGTGAACGAAACGGCCTCTTCGGCGGGAATGGCTTCGACCACCTCCCAGGAGGAATACTCTTTGCCGACCATTTTCAAACCGAATTGAACGAAACATACTTCATAGGCCGCCACATGGAGGCGCACCACCACTCCATCGCCAAAGGCCGGGTGTTTGACACGGGAACCGATTCCGAGAAGACTCATGATTAGAGATTTTGAGTTTAAAAATATTGGGTTGTCTTACGTTTTTGGAGACACCGCCCGCATGCCTTCTCCCCAGCGCAGGAGAGCAAACACGGCTAGGCCGGAGACAGCCGCTGCCATCCAGGGCACGTCGACGTCTTGTTCCAGATCGACCGTAGAAAGTTCGCGGCTGTACAGGTATTGTCCGAGTACTTGTACGGCATTGTTCACGAAGTGCGCGGCTACCGGCACCCAGATGTTTTGAAAGTTCCAGTACAGCCAGCCCAGGAGCACGCCGAGCAACATGCGCGGCAAAAACCCTTCGAATTGAAAATGCACGAAACTAAAAATAGCGGCGCTCAGCAAAATAGCCAGCCCGGGTTGCATGCGCCGCAGGAGCTGTTGCTGCACCACCCCCCGGAACACCAGTTCCTCGCCCAGGGCCGGCAATACGGCGATCAGAATGAGGTTGGCCAGAAGTTCCCACACCGTGTCCATTTGCAAGAGGGCTTTGATGGTCGTTTCCGCGTCGGCCTCTTGCGTGCGCCAGGTATCGGGCAAGGGCAAGGCTTGGTTCAGGTTGTAGGTATACAAAACCAAAGGCACTGCAAGCAGGATCATTAGCGCGCCCAGGGCTACCGTTCGCCCGGCCGGCCAGCGCCGGGCTTGCAGGTAGGCGAGGGCGGCTCGGGGTGGGCCGTAAAAAAAACGAACCGTAGCCCAACCGGCCAGCAAAAACGCCGATAGTTGACTGATAACCAATAGCAAACGCATCGGCCAGCGTTGCTCCGGCGGCGCGTCTTCAGCCAAAACGCCCGTCAAAACAGCAGCGTCCCAGCCGGCTGACTGGTGGATCAGCTGGTACAGCGCAGCTCCTGCCATGGCAAAGCCCAAGCTCGCCGCCAACTGGCCCAGCAGCACCATCGGCACTTGAGGTTCGGCAGGCCGGTAGCTGACGTGCGAAGCGGGTTCCTCCGGCGGCAAGGGGTAGTTATCTTCCATGAATACTGTAATTTTGCGTCAAAAATAGCGGCTGGCGGTAGAATAGCCGCCATTTGCAGGAATATTTACAGAGCACCCGGCACGACAAATGACCCGACTTTCGGTAAACATCAACAAAGTGGCGCTGCTGCGCAATTCGCGGGGCGGCAATCTGCCCAACCTGGTCCAGGTGGCGGAGGATTGCGAAGCGTTCGGCGCGCAAGGTATCACTGTGCACCCCCGCCCCGACCAGCGGCACATCCGGTACGGCGATGTCCCTCTGCTGAAAGCCTGTGTCACTACGGAGTTCAACATCGAAGGAAACCCTGCCCCTGAGTTTCTCGAGCTGGTGTTAGCCAACCCGCCGCATCAGTGCACCTTGGTGCCCGACGCTACGGACCAGCTCACCAGCGATCACGGCTGGGACACCATCCGGCATGCCGGATTTTTAAAAGAAGTGATTGCGGCTTTACACGTCAAAAATATCCGGGTTTCGGTTTTTGTCGACCCCGACGCGCGCATGGTGGAAGGAGCCAGAGCAGTAGGAGCCGACCGGATCGAATTGTATACCGGGCCATATGCGCACGATTTTATTCGAAATCCGGCAGCGGCGGTGAGGCCCTACACCGAGGCCGCCCGTATTGCCAACGAGGTGGGCATCGGCATCAACGCCGGTCACGACTTGAACCTGGACAATTTGCGGTTTTTTCGGGAACATTGTCCGGGCTTGCAGGAGGTCAGCATAGGCCATGCACTGATTTCCGACGCCTTGTACTATGGGTTGTCCAATACGATAAAAATGTACCTTCAACAATTGGAAGACTGATTTTTCTGCATCTTCATAGTCCAAATCAAACTTTCGAATGCAGGCAGGCTTGCAAAAAGCGCCCGTTGCGCTTCCGCAAGCCTGTCTTTTTCTGAGAAAAACAAGCCCGCGCCATTCGACAGCCGCAAAGTGAATATTCGCTATTTTTGCCCAGGCCAGCTGGGCAATGCAAAATGAAACGAAGGACTTCAAGTGTCGGGTTTGTACTTTTTTATCCGATACCGCTTGGACTTGCTTTTCAAACTTTTAAGTATCTTTGCATATATCTGGCTTTGGTAGAAACAATTTTAAACTTTTCATTTTCAAGCAACTAACTACCAAACGCCCATTTTACTTAGGTTCCCTGAATGACCTAATACTTGCTTGTAATCTGTTCAATTATATTATTTAACCAAATCCAACTTTTCGTATGAAGCGATTACTTACAACCATTTGGTTGATGCTAGCTGTTGTAGGGTTTACCCTTGCACAGCGTACCGTAGTGGGTACGGTGAAAGGTGATGATGGCGAAGCGCTGATCGGCGCAACCGTAGCCGTCAAAGGGACCAGCACTGGCGCCCGCACCGATGTCGAAGGCCGGTATTCCGTACAGGTTCCGGCAGGTTCTAACGTACTGGTATTTTCGTACACCGGCTACCAATCCCAGGAAATCACGCTGGGCGCCTCCAACGTCGTCGATGCAGTGCTTGCCGGCGGCCTGCAATTGGGCGAAACGGTCGTCACGGCACTTGGTGTGACTCGTGCCGAGAAATCACTCGCCTATGCCGTCCAGCAAGTAGATGGCGACCAGCTCACGCAAGCCCGCGACGCCAACGTGGTTAACCAACTCTCCGGTAAAATTGCCGGCGTGAATGTGGTTAGCAGCTCCGGCAACGTAGGCGCCTCCTCGCGTGTGGTGATTCGCGGTAACACCTCGATCACAGGCGACAACCAGCCGCTGTTTGTGGTGAACGGTATCCCGATGGACAACCGCTCACAAGGCTCCGGCAACACCCAGTTTGGCGGTGTCGACTTTGGTAACGCCATCCAGGACATCAACCCGGATGACATTGCCTCGATCACCGTATTGAAAGGCCCGAACGCTTCGGCGCTTTACGGCGCGCGCGGCGCCAACGGCGTCATCCTGATTACCACCAAATCGGGTAAAGGCGCCACCAAAGGCCTGGGTATTTCTTACACCGGCGACATCGGCTTTTCCACGCCGTTCCGCCTGCCCACCTATCAGAACAAATTTGGCCAGGGCGTAGGCTTCCAGTTCAGCTATGTAGACGGCGCTGGCGGCGGTCTGTGGGACGGCGTCGACGAAAGTTGGGGCCCCTCCTTCGACCCGGCGATCAACCAAGCCGACGGCATCGACAACGACGGCGACGGCCAGGTAGATGAAGCTGGTGAAGGCGAACTGATCGACCAGTTTACCGGCGCTCAGCAACCTTGGGTGGCGCGTCCGGACAACATTCGCAACGCTTTCGACACGGGTATCAACCTGACCAACAGCGTTGCCATCACAGCTGGCGGCGACAAGTCGCATGCGCGTTTTTCGTTCACCAACCTCAATCAGAAAGGTATGGTGCCGAATACCGACCTGAACCGGAACACCTTCAACCTGGGTTTCGGCATTGCGATGAGCGACAAACTCTCGCTCGATGGTAACGTCACCTACACCTCTACCCGTTCGGACAACCGCCCGGGCATCGGTTACGACGGCGACAACATCCTGCAGCAGTCCATCTGGGCTGGCCGCCAGGTCGACTGGGAATACCTCCGCGCCAACCGCGATGTGATCGACCCGACCAATGGCAACCGGGTCAACTGGAACCACAACTACCAGAACAACCCGTTCTTCACGCTGTACTACAACACCAAACCGCAGCGTCGCGACCGCACGAACGGTTATGTGTCGGTTACGTACAAACTGCTGCCCTGGCTGCGTGTGATGGGCCGTACCGGTACCGATTTCTACACCGATGCGCGTGAAATTCGTTTCGACCAAACGTCGAATACCTACCCGAATGGTTACTACCAGACCCTGGACTACACCTTCCAGGAAACGAACAGCGACATTTTGTTTACGGCAGATAAATATTTCTCCGACGCTTTCTCCTTGAATGCAACGGTGGGTGCCGTGCGCCGCGATGGCCGTTTCTCCGGCAACGAACAAACGGCAAATGCACTGGTGGTACCGGGCTTGTTCAACTTCTCGAACGCCGACGGCGCCATCAATGTCAACCAGTTTGTCAACAAACTCCGGGTCAACTCCGTGCTGGGTAGCGTTTCGCTCGGCTTCTGGAACTTCCTGTACCTCGACGCCTCCGCACGTAACGACTGGTCGTCGACCCTGCCGGCTGCCAACCGCAGCTACTTCTACCCGGCTTTCAACGCCAGCGTAGTGATCAGCGAAAAAGTGACCATCCCGGGTATCAACTACCTGAAAGTTCGCGGCGGCTATGCCGAGGCCGGTAAAGACACCGAGCCCTACCGTTTGCTGCCGACCTATGCACCGAACAATCCCTGGGGCGGCGTTCCGTCCTTTACGATCCCCGGCTCGTTGCCGAACAACAACCTGAAGCCGGAACGCGCGCAGTCGATCGAAGCTGGCGTTGAAATTCAGGCGCTGAACAACCGCGTCCGCTTGGATGTGACCTATTACAATACCGACAACATCGACCAGATCATCCCGCTGAACGTGTCTTCGACTACCGGTTTCACCAGCCGCTTTGCGAATGCCGGTACGATCAACAACAACGGCGTTGAGATTCAACTGGGCCTCACTCCGGTGAAAACGACCAACTTCCGCTGGGATATCGACTTCAACTGGGCGAAAAACAATTCCGAAGTTAAAGACCTGCCCGACGGCGTGACCGAAATTACGCTGAATACCAACTGGGGCGTACGTCTGGTTGCCCGTGAAGGCGAACCTTACGGCACCCTCGTCGGCCGCCGTATCAAGCGCGCACCGGACGGTCAAATGATCGTCAGCGCTACCACCGGCCTCCCGATCTACGACGCTGACGCTACCGGCAACATCAACAACTTCAACCTGGGTACGATCACCCCCGACTGGGTCGGCGGCGTGCGCAATACCTTCACCTGGAAAGGCCTCTCGATCAGTGCGCTGCTCGATATGCGCCAAGGCTCCGACATCTTCTCGATGACCTACATCTTCGGCCGCTACGCCGGTGTGTTGGAAGAATCGCTGGAAGGCCGTAACACTTTGGATGAGATCCAAAACGGTTACAACTACGGCGGTGTGATCGACAATGGCGACGGCACCTATTCGCCCAATACGGTGAAAAACGACGCCGAAACCTGGAATGCCTTTTTCTATTCCCGCCGCCACGACCGCGGCGTGTTCGACGCTTCGTTCATCAAACTGCGTGAGGTGAACATTGGGTATGATTTCCCGAAAGCATGGTTTGCCAATTCGTTTATCGGCGGCCTGCGCCTGTCGGCTTATGGCCGCAACCTGGCCCTGCTGAAATCGAATGTTCCGCACATCGATCCAGAAACGGCATTCGACCCCTCCAACGCTATGCAGGGTATCGAATTTGGCCAATTGCCTTCTGCCCGCACGATGGGCCTGACCTTGAACGCCACGTTCTAACCCAATTCATCACACACTATTAAAATCATCACGATTATGAAAAATATCAAAATCTGGTTATTGCTCCTGGCTGTGGTTTTCTCCGGCGGCTGCGACAAAGACTTTGACGAGATCAACACCAACCCGAACCGTCCGGAAGATGTTCCGCTGACCAACGTGTTGCTCTCCGCTATCTCCCAAGGCGTTCGCCGTACGCACGGCGCCAGCATGAACATGACCTATGCCGGGCTTTGGGCGCAACACTATGCCAAAATCCAGTACATCGACGAAGACTTCTACGATTATCGTCCGGATGCCTTCACCGCTCATTTCGACGGTTTGTACGCTGGCCCCCTGGCCGACCTGCAAAGCATTATCGACAAAGCGGACAACCCGAGCAATATGCTGGCTGCGGCGCTGACGATGAAATCCTACTACTTCGCCATCATTACGGATATGTGGGGCGAAATTCCGTACTCGGAAGCATTGAGCGTTGATCGCTCTGTTACGCCGAAATACGACAAGCAGGACGAAATTTATGTTGGCCTGGTTGCCGATTTGAAAACGGCTGCTAACATGTTCGGCCAATCCGACGATCTCGGTGTAGGCGACATCATTTACGGTGGCGACACCGACAAATGGAAAAAGTTCGCAAACTCGCTGCGCGCCCGCCTGCTCAACCGCGGCAAGCACAAAAACGCCGCATTCAACACCGAGCTGCAAGCGCTGCTCAGCAACCCGAGCGATTTGATTTCCAGCAATGCTGAAAACGCGCAATTTTCGTACCCGGATGCTACGGTCAACTCCAACCCGATCTACGACAACAAGTACAACGGTGGCCGTAATGACCACGCCGTGTCCAAGACCCTGGTTGATCTGATGGCCGGCGATCCGCGCTTGCCGGTATATGCCGAGAAGAATGATGGCGGCATTTACAAAGGCCAGCCGAATGGTACGGTAGAGCCCAGCCCGTTCACGGCCGTATCGGCTATCGGCGCCGCTTTCCGCGACGACCCGGCCGCTCCGTCTGTACTGATGACCTACGCTGAGGTGAAATTCATCATGGCGGAAGCGCAAAACAACAAACAAGCCTATCTCGATGGCATCAGCGCTTCCTGCGCCCAGCATGGCGTTACGGCCGATCAGGCATTCCTGACTGCCGCGGGTAATGCCTACGATGCCAATGCCTTGAAAGCTGTTATCACGCAAAAGTGGATAGCGCTGTTCGGCGATGGCTGCGAAGCCTACACCGAATTCCGCCGTACGGGTCAGCCAGATGCTATCGTGGAGGTTCCCGGTTCGGTATTCCCGGGCCTAGGCGTTCCGAAGCGGTTTGCCTATCCAACCAGTGAAACCGGCAACAACAAAGCCAATCTAGAGGCTGCGCTACAAAGCCAGAACATCGACAACTCCGGAATTTTCGGCAACGCCATGTGGTGGAAGCTGTAAGCGTATAAACTCCGGTTTGAATCTATTCCCGACAGGCTGTTTCGGAGTCTCTTCCGAAACAGCCTTTTTTATTCCGGATTTTTTAAGCGGAAAACAATAGCCTGCTGAGTCAGAAGCTGGTAATATTTTTCATGGCAGCCCGCCTTTTTTGCTGAAATTTGCATCTGTCCGGCAATGTTCCAAATATCGCTTTCGCCTTTTTATTCACCAATTTTCAACTATTATGTCTACCGACGAACGCCTGCGGCGGCGAAACGCCATCCGAACGCCCATGCTTATTTTTGGCATTGCTATGACCTCGTTTTACCTGATCCTAGGCAGTTACCTCTTTATCGATAAAACCTTTTTGCCCGGTATTCCTTCAGAATTCCGCAATATCTTTGCAGGAATGCTCCTGATTTACGGGCTTTACCGCGGATACCGGCTCTACGCCGACCATTCCGGATAAACAACAAAACCTAGTTATGTTGCGAAGCTATTGGATAACCGGCTTTGTGCTGGCCTGCATCCTTTGCACGGCGTGCCAGCAACGCGGGAAAAACGGCAAAGTACTCGACACGCCGACGACCGGCCACCTTCGGATCATGGTAGACGAAGGATATAAACCCGTAATCGCCAGCGCAATAGATGTATTCGACTCGATATACCAACGCGCCAAATTGGAAGCCACTTACTGCTCCGAAGGCGAGGCCTTGGTCGCGCTGCTCCGCGATTCCATTCAGGTCATTATTATCGCCCGCGCGCTCACCACCGAAGAAATCAACACACATTTCAAACCCCGGGGCTTTACGCCCTACATGACGCCCATCGCCTACGATGCCGTAGCGTTTATCGTGCATCCGGAAAACAAAGACACCGTGTTCACCACCGACCAAATGCGCGATATTTTAACCGGAAAAGCGACCCGCTGGCCAGAAATTAACCCGAACTCCAAACTTGAAAATATTTTGCTGGTATTCGACAACCCGCTGTCCGGTACAGTCCGCTACGCCAAAGATACCATCGGCGGCGGCGCTCCCCTGCCCTCAAATGCTACTGCCCTGAATACCAACGAAGAAGTACTGGCGTATGTCGCCAAAAACAAAAATGCCATCGGTATTATAGCAGCGAACTGGATTTCCGACACCGACGACAAAGGCGTGCAAGCGTTCCGCAAAGAAATCAAACTGGTCGACATAGCAAAAGCGCCCGGCAAAACCGGCTATGGCCCCTATCAGGCTTACTTGGCTACCGGCCAATACCCGTACCGACGCACGGTGTACATCCTCAACGCACAGGCGCGGAAAGGTCTCGGCCTCGGATTCGCTTCTTTCCTTGCCGCCGATTCCGGACAACGGATGATGCTGAAGGAAGGTTTGCTTCCGGCACAGGCGCCAACCCGGTTAATGGAATTTAAACGCAAAAGATAGCCGGTTAAAGAACACTGACAATATTCTTACCCAAAACGAGCCACAACTTTACCACCTTCATCGTTACTCTTTTATTATTTTTTTTGGCCTTAACCTCCCCTTAACTAATCTTGTGTTTATTTCTCTGGCATTCTGCGTCACAAAGCAAAGCGTATTCATAGAATTAACAAATAATAGTGTTCACAGTAATTAACAAAAAACATTTCCAAACAATGACAACTTTCATCAGAAAGACTTTCACCTTCCTCCTGATTACCGTGGTAAGCAGTGGCAGTTTGTTAGCGCAAACGCACGACGACGGCTTGGCCGCCATGCAACTGGAGAACTGGGGTAAAGCTATAGAAGTGTATTCCGCCCTGACTAAAAAGGACCCCACCGATCAGCCAGCCTGGCTAACCCTCGGCACCGCTTATTTGGCAAAAGGCGATACCGCCAAAGCGAAAGCTACTTTCGAATCAGCCTTCAACGCCAAATCGGAAGGCCCCTACGCGATGATCGCCAGCGGCCGCATCCTGCTGTTGGAAAAGGAGTATGCCAAAGCGGAAGAAATTTTCAAAAAGGCCAAGAAGTACGGCAGAAAGGATATCGTAACCAAGCGGCTGCTGGGAGAATCCTTTCTGTATGACCTGCCCGGTGTTAAGCCCAATTTTACCCGCGCCGAGGAGGAACTTAAAGAGGCTATGGAGTTCGATTCCAAAGACTTCGCTACGTTGATGGCGCTCGGTTATTGCTACAAAGAAATGCCCAATGGCGGGCTTGCCGCACAGCACTACGAATACGCCGTGCATGCTCAACCGCAAAGCGCCCTCGCAACGTTTATGCTGGCTAAAGTGTACCGGGCAGCAAAAATCTACGAAAAATTCCTCTCCTATACTGACAAGGCCATCGCCTTGAACCCAAAGTTTACGGAAGCCCTGCGCGCCAAGGCAGAATATTTGTACTTCGACAAAGAATGGGAAAAAGCCACTGCCGCAGCCAAAGCCCTGGTTAGCCAAGGTACAGAAGTTACCATTGAAGACGAAATGCTGCTGGCCAACCTCCTGTACATCACCAAAGACTGCAATGGCTGCAGCGAACTGGTCGACCGAATCCTGAAAAAAGACGGCTCCAAAAACTACCTGCGCCGCTTGCAAGCCTATTGCCATTTCGACAATGGCCGGTATCCGGAAGGCTTGAGAATCCTGGAAGACTTTTTCCGCCAGGTCAAGCCCGACAAGGTGTTGCCTTCCGACTATGAATACCTTGCCCGGCTGCAAATTCGTACCGGGAAAGACACTACCGCGGCAGTTGGCAATTTTATGAAAGTTATCGAACTCGACTCGTCGAAATGGACGCTCTACGAGGAAATCGCCAAGCTATACTACGACTCGAAAGATTATTGCCGCGCCGCAAAGGCCTACCAGGCTTATGCCGACTTCCTGACCGACAAGCAAGCCTTGGTCAATACCAGTTATTACCTGGGTATTAGCTACTACTTCTGCCAGGATGGCGATTCGTTGCACTATGTAAAGGCGGAAAAAGCCTTCACCACTATTACTGAAATCTTGCCGGATGCCACTATCGGCTGGCTCTGGTTGGCCAAATCGGCAAAGTTCCGCGACCCGGACGTCGTTACGCACCCGGAACTCCTTTCTGAATTCGGGGTAGCGAAAGCATATTTTGAGAAATACGCAGAATTAGCTTCGGCAGATAAAGAAAAGAACAAACGCGACTTGATCTCTGCTT
This sequence comes from uncultured Saprospiraceae bacterium, assembly GCA_964630705.1. Taxonomy (GTDB): domain Bacteria; phylum Bacteroidota; class Bacteroidia; order Chitinophagales; family Saprospiraceae; genus M3007. The sequence continues at coordinate 8,414 of CAZVZH010000024.1, read as the reverse complement.
ACGAATATCTTTCCTACTACCACTTCTCCCGCAAAGAAGACGAACAAGCCTTGGCCTTCATCGCCAAACTGTTGGAACTCGACCCTGAAAATGCCTCCGGCGTAGGTATGCGCGATGCGATCCAGAACAGCGGCGCCACCCCGCAACAAGCGCCGAAGCCGGTAAATGGCGGCGGCAAAGGGAAATAACAAGTATTATTTTGCCTTTCAAGGGGCAATCGGAGTAATTCCGGTTGCCCCTTTTGAATTTCAGGCCCAAAGGAGTAACCAAAACATTACGCCGTATTCCAATACCGCACATCGATAGGCCAATGGTGCAGCATAGACCCGTTGATGCTGAATCGGTAACAGCTGGCGCATTATTGATTGGTTGTTTCCCTGCAGGTGTTCACCTAAAATTTCACTCGGATGTTATTCAGAAAATCCCCGATCAAACTATCGGATATTTTTCAATTCGGGTGATTTGTACTGCCGAACCCGTTCGGCATCGCGGTGCCGAATGGGGTTCGGCGATACCGCTCACTTCCATTCTGAAAAATATCCAGTAGTGTGATTTCCAACCTGTTTTTAATTTGACTTAAACCGTGAACGTGTGAAAAACGCGGCTTTAAGACGAATGGCTAGGGCTGAGCATAATTTCAAATGGATATTTTCAAACTTAGAGCATGTTGAGGAATTTCCTGCTGGTTTAAAAATTGTTCCTTTTTAGCTCCAGCAGAAATTTCCAAACACGATATAAGCCTGAAACACGTCGCCACACGGGTGTTCGCTATCGAGACAGGCACCACAAAAGAAAAGCGGCGCCGGACAAAAAGTCCCGGCGCCGCTTTTCAGCCAATTAATTTCGTTGTACTTCGGAAATCAGAGCGTGTGCAAAAATCCAAGACACACCTAATTCCCGGAATTGAATATCAAGCGGTTAGGCAAGGTGTGGCACAGATTTTTGAACACGCTCGGAAATCATTCCAGTTTAAACCGGACCGGCAGCGTAAACCGCACTTTTACAGGGTTACCGTTTGCCTCGCCGGGAATCCACTTGGGCATGCTTTCGACCACGCGGACAGCTTCTTTACCGCAGCCGCCACCGATGTCGCGCACGATTTTTACATCGCGCACTTGGCCGTCTTTACCCACCACGAAGGTGAGGGCGACCATGCCGGTGATGTTGTTTTCGCGGGCCAGCGGCGGATACTTGATGTTCTCTGCCAGATATTTCAACAGTTCTCCTTCACCACCGGGAAAGCTGGGCGGCTTCTGAATGTCGAACATTTCGTAAGTTTTTTCCTCCACCGGAGCCTTGGGCGCTTCCACTACGGCGAGCTCCGAAGGATTTTTATTGAGATCCGGTGGCGCCTCATCGTTACCTTTTTTGGTTTCCTTACCAATATCCGCTTTGGTATCGATGACTTCTTCGACCGTTGGCGGTTCTTCCTCGGCTACCTCCTCATCCTTTTTAACGATAGGCGGAACGAATTGAACGGTAGACCGCGTGGGCGGCGGCGGCGTGGGCGGCGGCGGCGGCGGCGGCGGCGGCGGGTTATTCGGATCGATATCCGGTGGCGGCCCCAGTTCGGCCACTACGTCGATTTGCGCATTGTCTTTTTTGAACACTCCGGACACTTTGGACATCACGAAGGGGACAGCAAAAAACAGTACGATCAGCGCCAGGCCATATGCCAACGCACGGCCCAAATACTTAGGATATGCACGCCGCAAAGCATAGGCCCCATATTCCTTGTTCCGGTCGGCGAAGATAATATCCAGCATGTCCCTGTAGACGGGTGAGCCTTTTGCTTCAGCCATAGTTTTAGTTTTTAAATTGTGACGTTAAACGGGTTGTCATGAACGGAATGGATGCGCATTATTTGCCCCCAGAACCTGCTGTGGCGGCCGCTTGTTCTTCAATCGTGAATTTCAAGCCGCCTGCCGGATTTTTCAAAAACTCTTTTTCCTGTTCGGAAATATCCAGCAATACGTAAAGGGCAACGTTTGTGATTTTCATTTCATCGAAAGCATCCACGATATTTTTATACCGGGAGTCTTCGGTGGGTTTGATAATTACATTGAGCCTGGAGATTGACTTTTTAACGGCAGGGTCTTTCGGATCATCGCGCTCCATATCGCCCCATTGGGCTTTGACGCGCTCTTTTTTATCCAAAATCACCCGCCGGAGCCCTTCGGCCGAATAATCGGTTGAATCCAGTTTGGCATCGGTAATTCCTTCGTAGAAGTATACTTTGTCATCAGCGCCAAGAATCAGGGTAAGCACCTGTGATTCTTTGGTTGCCTGCATAGTTTCTTCATCCACATCTTTTTCCGGCATGACAACAGGCATGATGGTTGGCTTGGCCAAGGTAGTTGTCAACATAAAGAACGTAATGAGCAGGAACGCCAAGTCAACCATAGGCGTCAAGTCAACACGAGTTGACAATTTTTTTGATCGAACTTTACCACCGCCTTTTTTTCTCGCACCGCTATCTGCGGTTTGCATTTCAGCCATATTGATCTGCTATTAGGGTGATGAAATAATTGAGTTTTTGACACGAAATACCCGACACTCACTTGGAAAGATCAGCTTCGGTTTTACTCGGGTCAGTTTCCTGGCTAGTAATCAGGTTAAATTTATTCACATTGACATCCACCAGGGTATTGATCACTTTTTGGATGGCTGGATAAGGCGTATCCTGGTCCGCTTTTACCACGATAACGTACTCGTCGGGTACCACACCTTCCTGCTTTTTCCGGAAGGAAGCCAAACGCGCATTGTGTATCCAGGAGCCCAGTTCATTATTGGTAGAATCTGACGGGATACCCGGCACTTTCAACTTGTTGCGCTCAGCCGAGGGAAGTTGCAGCCAACTTTTCAGCTGATTTCGGGGCACGCCGAAGGATCCTGCAATCGAAAATTTGAGTTTCTCTTCTTCGCTTAAGCCCATCGGGTACTGCTCGTTCATATCGTCGATCAGGGACTTCCGGGTATGTTGGCCAGCCATATCGAGGTAGACTTTGCCTTCCGGGTCTACCAGAATGGTGAGGGTACCTGCTTCCGGAAGTTTAGTCGTGGAGATCGAAGAAGGCGTATCTACCACCACCGGCTCCTGCGGTTTTGCTTTAGCCGTAAGGATAAAAAACGTGAGCAACAGAAAGGACACGTCGCACATCGCCGTCATATCAACGGAAGGCGAATGTCGTTGCGGTTTATGTTTTGGCATATTGCTTTTATATTTTGAGTAGTACACCCACTTGTGGCGGGCAGATCATTTTCCGAAACGGCGTTCCATTTCAGACTATGGAATCAACACTCTTGGCGATTAGTCCTTGTGCTGCGAAGCGTAGGTCTGGGTCAAGCTGTAGCCAGCCTCATCGATGCGGTAGGTCATGCCATCGATCTTGGCGGTAAAGTAGTTGTAGAACAAAATAGCAAAAGCTGAGGTGCTGATACCCAACGCCGTATTGATAAGGGCCTCAGAGATACCCGTTGCCAGAGCGGTGGAGTCCGGAGCGCCGGCGTGCGCCAGAGCGGCGAAAGCGCGAATCATCCCCAATACCGTACCGATCAGACCAACCAAAGTACCCAACGAAGCCAAAGTGGCCAAAACGTTGAGGTTTTTCTCCAACATCGGCAATTCCAGGGTGGTGGCTTCCTCCACTTCTTTTTGGATCGCCAGGATTTTTTCATCCTTTTCCATGCCCGAAACGCCTTCCATCTCGCCGTATTTAACCAAACCGGCGCGCACCACATTGGCCACAGAGCCTTTTTGTTTGTCGCAAGCAGCAATAGCGGCGTTGAGGTTGCCCTGGTCGAGCGAAACTTTCAAGGAACGTACAAATTCGTCGATCTTACCCGCACCGGCGGCTTTGCTCAGGGTGAGCATGCGCTCGATAATAAACACGATTACGACGAAGAACATGCCCAACAAAATCGGCACTACCCAACCGCCTTTGTAAATAATGCCCAGGTAGTCACCTTCGAGCGGGTCTTTGGTCGTATCGCCGTCCACAAAGTGCGAGGGGTCGCCAAAGACGAACATGTACACCAAAATGGATAAAATGAAACACGCGGGGATCGCAATTAAAGGGAAAATCGACCCGGAGTTTTCGTTTTTCTTAGCAGGAGTGTTTTTTGCTGCTGTCATGCTGCGTTTTAGTTTTGAGTTAATGAATAATGAATCAACTAACTCCTCAAAGAAAAAGGCTGTCGTTCTGGAAACGTTTTCCCTGTTCCGTTTTGGCCTTCCAACTACTTAGATGCACCCGAAACAAAAAGTGGTGTGAACCTTCAAAAAAAATTTCCAGAACGAAATAGCCTTCCTGTTCAAGGACCTGCGATTTCACGGCGGTAAAAATAGTGTAAGCCTTACAATTTCCAACAAACCCTTTTGGAAATTCATGTTTTGTACACATTTCCTCCGCTTTTTTCCTTTTTTATTTGGCAAACCTGCTGGAATTCCGAATCGCCTGGCGGATATGAACCAACTGCTCCAACAAGTTTTCCAGTAATTCCAATGGCAACATATTCGCTCCGTCCGATTTGGCTTCCGCCGGCTTGGGATGGGTTTCGATAAACAATCCGTCTACTCCCACTGCCACTCCCGCCCGCGCAATCGTGCCGATCAGCGCCGGCCGGCCGCCCGTCACTCCGGAACTTTGGTTGGGCTGTTGCAACGAGTGGGTGCAATCCAGCACCACCGGACTGCCGAAAGCCTGCATCACCGGTATGCCCCGAAAATCGACAATCAGGTCCTGATACCCGAAAGTGGTTCCGCGCTCGGTCAGCCAGACATTCGGGTTGCCGCTCTCCAGCACTTTTTCCCGGGCAAATTGCATGGCTTCCGGACTCAAAAACTGCCCTTTTTTAATGTTCACTACCTTTCCCGTGCGCGCCGCCGCTTCCAACAAACTGCTCTGGCGGCACAAAAACGCCGGAATTTGCAACACATCCACGCTGGCAGCAGCAAGGGTCGCCTCCGGCTCGCTGTGGATATCGGTAGTCACGGGCAAATCGAACTGCTCGCCGACCGCCTTCAAAATCCCCAGCGCTTTTTCGTCGCCGATACCAGTGAACGAACTCCCTTTGCTGCGGTTGGCCTTGCGGTAGCTGCCTTTGAAAACATAGGGGATTTCAAGCCGGTCGCAGATTTCCCGCACGCGGCCTGCGATATCTACCGCCATTTGCTCGCCTTCGATGGCGCAGGGACCCGCAATCAGAAAAAAATTACCCGAATCGCTGTGTTTGATGCGGGGCAATGCTTGTTTCAAATTCATGATTTCTTTTTTTTAACCTTATTTCAATTGGCCACTTGCTGAACGACATCCATGGGGGTTATGCGGCCCAGACGGATGCTCCACGAAATCCGTTTCAGGTAATTGTTCCCCGCCTGTTCGGCATAGCGATCGCGGATCGGCTTGGCATTTACCAGTGGAAAATATACCTCCAGGCCGCCTTTGAAAAACTCCAGCATCAGCCCGCCGCTCCACAACAGTTGTTCGTTGAACGGCCGGTCGGCGCCCAGCGGGGTAGCATCGTCGAAGTAGCCAATGTCAAAATAAGGCTTGAGCGGGATGCCCCAGGGCAGGCGTTGCGGCAGATCGGCTTTGAGGTTCAGCGCCAAAATGTAATTGTTCGAGTTGCCGAGCACGCCGGCGAACGGCGCCCCGAAAGCGTTTTTGAACCCGCCTTCCGTCTGGCTGACCTGGCGCGACAACACACCACTGTCCTCCGATCGGCCCAGAAAAACCTGATCGAACCGGTAGTCATTGAAGCCCTGCGGATTGAGCGCAAACGAAGCCCGCGCCACATCGCCCGACAAGTCGTTGGTGGCCACACTCCCCCGTTTGCGTTGTGTATTTTTCAAAAAATAACCGCCGAAAACGCGGGCATTCACCTTCCGTTTGGCGCTGTAATAAAACTGCTGTTTCCACTCCAGAGCCCCGCGCAGGTAACTGGCCGGCCGGTCGTCCGGGGCCGTGTAATCCTGCCACTCCAGGGCTGCGACAAACTGATACGGATTGGGCAGAGCCCGCTGGCGGGCCTCGTAGCGGGCTTCGTAAATCGTAGCGGGCTTCCAGGTTTTCCCTTCGAAACCGGTACTGGAATAGAGGGGCTCTTCTTTTCCGATAAAAAGCGTGCGCAAGACTATCTCCTGATCAAAAGCCGGCGAGTTGGTCCGCAGGCTGGCCCGCAGTTGCGGCATGAGCCGGTAAAACCGCAGGCTGTAGTCGTCGGCTTCGTTGCGGCCGTACGTGAACGTTTTGGCATTAAAGCCCAGCGTCATTTTCGGAAGCCAGCCGCCGGGCAAAAAGCGGTATTTCAGGTCGGCCAGGCCGACAAAATTACCCGAGCGGATGCCGTATCCCGGCAACAAAAAATACTGGAAATGGCGCGGGGGGAAAGGTGCGTTGTACAACATCAATCCCGCCATCACTTTGTCGTACTCGTTCCAGGCCGCCCAGGGCAGCACGCCCTGCTGGCTGCGCAAGGGTTTTTGGGTCAGTTCGAGCAAGCCCAGATGCAGGGGTTCTATTCCCGGAAACAGGCCGCTGGTTCGTTGACTGTTGTTTTTCCGGTTCACGTCGAGCGTGGCGCGTTCGAAGTCGAGCACAAACTGGTCGGCCTCCACCTCGGGAAAGGTAAAAACGGCGCTGCTGCCATCGAAGGCCGGGTACCAGATGGTTTGCACCGCCTGGTTGCCCCGCACCGCGGAAATGCTGAACGGCGCGTGGAGGCTACCCCGGTATTTCACCGTCAGCCGGTACCCTTCCGGCGATTTTTCCACGTTGGTCAGCGCCGCGTCGAAACGGCGGCGCGTTTGCATAGCTTCAAAAAACCAGTCCGCTTCGAGTCCGGCATCCTTCCAGGCTGCGCGCAGGTCGTCGGGGTAGGGGTGGCGGAACTTCCAGCGCTCGTAGTACGCCTGCATCACCGGATCAAAACGGGCTTGACCGATGGAGCGCTCCAGCCACTCCAGGCAAACAGCCGTTTTCATGTACACCTGCACGCCGTAGGCGATAAACCAAAAATCGTCGGAGTGCGAATCGGGTGGCGTATCGGCGCCCTCGCGGGCCAGCATGAGGTAGCCGTTTTCGGGAATGCCGCCCGACTGCGCCGGGTCGAGCGCCCATTTCGGCAGCATGTCGCTGGAGCCGTCGTTGCCGTAGTAATTCACCATGTAGCGGTGTTCGTAGTAGGAGTTGAGGCCCTCGTCGAGCCAGGGGTGGTCGCGTTCATTGCTGGCCAGGATGCCGTAAAACCAGTTGTGCCCCACCTCGTGGGTAATCACCTCGTCGAGGTCTTTGCCGCTGCCCGAGTTGCCGATCACAGTGATCATCGGGTATTCCATGCCGCCGCCGGCGCTCAGGGCGCTGTGCACGGCCGTGGCCTGGGGCCAGGGGTACGGCCCGACGAGTTTGGAGTAAAATTCCACCGCCCGGCGCACGTAAAAAGCGCCTTTTTTCCAAATGTTAAACTCCTCCTCGGTGAACATGGCCCAGCAACCGACCGTGGCGCCGGAAGCCAGGGTGGCCGTGTCTTTGAGCACGTAAAAACGCTTGTCGGCAAACCAGGCGAAATCGTGTACGCCCTCAGCCAGGTAGCGCAGGGTTTTGGTCGTCGCCGACGAGGCCGGGAAGGACGCTTTTTTGCCCGCTTTTTTTGCTTCGTCCGGCAGCAGCGCTTCGCGCCGCGCGATCTCGGCCCGCGTTTCGGCTTCTTTTTTTTGTAAAAACGCCCACTCCGACTCGTTTTGGAGCACCCCGGTCGCGCCCACCACGTAGTTGTCGGGCAGGGTGATGCTGACATCGAAATTGCCGAATTCGGAGAAAAACTCGCCCATGTCGAGGTAGGGCATGGCGTGCCAGCCGAGGCGGTCGTACACCGCCGGTTTGGGGTACCACTGGGTCATCTGGTACGAGGTGCCCACGTGGCCCAGGCGGGAAAACGAGGCCGGAATTTTTAGTAAAAACGGCGTTTCGATGGTGATGCGGCCGCCGGGGGGGAGCGGGTTGCTCAGTTTTAAAACGGCGATATCGGGGTTTTTCGGGTCGATGTTCCAGGTCACGGGCTGCCCGTCGACGGTGAACTTCAGGTTTTGAAAATAACCCAGGCTACTGTCGGGCGCGAAATAAAACCGCGGGCTGCCGTCGCGCAGTTTTTGTTTGCAAAATGCGGTTTGGCGGTTCTGGTAAGCGTTCGCCCAGAGGTGCATCCAGATTTCGAAGAGCGGCTCGGGGGCATGGTTGACGTATTCCATGCGGATGTGCGCGTCGAGGGTATGGGCGCGGTCGTCGAGGGCGGCGGTGATGGTGTAGTTTACTTCTTGCTGGAAGTAGGGGGTTTGGGAAAACAAGACCGTTGGAAAAAACAGAATACAGAAAAATCCGAGGCGATGGATGGACATGGCAGGTTACCGCAAATTG
>CAZVZH010000023.1:10624-33310 GCA_964630705.1 uncultured Saprospiraceae bacterium | reverse complement strand
TATCCCACTTGAACATCGTAGAAGGATAGGAGCGCGGAGGACGCGGATTTAAGCGGATTGCCGCCGATTTACGTTGTCAGGCGATTTTGCCCCTGCTTTGCGCCTGACGCATGTTCATTTTGCGCGGTCTGGCGCACTCGAATGCTTATTTGAATTGCCCCAACACTTTACCTGGTTCGGGAATATGGCGCCAGTGGTACTTGGCCAGCACCACGCCGTTTTTCCAAATCACAATGCCTGGGTTTGAGCGGATGATTGTTTTCAACAACTTGTCGTCGCCGTGGTAAAATGGATATTCCGCCCCAATACTTTCCCGGAAAAGCGGGGCCACTTCAGTGTCCTGGAAGGTATTGACAGCAAAAACTTTCCAACCGGCCTGCCGGGCGGCTTGCGCCAGCGGATTGACTTTATTTTGAAAAAGAGCGGCATAGTCGGCGGTCGGCACGAACGTTTCTTTTTCCACTTTTCGCGGATTGACTTGCGCTACTCGCGGGCTGATCTGCAGGGAGTCGGCGTTCACCCGGAGCGTGTCGTAGGCCCAGATGGTGTCTTGTACTACTATCGTTTCTACGCCTTTTTCCCCATACAGTTTGTACGCAATAATCATCAGACTGTAGCCTTCTTCATTTAGAATGTCGTCGGTAACCGGGCCATCCTCGCTTTCGATATTGAAGTCGCTCACTTTAGTCTCCGCTACCGGAATCCGTTTGCCGTCTTTTTCAACAAACGGCTCCGTTTTAATTTGGTCTTTGACTTTCCAGCCGGCCTCTTTCGGGTATTGCGCCACTACTTCTTTAAAGCGTTCCATAGGGATCATCGCCGTGGCAACTTTTCCGGTTTTGGTATTTTCCATGACCCAGCCGATGATTTCGATATTGCCGCGGGCTTCCTCTTCCAGCGCTTTTCTTTCCCGAATGTTGGCGTTTACATAAAACGGGCGAAAATCCACCACCGGCAGATCGCGGTACGTGTTTTGCCAGCAGAAGCCCAGCGTGGCCACGGTGGTCAGGCTGACCAATATCCGGCGCCCTTTTTCAGTGAACAATTCGTGCATGTGTTTGCTCCGAAACAAAAAGATGAGCGCGGGGACAAGCAGCCCCAAGTCTTTGAAGAAGGAAACTTTCGGATCAAGTTTGATAAAATCGCCAAAGCAACCGCAGTCGGTCACCCGCATCTGTGTGCTGACGTAGGGGCCCCATTTGGCAAAATCAAAGAAATTCGCCTCCGTAGGTACAAATCCGGTCAGGTAGGTAAATCCGGTGAGTAAGGTAAAAAACACCACGATCAGCAAAAACATCCAGGCGGTGAAGCGGCGCGCATACCCGAGTATCAACATGACCCCGAGCGCGATTTCCAGCACGATCATAAAAATAGAGAAGCCCGTACTGTAGCCTGCCAAGGTCGGGAACAAGGGCGCCAGGCCTGAAAAGAAATTTTGTAAACCGGCGAAAGTAGTTTCGAACGCGGCAAAATAATCTTCCATTTTGTAGGCGGTGCCGATCGGGTCGATGGCCTTAACGATGCCAGAAAACACAAACCAGACCCCGCAAAAGTGCTGTAAAAAGCTCAGCAGGAGGTTATTAGTCTTTTTAGCAAGTCGTGTCAGTACCGTTAAGACCAGGCCGGCAACGGCAAAGGAGAGGAGCAGGGTAGGCAGTGATGTCATGGCAAAATTTTATGTCAGGCTTATTTTATGGTTGAAAACGAATTAAGGCAAAAACAGCGTAGTTGATGATATCGCGGTAGTTGGCTTCGAGGCCTTCTGAAACCAGGGTCTGGCCGGAATTATCTTCGATTTGTTTGATCCGCAGGAGTTTTTGTAAAATCAAATCGGTCATACTGCTCACGCGCATCAGCCTCCAGGCTTCATCATAATCGTGGTTTTTTGCCAGGAGCAAACGCATGTTCTCTTCTATTTGCCGGTCGTAAAGGGCGGCTACTTCATTTACCGGCATTTCGAGCGGCGCGTCTGCTGCCAAGTTCAATTGGATCAGCGCCAGCACGCTGTAATTGACCAGTCCCATGAACTCAGAAGCAATGCTGTCGGACACCTCCTGGCGCCCTTTCTCTTCAATACTCCGAATACGAAGGGCCTTGATGTACAATTGGTCTGTAATGCTGGCGGGCCGCAAGATGCGCCAGGCGGTCCCGTAGTCCTCCGTTTTTTTTAAAAACAAATCGCGACAACGGCGGATGATCTCTTGAAATTCCCGGGTGGTTTGTTCCATACAAGCGGAGCAAAAGTAGAAAAGTTAAGCGGTGGCTCCTGTGCGGTTTGGAAAATGTTAACGTCGAAAAATATAGACATAAATTGTTTTAAAAATACAGCCTTCCGCTACCTTTACGCTTTAATATAGTGGGCTCAAGTCGCCCCTCTAACTGAAAACAACCATCTTATGAAACGAGTAACCGGCCTGGGCGGCGTTTTTTTCAAATGTCGCGACAGGGAAGCGACCTTGGCCTGGTATGAAAAACACCTGGGTATCGCTATGGAGCCCTGGGGCGCCCAGTTTTTCTGGGGGGAGCCGGCGGCTGAAGCAGCTGAAATAAAGCCTTATTCTGTGCTGGGCATGTTTAAGGAGAACACCGACTACTTCGAGCCTTCCGCGCAACCTTTTATGATCAACTTCCGGGTGCACGATTTGTCCCAGTTGGTTGAAACCTTGCGGGCAGAAGGCGTGACAGTAGTAGGGGAGCCCTTGGAGGAGGAGTTTGGCAAGTTTGCCTGGATACTCGATCCGGAAGGCAATAAAATTGAACTTTGGGAACAAACGGCTTGAGGGGCGGCAACGCCATGGGAAATCATTAGAAAAATCATGAAGGTCCTGGGGAACTTGCCAGACTGGAGAAGAACAGTCTTATGGCCGGCATGATTTTTCTAATGATTTCCCATGATGGCGTTTAATTTCAAGCTGCTCCTCCTTTGAATTCATTGACCAAGGCCTGCAGGCTGGCTTTGGCATCGCCGAAGAGCATCCGGGTGTTATTTTTGAAAAAGAGCGGATTTTCAACGCCGGCAAAACCTTTGCCCATCGAACGTTTCATCACGATGACGGCCCGGGCGCGGTGCGATTCAATAATCGGCATCCCCCAGAGCGGGCTGGCCTTGTCGTCTAATGCGGCCGGGTTGACCACGTCGTTAGCGCCGATGATCATGCACACATCAACGGTTTCCATCGTCGGGTTTACGGCATCCATTTCCACCATAGCATCGTAAGAAATATTGGCTTCTGCCAGCAGTACGTTCATGTGCCCCGGCATCCGGCCGGCAACCGGGTGAATGGCAAAGCGCACCTCGGTGCCGTTTTTTTCCATGGCTTCCATCAGCTCGCGCACGGCATGTTGGGCCTGCGAAACGGCGAGACCGTAACCCGGAACGATCACCACACTTTGTGCGGCTTCCAGCATCAGGTAGGCATCGTCGGCTTTTACGGGTTTGATTTCGCCAAAAACCTCTTTGCCAGCCGCTTGAACGCCCGAACCGAATCCTCCAAGGAAAACATTTGCCACGGAGCGGTTCATCGCCTTGCACATAATGAGCGTCAGAATAATACCGCTGGCGCCGACCAAGGCACCCGCTACAATCAGCAGGTTATTCTGGACGATAAATCCCGAAGCGCAGGCGGCCATGCCGGAGTAGCTGTTCAGCAAGCAGATAACCACCGGCATGTCAGCACCGCCAATCGGAATAACCAGGAGCACGCCCAGGATGAGGGCCAGTGCAGTAACTACGCCGAAAAAGGTGATGGCGTCCGGCTCGGCAGTCCCGATGGAAAATAAAACGCCCAGCAGTAAAATACCGGCCAGAACAGCGACCGTCACATAACGCTGACCCGTGTACATGATCGGTTTGCCGGAAATAAAGCGCTCCTCCAGTTTGGCCCAGGCGATGAGCGAGCCGGAAAAGGTAATCGATCCGATGAGAGCGGTGAGCCAAATAATGACCCCGCCAAATACGGTTTGGTCAGGATGCGCGAACAATTCGGCCCAGGCGACAAACAGACTCGCGATGCCGCCAAAACCATTGAGCAGGCCAACCATTTGCGGCATGCCGGTCATGGGAGTGCGGTACGCAAACAAAAGTCCAATGGAAGTACCCACAATCATTCCAATCAAAATGTACTGGTACCGGACAACTTCCGGAAACATCAGCGTGGCAATGATGGCGGCCAACATACCCACCGCAGAAATGATATTTCCCCGGCGCGCAGATACGGGGTTGCTCATTAATTTGAACCCCAGAATAAAGGTAATGGCCGACAGAATGTAAACGATATTGAGTAGCGATTCGAGCTGCATCTCCTTATTTGTCTTTTTTCTTGAACATATTGAGCATACGGTCGGTCACAAAATAACCGCCGACCACATTGATCATGGCGAAGGCAACCGCCGCGCCACCCAACATAGCAGCCAGGTCGTCTTCGGCGCCCAGGCCGGCGGCGATGATAGCCCCAACTACCGTAATGCCTGAAATGGCGTTGGAACCCGACATAAGCGGGGTATGTAACAGGGAAGGCACTTTTGAGATAACCTCAAAGCCCAGAAAAATGGACAGCACCAGAATGAAAAGCAGGAAAATCAGAACTTCCATAAGTATTGAATTGTGGTCTGTTTTTTTTAATGTGGTCAATAGGGTTAATGTGGTTAATGGGGCGAATTAAACTTCGCGGCGGATTTGCCCTTCGTGGGTCATCAGGCATCCTTGAATAATATCGTCTTCCAGGTTGAGGGGCAAGGTTTTTTGCTCCTTGTCCCAGAATTCGTCTATCAGGTTATACAAGTTGGCCGAGTACATTTGGCTGGCATCCACGGCTACTTTGCACGCCATGTTTTCCAAGCCGAAAATACGCACCCCGTTAACGTCGACTTCCTGGCCCAATACGGCGCCTTCCACATTCCCGCCGGTTTCTATAGCCAGGTCGACAACAATACTGCCCGGGCGCATACCGGCCACCATTTCCTTGGTAATAATTATAGGCGCTTTGCGGCCAAACACTTGGGCTGTGGTGATCACGATGTCGCTCAGCGCGCATTGTTTGGCCATGGCCTCGCGTTGAATCGCCAATTGCTCTTCAGTAAGTGCCTTGGCATAGCCATCCTTCGTTTGGCCGGTTTCACCCAGGTCAACCTCAAAAAACCGCGCTCCCAAGGAGCGCACTTGTTCGGCCACTGCCGGCCGTGTGTCGAAGGCATCGACACGCGCCCCCAGTCGTTTGGAGGTGGCAATGGCCTGAAGGCCCGCTACACCGGCGCCAATAATGAACACGCGGCAGGGGTTGATCGTGCCGGCGGGTGTGGTCATCATGGGCAGGGTTTTGTCCATCCGCTCTGCCGCCAGCAAAACGGCTGCATAGCCCGCCAGGCTGGCCTGCGAGCTGAGTGCATCCATTTTCTGGGCGCGGGTGGTGCGCGGAATCATTTCCATGGCGATGGCGCTCACCCCTTGCTCGGCCAATTGGCCCAACAACGCCTTTTCATTGAACGGATCCAGGTAGCTGATGTGAATGCAGCCTTTGCGCAGCATTTTTACGTCGGCTGGTTCGGGCTTGCGGAGGCGCAACACGATATCGCTTTGGCCAAGGATGTCAGCCCGGTTGCTGCTGACTTTCGCGCCGGCTTTTTCATAGTCGGCGTCGCTGACGCGAATGCCGGCCCCTAAGCCAGATTCCACCGTTACGGATGCGCCGAGTTTAATAAACCGGGCTACATCGCTGGGAATCACTACGGCCCGCAATTCACCGGGGTATGTTTCTTTTGGTATTCCAATCTGCATGAGTACGAAGAATGAGCGTTTAATTTTTTTTAAAGCGATCCGGTTTTTCAGACAGGCTATTTCATGCGGGGCATTTTTCGTTTTCCACCTCCGCCTCTGATACCGCCTTTTCCCATCATGCCAACCATGCTTGGGTTCATGGCTTGCCCCATTTGCTTGAGCTGTTTTTCCAGGTCTTTCACCTGCTCTTTAAGCATGTTTTCTGTGATGTTGAGTTTTTTTATATCCGCCAGATAGTTCTGTGCCGCTTGCCGGTTGTTCTTGGAAGCGGTAATCATCGCCAATTGAAGGAGCGCCGCCCCGCGTTCGTTGTCGGAAGGAAGGCCGGCTTCCAGCGCTTTTTTCAACCAGTTTTCACCGGCCGCGAAATCGCGTTTTTGCATGGCCAGGGCGCCTTTGGTCATCAGGTACACGCCTTTATAACCAACCAGTAAAATTGAGGGAAAATAGGTGAGCTTCAGCCGCTCCTCTGCTTCCTGAAACCGCGACTGGCTCAGGAGCATGTTGGTCGACATGATGGTGCCGAGCATAAGGTAGCCTGCCAGGGCAAAAACGCCAAGTAACAAAAAGGGAAAGCCATACCAAAATCCGTATGCAGCCCACAGCCCAATGCCGCCCAAAATGCCGACAAGGATCACAGCAAAACGGAGGTAAATGTTTATCGTAAACATAAAAAGTCAAAAATTGTAGACGGGGGCAAATGTAGTTAAAACCGGAACGGCTACTAAAAAGGGGCAAAATTTTTTATGGGATTATTTGCATTCCAGGCAACGATTGACACTCATGGCAAATGCAAGGCCGGGCTGAAATTCCACAGTGATCTTTACGAGCGTCCCGTCCACTTGTACTTCCAACTGAAAATCAACGCCTTGTCGGTTTTGGTAGCGGAATCGGGAGCCTTCATCTCCCAAAATTAAGTTTGCCGGCGACGACAGGCACTCCGGGTAGTTGGCTCCGGTGAACAAGCGCACCTTCCCGCCGGCAAGCGGTTCGAGCAAAAATGTGGCGGTGCTGCTGGAGGGGCCGACGACGAGTTTGGTGATACCCGGCTCTAGAAAAAAGTAGCGCCTGTTGGTGTTCAGGCTTTCAGCACCGACCACCAGGCTGGGGCCATAGCGGGCATAGCACCAGTTTTCAGGCCCGGGGCCCGGCGGCGGCGGCGGCTGTGGCGTTTGTTCAAAACCCACAGCCGCCGCCGCTGTTTTTTTCTCCAGGGCTTTCGCTTGCCCGGGTGGCGTGCCGCAGGCTGTCAAGGCCGCGGCAATGACCATCGCCGCACTAGATCCGCCAGTCCAACCGAAGTGTATAATTCCGCGGCCCTTCCAGCAGGGCCGGGCGAACAGAATAAATTTCATTGAAAAGGTTTCCACACAGTGCGCTTATTTTCAAGTGTTTGCCAATTTTTTGTGACAGCCGCAGATCAACCAGGGTAAAGCCCTTGTTGTAATTTTGGCGGAAACGGCCCACGCCGGGAATGCCGATTTCAAAGATGGCATCCACCGCTTCCATAAAACTGTTGTATTGTACCGATACCCCGCCGGAAGTACCTTTCCATTCGTACTCGCCGTCGAATTTGAAACTCTTGCGGTAGCGGTATTTGAGCACGTTTTTGGAGGAGGAGGAACCATATTTCCCTTGATCAAATGTTTCGCCGTCCTGCAGTTTGTATACCGGATCAACCGAGGTGTAGCCGGTGAGCAGGTACAAAGTGCCATTGCCAATGGCTCCTTGGCCCATGACCGACACTTCCCAGCCGGTAATGCGGGTGTCGCCGACGTTTTTGGATTTGAATTCGGCATTTAGGGTGGGAAAAAAGCTGATCCGGTCGAGCGTAAATTCCATCATCCGGTCGTATTCCGACACGAAACCCGTGATGTCGGCAAAGCCGCGCCAAGCCCCTATGGCAAACCCCTGCTTCATTCCCAGCTCGGCCGTCCAGCCGGTTTCGGAAACCAGTCGCGGATTGGGCCGCACGGAGTTGCCGGCGCTGAAGTCGGTTTGGATGAACTTTTCGGCAATAGTAGGGTAGCGGTAGCCCTGCCCCCAGGAGGCGCGGAAAAAAGTAGCGCGGGCGGCCTGGTAGTTGGCGCCGATCCGGTACACGGGCTTGCCTTCTTTGGTCACGCCGTTGGGGATGGTATCAAATTCAGTTGGGGTAATTTCGATGACTTCCGGGCTGTGCAAAATATTGCGCTCGTACCGCACCCCGCCGGAGAGGTTGAGGCGGTTGAAGGCTTTGTAGTCGAGCTGCAAATAGCCGGCATAGTTCTGCGTGTTGTAATCGCCGACATAGAGCTCGGCATTTACCGTAGTATAAGTAGCCACAACGCCTGCGGTAGCGACCAATCCAATCTGGTCCATCGGGCGCTGGTACTGATATTCGCCGTAGTACATACGGCTATCGTTGCTCTGGTTGTTGGAGTTGTTGTTGTGCACGTAGAAATAGCGCCCCAGGAATTTGTGCCGGTTGCCGCCATTGTCGAAATACTGCAGGCTGGGATCGAGGGTAAAACGCAGGCGGCCGGCGGTGGAAGTAGCAGAGTTCAGGCCGGCCTGGTAGGCGTAAGTGCTGTCGTTGCCCCAGATAAAAAAGGAGCCGCTGCGCCCGAAGTTGAAATTGGTATTCAAGCCCAGGGTGAGCCGGTCGTTGACGCGGTAGCGCACATTCGGCGTAATGCGCATGTAGCGGTTGTAGGTTTGGCGGTTGTAACTGTCGCGATAAAGGCCGTAGGTGCCCAACACCAGGTCCCACTTGCCAGCCTTGCGCCGGTGGGCCAGGCTGAAGCCGGTTTCCAGGGGTATCAGAATTTCGCTGGTGTCGCGATTGCCCCACCATTGCATATGTTTTTCCCGGGGAGCGCCGTACACCTGGCTGAAAAGCGAGACGTTGGTTTCCGGCTTGTCGCGGGCAAATCCGGTGCGAATATTGATGATGCCGTTCATGGCCGAGGAGCCGTACAAGGCCGAAGCGGCGCCTTTGAGCACTTCAATCTGGCTGATGTTTTCCACCGGAAAGTCGCTCCAGTTCGGGAACCCCGCATCCGCCTGCAGCGCGGGGATGTCGTCGACGAGCAGCAGCACCCGGGTGCCGGCGCCATAGGAGAACCCGGCGCCGCCGCGGATGCTGGCCTGGCCATCGACGATACTGACGCCGGGCACTTTGACGAGCGATTCGTCGACCTGAGTGGAGTTCACGTTTTCAATCAAACGCGGTCGGAGCACATCCAGCGATACGGTCACCTCTCCCAGCGGCTTTTCAAATTTACCTGCGGTTACGGTGGCTTGTTGCAGCAAATTGTTGGCGTCGCTCAGTTCAAGATTGAGGGTGGCTGTTTGGCCGGCTACCAGGCGAACCGCCGCCTTGCGATTTTCGTAACCGGTGTAACTGAAACTTACTTCATAATTACCCGCCGGCGACTCCAGGCGATACTGCCCGTTTACATCGGTGGCTGTGGCGGCTGCGCCCGCTCGAACGGTCACGCCGGGCAAAGGCTCCCCGGTGGCAGCGTCGGTTACGGCACCGGTGAGGATAGCATTTTGACTCAATAATAGAATAGGGGAAAAGGCAAGGAGCAGGGTAAGTGTTGTGCGCATACAATAAGGGTATGTTTAGGTGAACACGACTCCGAGGTGGGTAAGGGGGATTATTGGCTCGCCAGGCGACATATTACAAAGGGCGTAAATGTAGGGATTTTTTGAATTGCACCATTTGCCGATCTTTACCCGCAAAAATACCCACCATGTTCCGATTACTTGTACTGCTGCTTTTGGTCGCCGGCAGGCTTTCCTCTCAAACCGAACTGCCGGTGTCCCGAACTATTCAGAAAACCTATGAAAAAGGCACCCGGAGTACGACGGGTGCGCCCGGTAAAAACTACTGGCAAAACACCGCCGAATACGATATTAACGTGCGTTTCGATCCGGCTACGAACCAACTAACGGGCTCATTGGACATCAACTATGTAAACAACAGCCCGGATAGCCTTACCAACCTGGTTTTGAAACTTTACCCTAACCTGTATAAAAAGGGTGTGGCTCGCATGACCAATTTGGCTGCCGACGACCTGACCGACGGCGTGCACATCCAGCGCCTGCTCCTGAACGGTTCGGAAATTCCCGCCCGGCTGCAACAGGTAAATGGCACGAACCTGTTTTTGCGAACCAGGCCTATTCCGCCCGGGGCTACCACCCGACTCGTAATCGACTATTCCTACAACCTGAACAAAACCTCTCACCTGCGCACCGGACAGGTAGACGAAGGCGCCTGGTTCGTCGCCTATTTTTTTCCACGGGTAGCCGTATACGACGATATCGACGGCTGGAACCTCAACCCCTACCTCGGCACTCAGGAGTTCTACAACGATTTTTGCCGTTTTCAACTCGCTGTAACCGTGCCGGCCGGCTATCTGGTGTGGGCAACCGGCGATCTGCAAAATTGCAAGGAAGTGCTGGCGGGTAAATACTGCGAGCGCCTGGCGGCAGCGGAGCGGAACGATGCCCTCCGCTTTATTATCGATACAGCCGACCTGAAAGCCGGGAACCTCACTGCCCCAAATGTTGAAAATACTTTTCGCTTTATCGCCAACCAGGTACCGGATATGGCTTTCGCGGTTAGCAACCACTACCTCTGGGAATCGGGTAGCCTGGTGGTGGATTCAACCACCGGCCGGCGCACCCGCGTTGATGCAGTGTTTCACCCGGACCATCAGGATTACTATTTGGTGGCCGGGGATGCCTGGAAAACCGTTCAGGCGATGAGTTTTCAATTTCCGAAATGGCCATTTCCGTACAGTCACATGACGGTTTTTGATGGCCTCGACCAGATGGAATATCCGATGATGGCCAACGACAACCCTGTGGAAGACCGGGCCGAGAGCATCGAACTAACCGACCATGAAATTTTTCATACCATGTTTCCTTTTTACATGGGCACTAACGAAACGAAATACGGCTGGATGGATGAAGGCTGGGCCACTATTGGCGAATGGTTAATTTCACCGATGATCGATCCGTCTATCGTGGATGCTTATGGAATGGCCGGTTACGAGGATGCCGCCGGTACGGAAATCGACCTGCCTATTATGACCCTGACGACACAACTGGCCGGCCGCTCTATGTTTATCAACTCCTACCCGAAGCCGGCGTTGGGCTATTTGTACGTAAAGGACTGGCTGGGCGACGAACTGTTTTTCAAAGGTCTACACCACTACATCCGTCAGTGGAACGGCAAGCACCCGATGCCCTACGACTTTTTTTACAGCATGAATTCCGGTACAGGCGTCGACATGAACTGGTTTTGGAAAGCCTGGTTTTTCGACAGCGGCGTCCCCGACCTGGCCATTACACAGGTAAAAGAACGCGGCCGGAAAAAATCGGTACTGGTGGCATCGGTGGGCGCCAAACCGGTGCCCATCGACCTCAAAGTCACCTTTACAGATGGCACGGAACAGCGCCTGCACCGTCCGGTGGCGGTATGGGCCAAAGGCGCGCGGCAGGCTACGATTCAATTTCGGAGTGATAAAAAAATTCAATCGGTCGAACTGGGCAGCGTGTACGTTCCCGATGTAAACAAGGCGGACAACCGCTTCCCACGCTAAGTGCCGTTTTTCTATTTTTGACCGATGGAGGAAACTGCTACTGCCAAACCTGCGGCGCACTGCCTGAACTGCGGCAAACCAATTCGGGCAAAACACCGCTTCTGTCCAAAATGCGGGCAATCTGCCAAGGTAAGCCGGCTGAGCCTGCGCGAGATCCGGAACGATTTACAGAAACGGGTTTTACACGCCGAAACCGGCATTTTACACCTGACCACCGAACTGGCGCGCCGGCCGGGAAAAGTGGCGTTGGAATACGTCGAAGGCCGGCGGAAAAAGTACTACAATCCGTTGAAGTACCTGACCTTATCGGCGGGTATTTCGGTATTTATCAACGAATACTTTCACTTGCTCGAGCGTATGTCGGAGCACCCGAACCCAGGCTCCGAAATTGCTACGCGCTACTTCAACCTGATTATTCTGTGCAGCGTGCCAGTTTCGGCGTTTTTTTCCTGGCTGTTTTTTCGCCGCAAGGGTTTTAACTATACAGAACACCTTGTTTTGCACGCGTACCTCGGCGGATTTCGAACGGTGTTTTTTATCCTGATTTTTACCCCCCTGGTGGTTTGGCTCCCCAAATTTTACTACCCGGCTTTGAGCGTATACCTGGCTGCCTGGCTGGCTTATTTGATTTGGGCCAAAATCCAATTTTTCGGCCGGCCGGCCTGGCTGACGGGTTTAAAAGCCTTTTTGGTCTTGTTGTGCAATCAAATTGTGGTGACGGTAGCCATTGGCCTGGCCATTTACCTGCGACGCAAAGCCTGGTTGGGATAAATCAAAACGGCTGCCCCCAATAGCCCGGCTTTCCTTCGAGGTAGTCGACATATTCTACCGAGCCCAGGCGAAACTTGACGGGCAGCTGCGTCCGTTTCGCCAAGCGGTATTCCATTTTACAAAAAAACGCGTCCGGTTCGGCCGGTCGAATTTGTTTGCCGCAGGCAGCCGGAGTGGCCGATAAATCCAGGGGGTGGAAAAGCAGGGGCGCCGGCCCCATAGCGGATAAATTTAGTGGGGGCGGCGGCAGCGGCAAGGCAAACTTAGGCGCCAGAGCAGACGTTTGCGCGCTACAGTCAAACGCCCCGGCTACGAGGAGCAGCCATAGACTAGTTGTCTGCATCAAACTTTTTCCCGGCATACAGTTCAAATTTTTGAAAGATACACTCCAGCGCGCCGTTGATCAGCGGAATTTTCCGCGAAGGCCGCAAGCCGAAACGTTTCCAGGCTTCCATGTTGGAGGAGATCAACCAGGCTTCCCAGCCTGGCCAGGCTTGTTTGAGGCGGTCGCCGATGTTTTGGTAAAATACTTCTGCCTCTTCCAGCTTAAGCCGTTCGTCGTAGGGCGGGTTGACCACCAGGATGCCCGGCGGCTCGGGCGGCTTCAGACGTTCGAAGGCTTTTTTTTCCACCTGGACGTATTGCTCCAGGCGGGCGGCCATCAGGTTGATCGCCGCGGCATTGCGCGCGCGGGGGTCTTGGTCGAAGCCCAGGATCGGAAATTTAGGCGGGTGCACCCGGGCGTCGGCTTCAGCGCGCACTTCCTCCCAAAGTTTTCGGTCAAAGTTTTTCCAACGAAAAAAGCCGAAGGACGCGCGTTGCTGTTGCGGCGACATGTCCATGGCGATCATAGCCGCTTCGATGGGCAAGGTGCCGCTGCCGCACATAGGATCGACGAAGGTGCTTTCGCCCCGCCAGCCGGTCAGCAGGATCATACCTGCCGCCAGCACTTCATTTAGCGGCGCCTCGCCCACGTCGGCCCGGTAGCCGCGTTTGTGCAGCGAGTCGCCGCTCGAGTCGAGGGCCAGCTCGCAGCGCTCGCCGTGGATGCGCAGGTGTATCTGGAGGTTCGGCGCTTGCAAATTGACGCTGGGGCGGCGCTGGTAGCGGTCGCGAAACTGGTCTACAATAGCATCCTTCGTGAGCAGGCTGGCATAATGCGAATGCCGGAACAAATCGCCGGCCACCGTGGCCTGTACCGCCAGGGTGTCGGTGACGCCCAGGTATGCGCTCCAGTCGACCGACCGCACCGCCTCGTACAAGTCTTTTTCGCGCCGGGCAGTGAATTGCTTGAAAGGGAGCAGCACGCGCAAGGCGGTGCGCAGCTCGTAATTGGCCCGGTAGAGCAGTCGCGTATCGCCCTTGCAGGAAACCGCGCGCTTGAGCGGCTGAATGTCTGCGGCGCCGAGCGCCTCCAATTCAGCGGCCAGCACCGGCTCCAGCCCTTGCAGGGTTTTTACAACGATAGTATCCATGTGTTATACCGGCAGACCTTACAGTTTGCCGGAGCTGATTTTTTGTTGAAGCGCGGGTGAGGGCGAAAGTTGGTTGGCTTTCTGCCAAAACTCGATAGCCTGGGCGCCCGCGCCGGTTTGGTACAGCGCATCGCCATAATGTTCCAGGATGCGGTGGTGTTTGGCGCCGCCTTTGGGGAGCCAGGATTCGTAATACCGGCGAGCAGCTTCGAAGTCCTTTTTTTTCAGGAGTGCCAGGCCGACCTGGTCGGCGATGTCGAGCTGGAGCGGCAAGTTGTTACCGGCCATCAACTGGGCTTGTTGGAGTTGGTCGATCGCGTCGTCGGGTTTGCCTTGTTCCACGGCGGCTGCGCCATAATAATAGTAGGCGAGCGCCTGGTTAGGGAAGTCGTCCATGGCCCGTTCGGCCATTTTCAATAGCTCCGCATAGTTTTTTTGTTCGAGAAGAATGGCCAGCGTATTTTCCCAAACGGAGAAAACGGTAGGGTTGAGCCGGATGCAATTGCGGTAGCGTTGCAGGGCATCGGCGGAGCGGCCGCTGTGGTAGTACAAATCGCCCGAGAGGCTCCAGGCTTTGGCATCGGTGGGGTGGGCGGCTTCCACCAGGTCGGCCAACTCGAGCAGCGCCTGTTGAGCAGCGGGGTCGAGGCCCCGGCTCAGTTTTTCAAAGTAGGGGAAGATTTCTTTGATTTTGCCGTCGATCGCCACGGACGGGTCTTTGAAAAAGGGTTTTAAAGCGCTCAGGAAAGCCAGGTCGGAGCCCGATTTGTCGAGCAAGGCAATTTGGGCTGCATCGTCGTTGGGGTTGCGGCGCAGGATATCCTGGTACACTTTTTTAGCCTGATCCTGGTCGCCGATGGACAGGTAAAACTCGGCGAGCCGGTGGCGGTATTCGGGGTGGCGGGGGTAAGTGTCTGCCAGTTTCTCCAATTCGGCGGCGGCTTTTTTGACATTGCCCATTCCGAGGTAGATCATGTGTTTTTTATCGGCGGTAATCTCCGTGAGGCCGGTGAGTTTTTCCAATTGATCGAGTGCGCGCAAGCCCTCCTTGGGGTCGCCGGCCAGGACGGCCAGGTAGGCCAGCCGCTCGTAGTATTCGGGGTTTTGGGGGAAGCGCTTCACCAGGTCCTGGTAGATGACCACAGCGTCGGGGGCTTGCCCGACTTTTTCAAACAAGTCGGCGCGCAGGATGTGGTACCAGGGGTTGGTGGGGTCTTTCTGCACCGCTTTGGCCGCTGCGTCGATGGCTTTGACGTACTCTTTGAGTTCGGCATACGTGCGGGCGAGGCCGTACCAGGCGGCGGCATTTTCGCCATTGTCGTATAAAAACTCCTTGTATTTGGCGACGGCCTTTTCGAAATGCCCCAGCAAACGTTCGCCTTCTGCTTCGATAAACAGGCTTTGGCGGTTGACTTCCGATTCGGGGACGATCTTAGCCACGCCGTCCAAGGTGTTTTGGCCTGAAACTACCGGACAAAAAGCCCAAAGGAAACACAGTGCAGGCAGCGCCAGGCGGTATATTTGGTAAAACATGCGATTCATCAACGTTTTGAAAAATTGGAGTAGTCGCCGATGTTTAACTCGTCGACCGAACCGGTGAACTTACTGACATTGCCCACCATGGAATGTTCAAGGAGGGCGTTTTTGATTTCAGATTGGTTCTGGATGATACTGTTGGTGATAACGGTGTTCTCCACCACCGAATTATCGCCGACGCTGACGTAGGGTCCCACGACAGCGTTGCGGATCACAGCGTTTTGCCCAATGAAACAAGGCTCGATAATCACACTGTTTTCCACCGTGGCGCTGGGCGCGATCAAACCCGAGTGGCGGTGAAACTCCAACATCCGGCTGTTGGAAAACAGGATGGCATCTTTATTCCCGCAGTCTAACCATTCTTCGATGGTTCCGGTTCGAAAACGCAGCCCTTGATTTTTCAACAACTCCAGCGCTGTGGTGAGTTGGTATTCATTTTTCTCCCGGATGTTTTGGCTGATGATGTGCTGCAAGGCATTGCGCAATTTCTCCGACTCCCGGAAGTAATAGATGCCAACGATAGCGAGGTCGGAAACGAAGTCGGCCGGTTTTTCGACAAATTCGGAAATGTAGCCCGCAGTATCCAGTTTGACCACGCCAAAGGAGGAGGGGTCTTCTACTTTTTGCACCCAGATCATCCCGTCTTCCTGATTGTCGAAAGCAAAATCGGCTTTAAACAGCGTGTCGGCAAAAGCGATGATGCAGGGGCCTTGCATACTTTCCCGGGCGCAGTAAATGGCGTGTCCGACACCCAGGGCTTCTTCCTGCTGGTAAATGCGGGCTGTGGCGCCCAACCCTTCGGCGATGCGGACCAACTCGCGTTCGATCTCCGGGCCAAAGTCGCCAACGATGTAGGCAATTTCATCGATGGCCCCATTGTAGGAGCGGGCCAGGTCTTCCACCAGGCGTTGAATTATAGGTTTGCCGGCGACGGGGATGAGGGGTTTGGGCACGGTCAGGGTGTGGGGGCGGAGGCGCGTTCCCTTTCCGGCCATGGGGATTATTATTTTCATATCGAATACAATTAGATGTTTAGAACGTGTGGTGAAAAACGGCGCAGCCTCAGTGTTTGCCCGTGCTGCCGAAGCCGCCGCTGCTGCGTTCGCTGGCTTCCAGCGCTTCGACGGCCTGCCATTGGATTTGTTCGTAGCGGGCGATGATCATTTGGGCGATGCGTTCGCCGGGTTCGATTACTTGTTCTTCCGGCGAAAGGTTGACGACGATGCATTTGATTTCGCCGCGGTAGTCGCTGTCGATCGTGCCGGGCGCGTTGAGCATGGCGAGGCCGCGCTTCAGGGCCATGCCGCTGCGGGCGCGAATTTGGGCTTCGAAACCGGTGGGCAACTCGATGAACAAACCAGTGGGGATCAGCGCGCGTTCGAGCGGCTGCAACCGCACGGTTTCCGGGATGCAGGCCCGGAGGTCCATGCCGGCGCTGCCGCCCGTTTCGTATTGCGGCAAGGGGTATCCGGATTGGTTGATGATTTTTACTGTCAAGACTTTTTTTCTGCAAAAGTAGGAGAATATGCCTGAAAGCGCATTTGTAAGATGCCGAAGCCTTAATTTTCCGCCATGAACCGGATACCCAAGTTGTTGATTCAGCAAATCATGTTGCTCTTGCTCATTTTCGGGCTGGGCTGGGTGTTGTTTTTGAGTTTGCATCCCTTTTTTCCCGCTTTATTGGGCGCCTACACCTTGTTCGTGTTGTTGCGGCCGGCGATGCATTTTTTGACCGTTCGGAAAAAATGGAACAAGCCGCTGGCGGCACTGCTCCTGATTTTCGGCGCCGCCCTGGTGTTGTGGGTGCCGCTGCATTTTTTGGTACAATTAGTGCAGGCCCGGATTATTGAGACCTTACAACATTCGCCCGACCTGCGGCACGAGCTCGAAGAAATGGTGCACCGGCTGGAACGGGAATACGGAATTTCTATCCTGACGCCCGACACCCTGAAGAATGTAGCGAATTGGGGCATCAACCAGCTGCAATCGCTGATTTCGGCAACCATCGAGGGACTGACGACTACGCTGCTGGCGGCTTTCATCCTGTTTTTCCTGCTGGCGAACGCATCCCGGATCAGGGTCTTTTTTTACAAATGGCTCCCGTTCCGGAAAAGCAACATTGCTGTTTTCAGGCACCAGTTGAACAGCCTGGTGTTTGCCAACGCGGTGGGCATTCCCTGCATGGGCATTATGCAAGGATTGGCCGGGCTGCCGGCGTATTTTATTATCGGGGTGAGCGATGTCTGGCTTTGGTTTGCCGTGACCTGTATTTCCGGAATGCTGCCCATTGTGGGCGTTGCGCTGGCGTATATTCCGATGGCTATGATCCTGATGGCCAGCGGAGCGCCCTGGAAAGCAGCCGCCGTGTTTTTGTATGGCTTTATCGTGATCGGCTCGGTGGACAATATCGGCCGGATGTGGCTGCAAAAACGGATCGGCGACACGCATCCGCTGATCACTTTGTTTGGGGTGATCGCCGGGCTGAAATTGTTCGGGTTCATCGGGTTTGTATTCGGCCCGATCTTGATATCTTTATTTTTTCTGCTAATCCACATCTACACGCGGGAGTTTGGTAGCGACGCCCAGGCGGCGCGATGATGCTGCTATCCCAAGTTTTTTTAAGCCGATTTAATGTGTCCAACATGAAAGTCTTTTTTACCACGCTTCTATTTCATGCCTTTATTTTCTGCGCCTATGCTCAACCGGGCTTGCTGCCCTGCGACTTCAACCTGGGCCCCGACGTACAGGTTTGCAACAATGCTGTTTTCAACCTAAACCCACACCCGATCCAGGGAGGGACTTATGCCTGGACGGGCGACGCCGGACTCAGTTGCAGCAGCTGCCCAACGCCCACCGTTTCGGGTTTGACCACCGGCATTTACACCTTTATTGCAACAGTAACCACTTCTGATTGTACGGCCAGCGACACGATCCGTGTTACCGTGGTGAACGGCGAAGCGCCCCAATACGAAATTATTGAAAACACCGGCATGTGCATGGGCGACAGCATCGGCCTGGGCGGCCCGGAAAAACCGGGCACCTTTTATAACTGGTTTTCTGTGCCGACAGGTTTTGTGAGTATGTTGGCCGACCCGAAGGCCAAACCCATCGCCCAAACCACCTACTATTTGCTGGCTTCTAACACCAGCTGCCCCTTCCCCAGCCTCGACAGTGTAAAAATCACACCGGTAACGCTCAACCTTTCCTTGTTGCCGGGCGATACGGTGCGGCTGTGCCAGGGTCAGTCGCGAACGCTGCAAGCCTTGGTGAGTCCGGCCGGTCAGCCGGTGACCTGGTCGCAGGCGCCGGGCCTGCAACCCAGCCCGAACGGGGCTACCGCCATCGCCAACCCAGTGGCCAGCACCTTGTATACCGCCACGGCCATGCTCGGTGGCTGCAAACGCGAGCGCCAGATTTTTGTAGCGGTGGACAGCCTGCCGAAAAACCTGTCCATCCTGCCGGCCGACACCACAGTTTGTCAGGGCCAGGTGGTCAAACTGCGCTCCTTCAGCGATCTGACAGGGTTTCCCGGAATAAGTTTTGAATGGTCGCCCAACACCGGAGTAATCGGTCCGACGAATACGATCAATCTGGAGGTGATGCCGCAACAACCCACGCCTTACCGCCGCATTACCCGCAACGGCGTTTGTGTGGATACCGCCCAGGCGATTGTCCGGGTTGTCCCCAAGCCGCAAATACTGGCCGCGCCGGAGCAAAGCGCCATTTGCCGGGGCGACAGTGTTTCTCTAAACGTTCAGGTTTCCGCCGGCGTGGGCAATATCACCTGGGCGCCGGCAACTGGCCTGAGCTGCGCCAACTGTTTGAATCCGGTGGCGACCCCCGCTGCAACAACCCAGTATATCGTCAGCGGCAGTGTTCAAAATTGTGCCACGAGCGATACCGTAAATATTGCCGTGCAAGACCTGGCGCCGCTCAAGTTCCCGACCGATGTGTTGCTTTGCCCGGGCGACTCGGTTCGGCTCAACGACAGCTCCGACCTGTTTTCCACTTACCGTTGGACGTCCACGCACCCCGGATTTGACACCCTTTTTCAGGCAAAACCGGTGTTCAAACCTACGCAAACCGCCACCTACTTTGTGCTGGCCGACAACGGCTGCCTGCGCTACGACTCCATCCGGATTTTTGTCAGCGCAGCCACCCTTTCGGTAGACGGCGACACGACCATTTGCAAAAACTTCAGCGCGCCGCTTTCGGCATCCTCCAACCTGACCGGTACCTTTCAGTGGCGAAACGACCTCACCGGGCAGATCATCAGCACCATGCAGGTGACGGCCGTAAGTCCTGCCGTCACCACGCCATACACCCTGATTTTTACCTATGGCGACAACTGTCAGCTCAGCAAGCCGGTGCTGGTTCAGGTGGACGGCGAAGCGCCGACCATCGTTTTTCCGGCCGATCCGCGCTTGTGCCCCGGAGAATCTACGCCGCTCAATACCGGTCCTGTTCTGACCGGAGCGCAATACCACTGGAGCGCCGTTCCTGCCGATCCCCTGCTGGCAGACACCCTGCCCAACCCCATTGTTCAGCCTGGCCAGGACACCCGGTACACGGTTACGGCGGCACTGGGAAATTGTAGTGTGACGCGCAGCATTGATGTCGTCGCCTATGCCGCAAATTTGACGCTGACGGGGCCGGAAACCATTTGCGCCGGCGCTTCAGCGCTGCTGGTGGCCAACGGCTCCAATCCGAACGGCAGCTATTTTTGGAGCAACGGCGCCACTACTGCCAGCATCAACCCGACGCCAACGGCGCCGACAACGTACACGGTTACCTTTGCTTTTGGCGATACCTGCTCGTTGAAAAAGTCGGTTTTGGTAAATGTGGTGGACAATTTCAAACTCAACTTGCAGAGCTTTCCCGATACCAACCAAGTATTCGTGGGCACGCCGGTTACCTTGATCGCCCTGACCGACCCACCGCAAAATTTATCAAATTTCAACCTGGGCTGGGAGGAAAAAACCGTGGATACCAAATTGCTGCCCTTCACCACCGAGTCGGTCGAGGTGGTTCCGTCGTCCAATGATACCACCGTGGCGGAGGTCACCTATAAAGTGACGCTGACCACTGCGAACGGCTGCCAGAAAACGGCGAGCAAAACCTTCAAACTGATCTTCCCGAAAGTCGATTTCCCCAATGCCTTCACCCCCGACAATGATGGGGAAAACGACGTGTTCCGAATGGTGATCCTCAACGGTCTGGCCGTGGTCGACCGCATGGAAATCTTCAACCGCTGGGGACAAAAAATTTATGAAAGCACCGACCCGGCTGCCAGTTGGGACGGCACGGTAAACGGCGAACCGGTTCCTTCCGATGTCTATGTCTACCGTGTGTGGTGGCGACGGGGCGACGGCGCCCTGCAAGTCCAGTCACAGGGCAACATTACCCTGCTCCGTTAAGCATCCCGGGAATTATGCCTATTTTTGCCGCCTGCTATGATCCACATTGGCGACATTGAATTAAAGGACTATCCGCTCCTCCTGGCTCCCATGGAGGACGTGAGCGATCCGCCGTTTCGCAAACTCTGCAAAGACCAGGGCGCCGATTTGGTGTACACCGAATTTATCAGCGCCGACGGCCTGGTCCATGAGGCGATCAAAAGTTTGAAAAAACTGGAGATTTTCGATTACGAGCGGCCGGTAGGTATCCAGTATTTCGGCGGCCAGCTCGAAAACATGATCGAGGCGGCTGAAATGATCGAAGCCAAAAACCCCGACATTATCGACATCAATTTCGGCTGTCCGGTCGCCAAAGTGGCCTGCCGGATGGCTGGCGCGGGCTTGTTGCGCGACATCCCGAAAATGGTCGAGCTCACCGCCGCCGTCGTAAAAAGCACCCGCAAACCTGTAACCGTAAAAACCCGCCTGGGCTGGGACGAAGGCAGCATCAATATCGTTGATGTCGCCGAACGCTTGCAGGATGTCGGCATCCAGGCCCTGACCATTCACGCCCGCACCCGCGTGCAGATGTACAAAGGCGAAGCCAACTGGAGCTGGATTGCCAAAGTCAAAGAAAATCCGCGCCTGCACATTCCCGTTTTCGGCAACGGCGACGTCGACTCGCCCCAGCGCGCCCTCGAATACCGCAACCGTTACGGCGCCGACGGCATTATGATCGGCCGAGCCAGCATCGGCTACCCCTGGATTTTCCGCGAAATCAAACATTATTTCGCCACCGGCGAACTCCTGCCGCCGCCCGACGTGGTCGAACGGGTGCGGGCTGCCCGCCAGCACCTGACCGACAGTATTGCCTGGAAAGGCTGGAAACTCGGCGTGCTGGAAATGCGCCGGCATTACTCCCCGTATTTCCGGGATTTGCCCAACATCAAACCTTACCGCATGCGCCTGGTCACCGAAATGGAACCCGAGGCGCTGTTCGGGGTGTTGGACGAAATCGAAGACGTTTATTCAGGAATGGAACTGGCCGTTTGACATGATTTTTTCAATTCAGCCGCACGAACGCAAAATTTTCGAACAAGTAGGCCGCTGCGCCAAAGACCTGGGCGTTCCGGCCTACGTCGTGGGCGGCTATGTGCGCGACCGACTGCTCGGCCGCCCCACCAAAGACATCGATATCGTCTGTGTCGGCGACGGCATTCAACTCGCCCAAGCCTTGGCTGCCAAACTCAACCCCGTGCCCAAGGTGGTCGTGTACCGCCGCTTCGGCACCGCCATGCTCCGGTACGAAGGCATCGAGATCGAGTTTGTCGGCGCGCGGAAAGAAAGCTACCAGCACGACAGCCGCAAACCCGACGTGGAGCAAGGCAGCCTGGAAGACGACCAAAACCGCCGCGATTTTACCATCAACGCCCTCGCCGTCAGCCTGAACGAGGCCGATTTCGGCCAGATCATCGACCCCTTTAACGGGCTCGACCACCTCGAAAAAAAACTGATAAAAACCCCGCTGGAGCCGGGCCGCACCTTTTCCGACGACCCGCTCCGCATGCTGCGGGCCATTCGCTTTTCTACCCAGCTGGGGTTTACCATAGAGCCGAACACGCTCCGCTCTGTTGCGGCCAACAAACAGCGCATCCACATCATCTCCAAGGAGCGCATCACCACCGAGTTGGAAAAAATCCTGATGACGCCCAAGCCCTCGGTGGGTTTCGCCTTGCTGTTCGACACCGGACTGCTGCACCTGATCTTTCCCGAACTCACCGCCCTGCAAGGCGTGGAAGACCGGCAGGGTAGGGGGCACAAAGACAATTTTTACCATACCCTCGAAGTGCTCGACAACCTCTGCGCCCGCAGCCACAACATCTGGCTGCGCTGGGCGGCGCTGCTGCACGATATTGCCAAACCGGCTACCAAAAAATTTCACCCGGAGCAAGGCTGGACCTTTCACGGGCACGAATGGCTGGGCGCCAACATGGTGCCCCGCATTTTCAGAAAAATGCGCCTGCCGCTGGACGCCAACAGCGACGACTTCATCTTCGACAACCAGATGCTCGCGCAAATCCTCTGGCACGGCTTCACCATCGGCGAGGTCAGTTGCCCGACGAAATACTTCGAGGAGG
>CAZVZH010000023.1:0-10614 GCA_964630705.1 uncultured Saprospiraceae bacterium | reverse complement strand
CCTGCCGCTGGACGCCAAAATGGATTACGTGCAAAAAATGGTGCGCCTCCACCTGCGCCCCATCAGCCTCACGAAAGAAGAAGTGACCGACAGCGCTGTCCGCCGCCTGTTGTTCGACGCCGGCCCCGATATCGACGACCTGCTCCAACTCTGCGAATCGGATATCACCACCAAAAACCCCCGCAAAATGGCCCGCTACCTCGAGGGGTACCAATACCTGAAGGAGCGCATGTCGGAAGTGACCGAGGCCGACCGGCTGCGCCTCTGGCAGCCACCGATCACCGGCGATATTATCATGAGCACCTTCGGCCTGGCCCCTTCGAAAGAAGTCGGCATCATCAAAACGGCGGTGCGGGAGGCCATTCTCGAAGGCGAAATTTCCAATGGCTTTGAACCGGCGTTCCAACGGATGTTGGAAGAAGGCGAAAAACTGGGCTTTTTACCGAAAAAAAAGGTGTCCGACTTTCAATCCGAGCCGGCAGGTTAAAACGCTGCGCCGCTTGGTTGCCTCCAAGGGGCTTTCTACCTTTGCCGCTCGAATAGCGCTGCATGGCATTTTTCCGAAAAATTTGGGCGGTCTACGCCGTCACCTTGTTTATCCTGCTCATGTTTCTGAGTATGGCGGTGCTGCTGTTCAATATGGCGGCTACGCCCGGCGAACGCGCCTTGCGCCGCAATATCTGGTACTTGCACCACGTATTCACCCCCACCTTTTTAACCCTGGTGGGTATCCGGGTGCGGGTGAGCGGCGCCGGGAAACTGGACCCCAAACAATCGTACGTGATCGTTGGCAACCACCGCTCGGCGCTCGATTTTATCGTGAATGCCGAAGCCTTCCCGGGCATTTTCCGCTTCTTAGCCAAACAGGAACTGCACCAGGTACCAGTGTTCGGCTGGGTGGTAAAAAAAATGTGCCTCTCCGTCGACCGGCGGAGCGCCATCAGCCGGGCCAGGAGTGTGGTGGACTTGAAACAACAACTCGCCGCCGGCTGGAGCATTTTTATTTACCCGGAGGGCAGCCGGAACCGTTCGGAAGAACCGCTGGCCCCATTTTTCGACGGCGCTTTTCGAATCGCCATTCAAACGAAAGCGCCTATTGCCATCCAAACCATTACCAACGCCCGAGCGATTTCGGCCAGCGCCAAATCGATCGATTTGCGCCCGGGCACCTTGCGCATCGTTTGGGACGGCCCTATTCAAACCGAACCACTTGGCCCGGACGATATCCCCCAACTCAAAGAACAAATACGGCAGGTGATGCTCAGCCGTCTCGACCCGGGCGTGTAAAACTGGTGCACCAACGTCATCCCAAATCTTATAGCCGACAAATTCCATTTTGATAAAAAAACAGCGCCGACTTAGGCTTTCGACAGGATGAACAAGATTTCCAGGATTTTTAGAATTTTCACGACACATGAACTATAAAAACAACATTCTCGAAACCATCGGCAATACGCCCCTGGTCAAAGTCAACCGCGTCGCAGCAGATATTCCCGCCCTTGTGCTGGCCAAAGTGGAGACCTTCAATCCGGGCCATTCCATCAAAGACCGCATGGCTGTCAAAATGATCGACGATGCCGAAGCGCGCGGCGACCTCAAGCCCGGCGGCACCATCATCGAATGCACCTCCGGCAACACCGGCATGGGCCTGGCGCTCGTCGCCTGCGTGCGCGGCTACCGCTGCATTTTCACCACCACCGACAAGCAGAGCAAGGAAAAAATCGACCTGCTCAAAGCCCTGGGCGCCGAGGTGATCGTTTGCCCGACCAATGTCGAAGCCGAAGACCCCCGCTCGTATTATTCCATCGCGCGCCGGCTCAGCGGCGAAATCCCCAACTCCTTTTGGTGCAACCAATACGACAACCTCTCCAACCGCCAGGCGCACTACGAAAGTACCGGCCCCGAAATCTGGGAACAAACGGAAGGCAAGGTCACCCACCTGGTAGTGGGCGTTGGCACCGGCGGAACGGTTTCCGGCGTGGCGCGCTACCTCAAAGAGCGCAACCCGAATATTCAAATCTGGGGCGCCGACACCTACGGCTCCGTGTTCAAAAAATACCATGAAACAGGCGTGTTCGACCCCAAAGAAATTTACCCCTACATCACCGAAGGTATCGGCGAGGATATTTTGCCGGCCAACGTCGATTTCTCCCTCATCGACTTGTTTGAAAAAGTGAGCGACAAAGACGCGGCCGTGTGGGCGCGCCGCCTGGCCCGGGAAGAAGGCCTGCTACTTGGCTATTCCGCCGGCAGCGCGATGGGCGCCCTCTGGCAACTCCGCGGCCGCCTGAAAAAAGACGACGTGGCGGTGGTCATCTTTCACGACCACGGCAGCCGCTATGTCGGTAAAATTTACAACGACGACTGGATGCTCCAGCGCGGCTTCCTGGACCGCGAGCTCAAGGTGGCCGACATCATTTCCCGGAAAAAAGAACGCCGCTTCGTCGCCGTTCAAAAATCCGACACCGTGCGCGCCGCCTTCAACCTGATGAAAGAACACGACATCAGCCAGCTCCCGGTGCTGGACGGCGAATCCATCGTGGGGTCCATCACCGAAAAACAGGTGCTGCACCTGCTGTTGGAAAGTCCGCTCAACAATTCGGAAAAGAAAGTAAACGAGATCATGGGCGACGCCTTTCCGGCGGTGCAGGACGACCTTCCGATCAGCCAACTCAACCGCTACCTGGGCCGCAACGTACCGGCCGTGATCGCCCGCGACCGTTCGGGCAGCGCGCATATTATTACGCAGTACGATTTGATTCAGGCGTTGTAGTGTGATCTGCCGTAAGAAGGAAGCCACTTATTTGATCGTTCATAAGCACCTGGAGCAAGGTTTTTTGAAATGATGAACATCCCGTTTTTTGTATGGTGTTCATCATTTGTCCTTGATATATGCTGAAGTTCCCTGACGCGGGAAGACTCTTTTTTTTAGACAGGATTAGGATTGACAGGATTACCAAGATTTAGAAGCACGGAACGGCTTCTAAATCTTGGTAATCCTGTCAATCCTGTTATAATTCTCCTGGTCGGCCACCAACTTGGAGTCCGTTTTTATGAAATCAAATCTGACACGATTTCGGATAGGTCCAAAGGGCAAGTTGATCCAAGCCGACCATTACGCGCAAATTATTTCCGCCCGGGCGCCGGCGCCGTAGGCACTATTTTCCCCTGGTACACCATAAACGCCATTGCCCGCAATTTCAAAATATTATCGAGCGGGTTGCTGGTGAGCACCAGAAAGTTAGCTTCGTAACCTTCGGCAAAGCGGCCGATTTTCCGTTTGGGAAAAATTGCTTGCGGGGTGTTGACGCATAAAATTTGCAAGGCCCGCGCATCGTCTACGCTTCCGACCTGGAACCAGTAGTTGATCTCGCCCCGCAGGGTGCGCTGGCTGTCGTCGGAGCCGGCAATCACATTTACCCCGTGCTGCAACAAACGCTTGAACAGTTCGGCCTGCCCGGCCGGACTACCGGGCCGAATATTCTTGGTTTGGGCGTGGGAAAAAAGCGGAATTACTGCTGTTTTTTTCTTGGCGAGCGCTTTCAGGTCGGCGTCGGTCAGCTGATACTTTGCGCCATCGCCGGAACCATCCCAAAGATGGCCGGGCAAGTTGGCAAAACCCTGCACCCCAATTTTCAAACCCAGGCGCAGGTCGGCAGCGGTTTCGACATGCGCAAAAACGGGAATACCGGCGCGCCGGGCTTTTTTTACCACGGCTTTTGCCATGTCGGGGCTCAAGCCTTTGGTTTCCTTGCCCCCGCTGTTTTCGGCATCGAGCAGGTAAATGGACAACACCTGTGGGCGCTGCGCCATAATTTTTTCCCAGGCCGTTTTCAAGCCGGCTTTGCTGTCGACAAACCAGTAGCCGTCGCCCTGCATTTTCCGACTCTCCCGCAGTTCCGGGTATTTTTCCACCCGTTGCTGCGCGCCCCGCACGCCATTGGCCGGCGCTTCGTATTCGAGAAAAGGGTGCCCGAGCATGCAGGTAATGGCGCCGTTGGCAAAAGCGATTTCCGGCAGGCCGTTATGCCGGGCGCCCTCGGCCCTTTTCCGGCCCTCCTGTGTGTTGCCGAGCACTTGAAGGTAAAAAATACCTTCGCCCAGGTAGGCCTGCAACTGCTGCGCCGGATTGGAATGTTCGGATACGCTGGAGCAGAAAGCATCGCCTACCGGCGGCACTATCCACCGGCCTTCCAGGTCAAAGGTCGAGTCGATTTGGGCGGGTTGTTTTTGGGTCAGCTGGCCGTCGACGCTGTACCAGTTTGCGGGTTCGAAGCCTGTGCCGGTATACCATTGGCCATTGGTGAAGGCGTAAACCGGCGTTTGTTTTTGCGAAAAACCGGCCATTGCCGGGAGGCAGAGTAAAAGGATAAAAAATGCCTTTTTCATGGGTGTCGGGTATTAAATGAAGGTGTTTTACAAAAATATAATCCTTACCGGCCTTGAAGGCGTTGCAACATCAGCAAGTCGGCCTGGGCTTGCGCCGGCCGGCCGGTTTGTTGGTATATCACGGCCCGGGTTTGGTAGGCCCGGGCATAATTCGGATCGAGTGCGATGGCTTGGTTCACATCTTGCAGGGCCTGTTCGATCTGGCCGTTTTTAAAATGCGCATAGCCGCGGTTGTTGTACAGCATGACCAGGTTGGGCCGCAGGCTTATGGCCTGGGTGTAGTCAGCGATGGCTTCCTGAAGGGCGCCTTTGTTCATGCGGACCAGCGCCCGGTTGACCAGGGCTTCCAGGTATTCGGGGTTGAGGGCGTAGGCCCGGCTGTAATCTGCCTCTGCCCGGTCGGGCGCGCCGGTTTTTTCCTGCACTACTGCCCGGAAAAAATAAGCCTCCGGGGCATTGGGTTCCAGTTCGAGGCTCCGGTTCAGGTTGGGCAGCGCCTCCTGCGGCCGGTTGAGCATGACCAGGCATTTGCCCCGGTTGAGGAAAAGTTTGGGACTGACCAGGCCCGCCTCGATGGCCTTGGTGAAATCATCCAGGGCTTCCGGTATTTTTTTGAGTTGAAAATACGCTTGTCCGCGTCCGTTGTAGGCCTCCACGGTAGAAGGGTCGCTGCTCAGCGCTGCGCTGTAGTGCGCAACGGCGTCGTCAAAGCGGAACGACAACAACTCGCTGTACGCCAGGTTACATTGGCACAGCGCGGCCTGGGGCGTTTTTTTTACGCAATTGGTAAACAGGGCTATGCCGTCTTTCCAAACGCGGGTTTGTTGCACTGCCAGTCCGCCCAATGCAACAACCAATACCGCCAGGATGCCCAAGCGCGCCAGGGGCTTCAAGCGTTCCAGCGCGAGGGCCAGGACGAGAAACAAGCCGATACAGGAAAGGTAAACATAGCGGTCGGAGCGGAGCTCGAAACTGCCCACGGTGCGGAAAGGCAGCATCACCGTCAAGGGCAAGAGGTACAAAGCCAGGGCCAGCAATACTTCGCGGTTTTGACGGAATTTCAGCCACACCAGAGCCGCTAATCCAGCCAGGGCTAATGGTGCAACATAATAGTGCCAGGGCCAGGAACCCCCGGATTTTACAAAAGGATACGCGACGGAAAAGCCCAGCGGCGCCAGTATTTTAACCGGATAAAACAACAGCGTCTGGCTCACCATCCAAAACCGGTCGAGCGCCGAAAAAACGCTGGACGAAGCCTCGATGTCGTGCCCTTCCTGTGCGCGGGTGACAAACGTATAGGCCCCAAAAAACAAGCTGAAAGCAAAAAACGGCGCCTTGTTCCACAAAAACTTCCAGTCCCAGCGGTTCCCTTCAAACGCATCCGCCGCCAGCAACACCAGGGGCAGGGTGACTGCCGCCGATTTGGACAAACAAGCCAGGGCGAAAGCCAGCAAAGCCAGGCTGTAGTGCATGGGAACGGGCCTGCGCTTCCAATTCAAATAGGCGAGAAAACTCAGCAGGTAAAAACTGGAAAACAACACCGTACTCAGCGCCGCCGCCCAGGAAACCGCTTCCACCTGAACCGGGTGCACGGCAAACAGGGCCGCTGCAAAAACAGCCGGCCATTGGCGCCGAAACAGCCGGTATAAAATAGTGAAAACCAGGGCGCTGTTTAGCGCGTGCAGCAGCAAGCCAAGCAAATGGTAGCCCCAGGCGTCCGTCCCGGAGATCGCGCTGCCCAACCAGTAGGCGATCCACGACATCGGGGCGTACATGCCCAGGTTTTGTCCGCTGAAAAATTTGCCCAGGGAAGGGTTTTTCAGCGCGGAGTTGTACAGGATAGCTTTGTCGTCGTCGAAGAACACGAAGCCGTTTTTTACCGAAAAAGCATACACGGCAGCGGCCAGCAGCGCCAGTCCCAGCGGAAGCAGGCGCTGAAACTTCCGGTGTTCCTGTTGGGGTTCGGCCGCCGGAGGCGCAGGCGGGGAGGGGGGAGGTGGGGCGGGACGTTTATTTTTATGTTTTTTCGTCATGGGTTGGTCGGATTACTGCGGCTTTCGCGGGGTGTTGGGCTCCTCGAAGTCGATCTTGCCGCCCCACATGCGCATCTGGCTGAGAATCCAGCGCTGCCGCTGCCGAACCTGCCGCGACGGATTGGTCACCGAGCGTTTGAGCGGGTTGGGCAACACGGCCGCCATCAGGGCCGACTCCTCGGCATTCAGCCGGCTGGCGGGTTTGTCAAAAAAGCGCTGCGCAGCCGCCTCTGCGCCGTAGATGCCGTCGCCAAACTCGATGATATTCAGGTACACCGTCATGATCCGCTCTTTGCTCCAGAGCGCCTCGATCAGGAAGGTAAAATACACTTCCAGGCCTTTGCGAATCCAGGACCGCGACGGCCACAAAAAAACATTTTTGGCCGTTTGCTGGCTGATGGTGCTCGCGCCCCGTTTGCGGCGGCTTTTCTGGTTGTGCTCGATGGCTTTTTCGATGGCTTCAAAATCGAAACCGATGTGTTCCAGAAACTCCTGATCTTCCGCACAGACGACCGCCAGCTGGAGCTTGGGCGACAACGCGTCGAAGCCCACCCAGTCTTTGGCCAGCCGGAAATCGCGGTCCGGATCATTCGCCTGCTGAACGCTCCGGATGATCATTAGCGGCGTAACCGGCACCGGCAGAAAGCGGTACAGGATCGTTACCCCTACCGTCAGGCCCAGGAACCACAGCATCAGCCGGAATACCAACCGCCGGAAGTACAAGCCCCAGCGCAGCCGGTTGTCTTCCGTTCGCGGAATAGAGCGGTACCACCGCCGCAAGGAGTTTTTGATGAAACGCAAGGTTTTGAATTTGGGAGGCAAAGGTACTAAGGTTGGCTTTAGCGCTAACACTAAAATTTCTGGTTAGACGGGATTTACAAGATTTGGTTAGACAGGATTGGCAGGATTGACAGGATTAGTTTTTCTATTTTCTTTTTATCCTGTTAATCCTGCCAATCCTGTCTAACCAAATCTTGTAAATCCTCGTCTAACCAAATCAAAGTCGTTACTAAAACCCGCCGTCCATACCGGAGTCGTCCCCGCCCATTTTCATGTTTTTGCGCCGGAACAGCGAAAGGTCGAATTTGCCGAAACGCCAGGAAAAGTTGAGGCGGACCAGCTGCGGGTCGCGAATGCGCCACGACTCCTGCCGGAACAGGTCCGACTCCGAAAACGAACCGGTGCGGCGGCTGCGGAAAATATCCTGCACGCTGAGCGTGACCGAGGCCGTGCGTTTCCACAAGTCTTTGCGCACCGACAAATCGACAAACCAAACCGGCAGGGTGTATCCCTGCGCGGTCGAGCTGGCGCCGCCGCCCCAACCGCCCCAGCGGCTGCCGCTGTTGAGCGCAAAGGCCGTCCGGCTTTGGTAGCTGCCTGAGGCCTGAAAGGTGAAAGCGGCGGGCAGTTTGATGTTCAGATTTTCTTTGACAAACCAGGTGAATTGCTGGCGCGACAGGTCGCTTTCGATGTTTTGGGCATCCACCTCCGAATTGTAAAAATTCAGGTTGCTGGTGAGTTCAAATTTTTTCCAAAAGGTATTTTTGAAGGTCAGTTCGACGCCGTAAGCCGTGCTCGAGTTGGAATTGGTGTAAGTGGAAACGATCACATCGCGGTCGAGGCTGGGGTTGAACTCCGTGAACTGGTAACCGGTAATCAGGTCGGTGGCGCGCTTGTAATACGCGGTGGCCAGCACGTTGTGGTCGCGGCTGAAAATATTCTGGTACGACAGTTCGAACGAGTTGGTAAACTCCGGCACCAGGCCCGGGTTGCCGCGTGAGAGGAGCAGGGAATCGGAAAAATCGGGGAAGGGGTTGAGTTGAAAAAAGTTGGGCCGGTTGATGCGCCGGCTGAAACTGGCTTGCAGGTTGTCTTCCTCGTTCAGTTTGTAGGAGGCGAACACGCTGGGAAAGAGGCTGAAGGGGTATTCGTTGCTGAACTCGGTGTTCACATCGACCAGCGTTCCGGTGTAAAACGAACTTTCTACGCGCAGGCCCAGCTGGTAACCCCATTTTTTGAACGAATGGCTGACGGTGCCATAAGCGGCGTACACCTGATCGACAAATTCGTACTGATCGGCGAAGGAGGGCGCCCGCACAAAGGCTTGGGTAGCCGCGTCGAACTGGAAGCTGGCGTTGTTGCTGGTAAAATACCGCAAGGCCGCCCGGGCTCCGGTTTCGATTTTGATGTTGGCCGTGAGCGGGTCCACATAGTCGGTCTGGAAGGTGAACTGGTTGTTTGTTCCGTCGCCGGTTTGTTGCTGGCGCGAAACCAGCGGCGTATTCAGGTACTGCGTACTGAAGGCGCCCGAGTTATCCCAGTTGCTGGTGTTGAGGTTGATATCGGCGGTCCATTCTTTTTTGTCTTTGGGGTACAGGTGTTTGTACAGAATCTGGCCGCCGGCATTCCGGAAATTCCGGTCGCTGTTGGATTGGCGCACCGACAACGCGCTGCCGGCAACCTGTCCGCCAGCCAGCGTATCGGTTTGGATGTCCAGCGCGTCGAAAGCGTCAAAACCGCCGCCGTGAAAGTTGCCGGTAAAGGTGAGGGTGTTGCGGTTGTTGACAAACCAGTCGATGCCGCCGCGGGCGTATCCGAACAGGCGGTTGCTGCGCGAGTCGGTGTACTGGAAAACATTGGTGAGCGGGCTGCCGAAAAAGTTGTAGCGGTCGGTTTCGCCTTCGCCCAGCGATTTTCGGTCGAAATAGCCCAGGCTCAAAAAAGCGTTGATCTTGCCTTCGCGGGCATTGATGTCGCCGCCGAGGTTGGTGCGCCCGCGCATGTCGACGCCGGCGCGCAGCATGCCGTTGTAGCCGATACGGCGTTCTTTTTTCAGCACGATATTCAGGATGCCGGCGGTGCCGCCGGAGGCGTCGTACTTGGCCGAAGGGTTGGTGATCACCTCGATGACGTCGATGGCATCGGCCGGTATTTGGTTCAGGCTGAGGGTTGTGGGGCGCCCGTCGACGAATATTTGCGGCGCGGCGTTGCGCATGGTCACGTTGCCGTCGATGTCGACATTCAGCGAGGGCACATTGCGCAGGGCGTCTTCGGCATTGCCGCCGGCGGCGACGCCGTCTTTGTCTACGCGGTACACCTTTTTGTCCAGGGCCAGGCTCACGGCCGAACCTTCGCCGGTGACGGTCACTTCTTTCAGCAGTTGGGCGCTGGCGGCCAGCACGATGTCGCCCAGATCCTTGTCCACATTGCCCATGCTAAAACCTTCTGCGCCTTTGGCCGGATTTTGACCCATAGGGTTGCCCAAACCAAAGGACACCTTCTGTTCATAGTTGGCGTAGCCCATAAAGCTGATTTTCAGGGTGTACTGGCCCATGAGCGGAAGGTTGGCGAGGCTGAAGTCGCCGTTCTCTTCGGTGAGCTGGCCGGCCATGATTTTTTCTTTCATCGAGCGGCTGACGCTGTCGTAACGCATTGTCGTCAACTGAACCGAAGCGTACCCCAAGCCCTTGCCGGTAGCCTCGTCCAGCACCCGCCCGTAAAACCGGCCGATGTTCATTTGCGCGGGATTCATCTGACCGCCGGTTGCCGGCCAGTTGCCGCGATTGCCTTGGGGTATTTGCCCGAGCAGGGAAAAAGTGAAAAACAGGAAAGTGAAAACGAGACAAGCGCTGCGTTGAAGAAAAAGCGGGTTGGCCATGTAGCAGGAGGTTGAAGTAGCGGCCCGGAACTGAAAGTTGAGCCGGATGGTAAAAAAGTCTGCAAAGAACCTCCGGCAGGGTGGGCCGGTTTTGAAAAATCGACTGAAAGCGGAACGACTCCGCATTTCGGCATTAAGTTATCAACGGGGAAAGCAATAAGCTGATTGACTTTTTTGATCTGCCGAGCCGCCATTCCGGCTTTTATGCCCGGCGAAAATCAAGATGCCGTTCGGCTGGAACGGTGGGCAAAATCTGTAAGGTTTTTTTAGGAAGGGATACCTCTTTTTTCGGCGCTCCCAGACCTTTTTTTTCAAAAAGAAGACCTTTTTTCGGGGATTCCAGACCTTTTTTTTCAAAAAGAAGACCTTTTTTCGGCGCTCCCAGACCTTTTTTTCGAAAAAGAAACGCTTCTTTTTCCCAAACCAGACCTTTTTTCCAAAAAAGAAACGCTTCTTTTCCCCATCCCAGACCTTTTTTCCCAAAAAGAAGACCTTTTTTCGGCGCTCCCAGACCTTTTTTTTCAAAAAGAAACG
>CAZVZH010000022.1:12998-34147 GCA_964630705.1 uncultured Saprospiraceae bacterium | reverse complement strand
GTCAAAGCCGTCAACCAACTGATGGACGAGCGCGAAGGCCGCAACGGCGAAAAAGCCTACCCCTACCCCATCGACCTCAACCTGCTGCCCCACATCGACGTATTTCTGGACAACGGCTACACCAAAGAAGAAATGAAAATGGTGAACGAAACCCAGAAAATCATGGGCGACAACAGCATCCGGGTCACCGCCACTACGGTGCGCGTGCCCGTTATGGGCGGCCATTCCGAATCGGTCAATATCGAATTTGCCAACGACTACAGCCTCGACGAAGTGCGCCAACTGCTCGCACAAGCCCCCGGCGTAGTGCTCGTCGACGACCCTTCGGCCCTGAAATACCCCATGCCCCTGCATGCCCACGATAAAGACGAGGTGTTTGTCGGCCGGCTGCGGCGCGACGAAAGCCAGCCCAACAGCCTCAATATGTGGGTGGTATCGGACAACCTCCGGAAAGGCGCCGCCACCAATGCCGTTCAAATTGCCGAGTACCTGCTCCGCCAAGGGATTTTGCATGTTTCACCCCAAAAAGCGCAAAAAGAAAGCGTTTCCGCTTAATTTTACCCGCCCAGCACGCCTCTAAACCAGAGCCTGGGCCTAAATTTTAGAATTACACTACACTGTTAGCACCGTCCTTTAATTTCCAGTAAACAGACAAGTAATGAAGAACAAGATCGTAGTTTGGGGAACCAACGCTGAAAACGAAAAAGTACTGATCGCCC
This sequence comes from uncultured Saprospiraceae bacterium, assembly GCA_964630705.1. Lineage (GTDB taxonomy): Bacteria > Bacteroidota > Bacteroidia > Chitinophagales > Saprospiraceae > M3007. The sequence continues at coordinate 33,428 of CAZVZH010000022.1, read as the reverse complement.
TGGAACTCCGGGCTGAAGACAACAAGATCATGTTGTACACTTTCCCCGAAACCGTTGCCACCGAGGAGTTTGTCAACCAAATGATGAACGACTGGCGCACCGACAACGCCCCCGTGGAATTCCCCGACCCGCATACCAGCCAGGAACGCGAACTCAGCGTCACGGAAGGCCTGCTACCCGACGAACTCAAAGTCGAACGCGGCGACCTCATCCAGCGCGCTCAAACCGAGTGGCACTTCGTCGTCCTGTCCTCCAAACTGCACGCCGCCTACGAACAAGAACTCGCCGAGTTCAAGGAAAAAGTCCAAAGCCTCTCCGAATTCGACAACGACGTCTGGGAAAGCCTGCGCAGCTTCTGGGATAAAGTGCAGGAACAAGCCCGCGAACGCAACCTCTTTCGCAGCCATGCCGACAGCCTGCGCGACAACATCAACGTGTTGTTCGAAGACATGAAAAAACTCCGGTCCAAACTCCAAAGCGAGTTCTTGGCCCAATCGGAAAAATTATATGAAGAATTTAGCGCCAGCCTCGAAACCGTAGAAGCCCGTATCGCCTCCGGAAGCGCCAAAATGGGCGCTATTTTCGACGATCTTAAAAAACTCCAACGCAAATACCGCGACTCCAAAATGGGCAACGAGCACCGCAACAAACTCTGGTCGCGGCTCGACGGCGCCTTCAAAAAAGCCAAAGAACTGAAATTCGGCCCCGGCGCCAACGACGGCTCGCTCGTCGAACGCCACCAACGCCGTCTCAACGGCCTCAACGATGCCATTCGCCGTATGGAGGGCAGCATTCGCCGCGATGAGGAAGAACTCGCCTTTCAACAGAAAAAAGTAGCCTCCACCGAAGGCCAACTCGAAGCGCAAATCCGCAGCGCCAAAATCAAAATGATCGAGGAACGCGTACACTCCAAGCGCGAAAAACTCAACGAAATGCTGCACACCCGCGCCGAAGTCGAACGGCAAATCGCCAACGCCAAGGAAAAAGAAGCCAAACGCAGCGCCAAAGCGGATGACCGCAAAAAATTTGAAGCCGCCAAACAGGCCGCCAAAGAAGAAATCGCCGCGATCACGGCTCCCGCCGCCGAAACAGCCCCGCCCGCTGCCGAACCAGCGGAAACGGCTGAACCGGAAAAAGAAGATGTGTTCAAATCAGCCGCCGCTGTGCTCAGCGAATCGCTCGAAGACATGATCGACAGCGCCAAAGCCGTCGGCCAGGTGCTCAGCGAAAAAGCCGCCGACCTGCTCGACGATGTGGTGGAAAAAGCTGACGCCCTGCTCGGCGACGTAGTGGAGAAAGCGGAGGAAATCGCCGAAACACTGGCCCAGGAACACAACGAAGCGCCCACAGAAACAACGGAAACTCCAGCACCCGAAGCCGAGGCGCCTGCGGCAACACCCAAGGCCAAAGCAGCGAAAAAAACCAAGGAGGAAACTCCGGAATCTGCCGCTGCCGAACCGGCGAAAAAGCCGGCAAAAGCCAAAGCCGCTCCCAAAAAGAAAGCCGGCAACGACCCGGCCGAATAGATTTTCAGCATTCCAGTAGCGCTATCAGGCGCCCGGCCCACTTGTGCAGCCGCGGCGCCTGATTGTTTTTCCGGCTACTCGCTTGCGCGCCAAACGCGCAGCATGTTTTGATAGCAGATTTTTTGAATGTCCTGCCGGCTGTACCCCCGGCGCAAGAGCTCGGCGATCAGGTTCGGGTACATGCTCACATCGGCCAGATCGGGCGGCAGGGCCAGGCCCACACCGTCGAAATCGCCGCCAAGGCCGATGTAATCCACGCCCACCAGTTTTTTGATGTGGTCGATGTGGTCGGCTACGTCGCGCACGGAAATACCCGAGCGGCCGAGCGACTCCCGCATGAATTGCCGCGCTTCCGGGCTGTGCTCGTCCAAGCCCCGCTCTTTCATTTCTTTTTCGCTTTGAAAAAACACTTCCCGGGCATGCGTGCTGAGGAAATAATGGCTGAAAGGCACCTGGATTACCCCGTGTTGCAGGGCTATGGCACGAATCAACTCGTCGGAGAGGTTGCGCTCCATGCCGGGCGTAAAATGCCGGCAGGCGCTGTGGGTGGCGATCACCGGGCGCGTCGCTACGTCCAGCACATCGCGGATGGCGTCGTCGCTCAGGTGGCTCACGTCGACCAAAATTCCGACGCGGTTCATCTCCCGCACCACCTCCCGCCCGTAGTCGCTCAGGCCGCCGTGGGTGTGCAAGGTATCGTAGGAAGAATCCGAAATCTGGTTGTCGCGGCTGTGGGTCAGCGTAACGTACCGGATGCCGCGTTGGTGAAAGTACGCCACATCGGCCAAGGTCTGGATGGGCGCGCCATTTTCCATGCCCATCGGCAGCGAGACAATGCCTTTTTTGAAGTTTTTTAAAATATCGGTCGAGCGGAAGGCCAGGGCGAATTTATCCGGGTATTCCCGGGCGATGGCGTGCACCATGTCGATCAGCGAATCGGCCAGGGCTTTCGACGCACCAGGCGCCATTTTTTGGTAAGAAGCCGGAATGTAAATCGACATAAATGCCCCGTAGAGCCCGCCGGCCTTGGCGCGCTCGTGATCAAAATCGCCGCCTGGGTGCCGGAGTGCTAGAGCCGTGTAGCCGGGCGTGTACCACTCCTGGCGCTCCACCAGGCTGTACGGGAAGTCGATGTGGGTATCGATCACCGGCGTTTTTTTCAAAATGCGCTGGGCGCGTTGCAGGTAGAGGTCGGAATTTTCTTTTTGAGCAGCCAGGGAAAAGGCGCTCAGGCAGCACAGAAAAAACAGGGAGTAGCGCATGCGGGTAGTGTTTGGTTGTTATCAAGCGGTGAAAATAAGGTGTTTATAAAAAAAACCTCCCGGCGCCAGTCGGCATCGGGAGGTTTTTTTATGAGTAACCCGATCGGGTTCGAATCAGGACTTGCTCGAGGAGCGCGCCTTTTTCGAGTAAGCGGAAGTCTCCGGTTTGGGCGACTCCACCACTTTGCCGCTCAAGATTTTCTCCTTTGTCAAATCGACCACGAGGGCAGAAGCGATAAAAACGGAGGAGTAAGTACCGAAGAAGATACCGACCAACATACCAAAGGAGAAGCCTTTGATCGCGTCGCCGCCGAAGAAAAACAAGATGGCCGCCACGGCAACAATGGTACCCGAGGTAATCATCGTCCGGCTCAGCGTCGTGTTGATAGCCTTGTTAAACACATCTTCTTTGGGTTGCCCGGCATAGGTGTTGATAAATTCACGTATACGGTCGTAAACGATCACCGTATCGTTCACTGAAAGACCCATGACCGTCAAGATACAGGCGATGATAGCCTGGTCAATTTCCAGGGAAAATGGAACGATGCCGTGCAAAAGGGTGAAAAAGGAGAGCGTAATGAGCACGTCGTGGAACAAAGCCAGCACAGCGCCCATGGAAAACTGCCAGCGGCGGAACCGCACCAGCAAGTACAGGAAGATCAAGACCAGGCCCCAAAGCCCGGCTTTGAACGAAGAGTTCCGGATATCGTCGGCCACCGTAGGCCCAACCTGGCTGGAGGACGTGATGTGCGTACCTGTTCCGGCTGTATTTTTAAAATTTTCAAAGGACTTGGAAGCAATGCCGGCGGCCTGAATTCCCTCATGCAACTTGCCCGCTACCCGGTCTACCACATCATCTCCGGTATCGTTGATCAGGTACGACGTAGTGATGTTGTAGGTGTTTTCAACGCTCACAGCCTTTACGATCGGGTTGCCGCCGAAAGCCTGGTTGAGCGCCGGGCGGAGTTTTTCCAGATCGACCGGTTTTTCAAACTGCACGTTGAACGAATAACCACCCTTGAAATCCACGCCGAGCTCAAAGCCGCGCATGAAAAACGAAGCGATACCGATGACGGTGATGGCCGCGGAAAACATATACGCCCATTTGCGTTTGCCAATCCAATCCACATTCACGCCCACCAGCCAGTGCTCCGACCAGGGATGGCTGTAGGTTATTTCCGTGCCGCGGTTCGACCACCAGTCGGTGATCATCCGGCTGACCAGGATAGCGGTAAACATCGAGCTGAAAATACCGACCATCAGCACCGTACCGAAGCCTTTGATCGGGCCGAGGCCGAAGTAGATCAGCACAAAGGCGGTCAGCAAGGTAGTTACGTTGGCGTCGATAATGGCCGGGAGCGCCCGGGCAAAACCGACTGCAATGGATTTTATACTGCCCAGCCCCTCGCGCAACTCTTCTCGGATACGCTCATAAATAATTACGTTGGCATCGACCGCCGTTGCCAGGGTGAGCACGATACCGGCGATGCCCGGCAGGGTAAGCACGGTGCCCAAAGAGGCCAGCGTACCGATGATGAAAAACAGGTTGGCTAGCAGGGCAATCACGGCCACTATACCGCCGCGCGAATAGTAGGCGATCATAAAGCCGCAGATCACCAGCACGGAAAGAATCAGGGCGAGCAGCGATTTGCTGATGTTATCAGCGCCGAGCGAAGGGCCGATCTGGCTTTCCTGCACAATGCGGGTGCCGGCCGGAAGTTTACCGACTTCCAGAATATTCGACAAGTCCGTAGCCTCATCCAGCGTGAAAGCGCCGCTGATCGAGGAGTTGCCGCCTTCGATGGGGTTGATTACCCGGGGGGCGCTCACCACCTCGTCGTCGAGCACGATGGCGATTTCGCGGTTGCCTTGTTCGTAGGCCAGTTTGGTCATTTCCGCCCAAATCCGGGCGCCTTCGTTGTTCATAGCCAGCGCTACCGTCACCTCGCCCGAAGTCGGGTCGGGTTGCGGAGAGGCTTGCGTGACCACACCGCCGTCGAGGCGGGCCTTTTCCTGGTTGCGCCATTTTTTGATGGCATACAGTTCGTATTTCCCGGCAATGGAGCTGCTGCCGGCTACGCTCGGGTCGGCGTTGACGGGTTTGAAGCTCCAGAGGAAGCGCAGATCAACGGGAAACAGCTGCCGTACTTCCGGGCGGGCCAGCAGTTCGCTGATGGCTTTCATTTTATTTTTATCGGCATAACCGATGACTACGCTGCGGTTGTCGCCGGCCATAGCCAGTTGGCTGAGCAAGGGGCCAGCCGTTTGTTGCTGCTCGGCCGGGCGGTCCACTATCTTCATTTCGGGGGTGGCGCTGGAATCCACTTTGCCGTCGGGGCCGGTCGGGTACACGTAGGTCGTATCTTTTACCGTAGCCGCCAGCGCGCTCGTATCGCCGGTAGCGAGTTTGCGCAGGAGGTTATCGGCATTGATCAGGGCCTGATTGATGCCCTCATCGCCGAAGCGGTAGGTATCCCAAAATTCCAGTTTGGCGCTGCGCGACAACATGTCGCGGGCGCGCTGCGGGTTGTCGATGCCGGGCAGCTCCACCTGGATCAGGTCGCGGGCGGCATCCAGGCTGACGTTAGGCTGCACCACGCCAAGTTTGTCGATACGCTGTTTGAGGCGCTTGTAGGTTTCGTCGACGGTCTTATTGGCCAAATCGCGAATCACGCGGAGCACATCGGCGTCGGGCGAATCGAAATTGATCTGGTTTTTCAGCGATTCGTTACGGGCAAAAACCGAAGCCAGCGGCTTGCCGTTTGTTTGCTCCTTCCAGGCGTTGGCAAACAGGGTGATATAGTCGGCTTGTTGCGTTTTTTGCGCTTGGGCAGCCGCTTCGAGCGCCTTGGCAAAGTTCGGATCGGTGCTGTTGCCGGAGAGGCTTTTCAAAAAATCCTGCAAGTCTACCTGCAACAATACGCTCATGCCGCCTTTCAGGTCAAGACCCAAAGCCAGCTGGCTTTTTTTCAGGTCGGCGTAGGTGAATTTTTTGATGAGCGGAATTTCAAAAACCGTTTCGGTGGACAGGGAGTCCAGATATTGGCTGTAATGCGAACGCCAGGAAACACTTGGATTCTTGGACGATTGGTCGTTTGCGTACCGTTCAGCATCGCTTTCAATACCGGAAGTCGGAATAATGAGCGAAAACTGATACAAGCACACAATTGTCAGTGCAATCAGGAAAAAACGTACAACACCTTTGCTTTGCATACCTCTGTGTAGCGTAAGTGATTAATCGATTGAGTTAGTTTTAAGTGTCCCGCAGGCGGGGCAGGAATCTGGACCAGGCCAAAACCTTTTAAAAAAAGTGCGCAAATATAGGCAGAACACTCAAAACAAAGGGCTTTCGGCAAATAAATCATAAAACTTGGAGGCTGCGCCGGCTGGCTCAGGGTTTTGGCAAAGATCCGTTCGAGCGTTTTACCCCCCGAAGTTTCAACCTTGGGCAATTTTTGCTGTTCCTCTTAAAAAAAACTATGCCTGTTCAGATCGTTCCTAAGGAAAAACAAGGCCAGGGCGCCTTCAATGGCGGCGAAATTGTGGAAAACAAACCCATTGGTTTCCCGCAAGACCAGTCCAGCATCCGGCCTTACTCCAACCTGTTTTATTGGGCGCATGCCCGCGCCGTCGCCGACAGTACCATCGGCCTGCACCCCCATCAGGGCTTTGAAATTTGTTCCTTCGTGCTGGCCGGCGAAATCCGCCACTACGACACCCAACTGCGCGAATGGCGGTCGCTGAAAGCTGGCGACGTGCAGATCATCCGCGCCGGCAACGGCATCAGCCACTCCGAATGGATGGGCAAGGGCGCTGAAATGTTTCAAATCTGGTTCGATCCCGACCTCACCAAAACGCTCAGCCAACCAGCCAGCTACGACGACTACCACGCCGCCGATTTCCCCACCCACGCCGAAGATGGCGCCACCCTCAAAACCTTCGTAGGCCCGGGCAGCCCCTTCCGCATGGACACCCCGGGCGTGGAAGTTCAACGGGTTGAACTCAACAGCGGCACCCACAGCTTCGAGGCCGACCCCGCAAAAATTTACTCGGCCTACGTGCTCGAAGGGGAAGCGAGCTTCAACGGCCAAACCGCTAAACTGCACGACTTTGTGCTCTTGTCGGAGTTGTCGACGGTCGATTTGCGCACGCTCACTGGCGCCAAACTGTTTCTCATCGCCTCACCGGCCGATCCGGGATACCGGACGTACCGGCAATTGCGGCAGGCTTCCTGAACGGTCAATCTTTTCAACTACAAGCCCAAAGCCACCAAAAACTCCGGTGAATCCGGCTTCACTTTCGACGCGAAAAAATGCGTCAACGCGCCGTTTTCATCGATCAGGTATTTACAAAAATTCCAGCTCGGCTCCTGGCTGTTCCAGCCGTTGCGGGCCGGATCGGTGAGCCACTGATACAGCGGGGCTTTTTCCGGACCTTTGACGTGCACTTTATCAAACATCGGAAAAGTTACTCCATAGTTTTTCTGGCAAAATGCCGCGATTTCCTCCGCCGAGCCGGGCTCCTGCCCCATAAAATCGTTGCAAGGGAAGCCCAAGACCACGACTTGATCTTTGTTTTCAGCGTAAAACTTTTCCCAGTCGGCGTATTGCGGGGTGTAGCCGCACTTGGACGCGACATTGAGCACGATGATCTTTTTTCCCCGGAATTGCTCCAGTGAAACGGGTTCGCCGCTCAGCGACGGAACCGTAAATTTGAAAAAGGCAGAATCAGACATAACATTTTTGTGGTGTGTTGCGGCAGGTCTGGCGGCAATTCGGTTGGCGTCGAAGCAAGCCATCAACACGGCGCCAGTGACGGCCAAGCCGAGCAGCAATAGCATTTTTTGTTTCATTTTAAAAAAATTACAACGGGTGAATTCAAAACCTGCGGTGTAACAAGCGAAGCCCCGATTGGTTGCCGGCGCGCAAGCCCGCACCAGAAACTCCAGCGCTTTTTCGGTATATCATTTGCACATTTCCAAGGCATCTCTACCTTTGTTATCTGCCCAGGCCCCGAAAATCAGCGCTTATGCCCGAGGAAAAAAAGACAGCCACCGGCCAGCCCGCCATCGATTCGCTTCCCGAAACGATTTACCAGAACATCGCCCGGCAAATCCGCGAGGGCAGCTGTGTGCTGTTTTTGGGCCCGACAGCCATCGCCGCCCGGCAACCCGACGGCGCCTACCGCCCCCTGATAGACCGCTGCGCCGAACAACTGGCCAAAGGCCTCCAACTCAGTCCGGATGAAGCCCAATCACTGGCCCAGGTGACCAGCACCCTGCGCATGCGCAACCTCCTGAGCGATACAATGATCATCGCCGCTGTGCAGGATTTTTATCAAAAAGCCGAGCGCGAAGCCGAACTCCACCCCATGCTCGAACAGCTGGCCGACCTCCCGTTCAAACTGATCGTAAATGCCTCGCCCGACGATTTTTTCGCCCGCTACTACGCCCAGGCTGTCCGCGATTTTCGCTTCGACTACTACAATTTCCGCAAACCCAACCCCGACCCCCTGTACAACTTCAGCGAGGCCGACCCGCCGCTGATCTACAACCTGTTCGGGTTTTACAAAAAGCCCGAATCGCTGGTGCTCACCTACGGCGACCAGCTGGGCTATGTCAATAAAATTACCGGCGCCCAACACGAACGCCTGCCCGACAGCTTGCTGGCTGCGTTCAACATGCCCCGGTTTTACCTGTTCATGGGCTTCGATTTTGAAGACTGGAGCCTGCGCATCTTGTTCGACGCTTTGTTCAAAAATGCCCGCGGCAGTATCCAGCCCTTCGCCTACCCGCTCAAAGGCGAGCCCGACGCCGGCCCTCACGCCAAAGTCTTTTTTCAGGGCGAATTCCGCATGGAATTCCCCAAAGTCGACATGGAAACCTTCGTCAGTCAGCTCCTGATCCATTACCAACAGATCGACGGCAGCGCCAGCGCCGACGCTGCCGACAGCGGCGCCCAGCTGCTGATTTTGCACGACGAGGCCGCCGACGCCGACGGCTGCAAAGCACTGCTGCGCCACCTGGCGCCGCTCAAACTACGGGTGTGGACCCTGGCCGACGCACTGGGCGAAGGCGACCTGACAGTCTGGCTGCGCCAAAAAATCGAGCAATGCCAGGTGGTGCTGCCGTTGGTATCGGCTGATTTTTTTGCCGGAAACAACCCCGCCCTGCCTTTACTGGAAGAAATCGCCGCCCGCAACAACCCCCGCGAGCGCTTTTTGGTCATGCCGGTTTTGCTCAAATCGGTGAGCTTCGACGGCACCCCGCTGGGCCGCCTGCGCACCACCCGTCCGCTCAACAAACAAGCCGTGTTCGGCGCCGGCCAGGAAGACAAACACCTGGCTGAAATTGCCGACACTTTGAAAAAATACATCGATACCCTCGCATGACACCCGCCGCCGCCAACCTGCCACGCCGCTACCCGGGCCTCAAGCCTTTCGAGCGGAGCCAAAGCGCCGTTTTTTACGGCCGCGGCGAGGATGTGCGGCGTTTGTCCAACCTCATCCTGCGCGAGCGCCTGACGGTGTTGTTCGCCAAATCGGGCATCGGCAAAACCTCGCTCCTGCAAGCCGGCGTGGCGCCCGAACTCGAACAACAAGGCTTCACCCCGATTTTTATCCGGGCCGACAATACCCGCCTCAACCTGGTAGACAGCATCGGCGCCGGACTCGAAAAAGACCCCGCCGTGGGCAGCCGGCTCGAACTGGACGAGCTGTCGGGCGACCGCGAAACGCTCTGGGAGCGCATGAAACGACTCCAGTTCGACCTCAACGGACTGCCGGCCACCCCGGTGCTGGTGTTTGACCAGTTCGAGGAGGTGTTCACCCTCGGCCACTCCGAAACCAGCCGCCGCCGCTTCCTCGGCGAACTGGCCGACCTGGCCAACGGCTCCATGCCCGAAACCATCCGGGCCGAGCTCCTCCAACGGCTCCAACGCCAAGACCCCACCCTCACCGCCGCCGTCATGCAGTGGTGGGAAAAACAACCCGAACTGCGCATGGTGCTGTCGATACGCTCCGACTTCCTGCACTTGCTCGACGAAATCAGCCCCCTGATTCCCAACATCCTGCGCAACCGCTACCAGCTCCAGCCGCTCAACCGCCGCCAGGCTCGCTCAGCCATCGAGGAGCCCGCCCGCTCGGCCGGCTTGTATGCCAGCCCAACTTTTGGCTACCAGGAAACTGCCATCGGCGAAATGCTCGATTTTCTGGCTGGCCAGCAAGCAAAAGACGATGCCGAGGAGGGCGACGTGTCGCTGACGCTGCGCAAACAGGACGAGATCGAGTCGTTCAACCTCCAGATTCTTTGCCAGTATGTTGAGGAAAAAATCATTGGCGAAAGGCAGACAGCCGGCTTCGAAGTCGGGCCGGATTTTTACGGGGGCTTATCAGGCTTGGAGCACGAAATCCGCAATTTTTACAAAAAACAACTGCAAAGCCTGCCAGAAGTGTTCACCCGGCGCACCGCCCGCCCGGTCGACGACCCGCAGGCCTTTATTTTGAAAGCACAAAGCCTGATCGAAGAAAGCCTTGTGACGCCCATCGGGCGGCGGTGCAGCATGGTCGACGACTTTCTGACCACCACCTGGAACGTCGACCAGGAATTTCTCGACACCCTCGTCGACACCCGTTTGCTGCGCAAAGAACTCCGGCTCGACGATTTTTACTACGAAATCAGCCACGACACGCTCCTGCCCCCTATCCTCGAATCGCGCAACGCCCGCCGCCAGCAGGAAAAAGCCGACCAGGAAAAAGCCGAATTGCAGGAGCGGCTGCAGGAAGAAGCCGAGCGCCGGAAAGCTATGCAAGCCGAACTGAAGGCCATGCAGGAACGCCGGCGGCTGGCCCGGGGCGTGGCGCTGTTTGCGCTGACTACTCTGGCCCTGATGGTGTTATTCGGTATTTGGTTTTCGTACAACTGGGTGCGATCAGTGGAAAAAGAGTTGCAGCAAGCCGAGTTTATCGTGAGTGGGGAAGCCTTCCATGCCGGCGTAGAAGCCTACCAAAGCCTGTTGGATAAGCCCATAAAAGTTTCGGTTTTGCGCCGGGTGGCAGGTAAGGAGCTGGCGGATGAACTGGCCAAGGTGCGCGTACTCCATGCGCTGTACGATACCATCGTAACGGCCAACATGATCAAGGGCGACTCCCTGTTTTTCCGCGACCGGTTTTCCGAAGCCCTCACCGATTACCGGGAGGCCTACGAGGCCATGAACAATTATACCCGCCTGAACGATTACGTGCGCATCGATCCGACGCCGACCGACACCGTTTGGCGGATTCAGCGCAAGCACATCAAAAACCGCTACGACGACCTCTACCAACGGCGGGTGTTTGCCCTGAACGCCATTATTGCCCAGTTTAAAATCAAGCAACGGGCGGCGGAGGAGTTTGTCGAAGCCGGCGTCTGGGCGCAAGCGCTGCGGCTTTTTCGCGAAATGCAAGCCCTGCTGCCCCAACACGAGGAAGACCTCGAACGGCTCCAAATTGAAATGAGCCTCAACCAAAATCCGGTAGATTACATCGACCGCGAAATTCAGAAATGCCGGGGAACCCTGTTCGGCCGTTGAATTTTTTATTTCCACCAACCCAATTCGTATTTCCTGCCCCGGGCTGCTATCTTTGCGCCGTTTTTTTCGCCTACCACTAATTTCAATCAATGATAAAAATTCTCGCCAACGACGGTATTCACCCCGACGGCAAACTTTTGTTGGAGGAAGCTAACTATCAGCTTTCTCAGGAAAAAATCCCCCAGGATGAACTCGCCCAACGCATCGGCGAATTCGACGTGCTCATTGTGCGCAGCGCAACCAAGGTCGACCGCACCGTGATCGACGCCGGTAAAAAACTAAAAGTCATCGCCCGCGGTGGCGTCGGCCTCGACAACATCGACGTGGCCTACGCCGAAAGCAAGGGTATCCCCGTGTACAATACCCCCAAAGCCTCCTCGCGCGCCGTGGCCGAACTGGCCATCGGCCACCTCTTCTGCCTGGCGCGCATGCTCCAACTCAGCAACCGCGAACTGCCCGCGGGCGGCGATTTTAAAAAACTGAAAAAAGCCTACGAAGAAGGTTTCCAACTCCACGGTAAAACCCTGGGCATCATCGGTTTCGGCCGCATCGGCCAGGAAGTCGCCAAACTGGCCCTGGGCATGGGCATGGAAGTGCGCGCGCACGACCCCATGGTGTCGGAAAAAGAAATCGGCATCCAGCTCAACCGTTACCACGACCTGAAATTCAACGTGCGCATCCAAACCGAACCGTTCGAACGGGTGATCCGCGAGTCGGATTTCATTACCTTTCACCTGCCCGGCAGCACCGGCGCTATCGTCGGCGCCGACGAACTGGAGAAAATGAAAGACGGCGTCATCCTGCTCAACACGGCCCGCGGCGGCATCATCGACGAAGCCGCGCTGCTGGCAGCCCTCGACAGCGGCAAAGTGGGCGGCGCCGGGCTGGATGTGTTCGAACAGGAGCCCAACCCCAACCCCGCCCTGCTCCAGCACCCCCGCGTGTCGTGTTCGCCCCACATCGGCGGCAGTACCGTGGAAGCGCAATCGTATATCGGCATGGAACTGGCGGATAAAATTATTGCCTTTTTTGGCGACGATAAGTGATCTTAATAGGTTTATAAAAGTTTATTGGGGTTTATAAAGGTTTATAAAAGTTTATTGGGGTTTATAAAGGTTTATAAAAGTTGATAGGGTTTATAAAAGTTGATTTATGGGCTCAGGTTATCAACTTTTATAAGAGCATGTTGGGGATTTTCTTGCCAGAGGCAAAAACAAGGGCTTTTTTTGACAATTTTCACGTTTTTTCAGGTGCATAGCCGGGGCTACATGCCTGAAAAAAGGTGAAAATGGCGAAAAAAGAACTGTTTTGGGCCTGGCAAGAAAATCCCCAACATGCTCTAAACCCTACAAACTTGATCAACTTATTTCTACCGTGGTCGCAACCAAAATCCACCACTGCACCGGGCACCGCGCCGCCATCTACGCCCTGGCGCCCGGCTTCGAGCCCCGGCGTTTTTTTTCTGCCGGCGGCGAGGGCTGGATCGTGGACTGGCGCCTCGACGACCCCGAAAACGGTCGCCTCGCCGCCCAGGTGAACGACCGGATTTTTGCCCTCCTCCCGCTGCCCGGAACCAGGCAACTCCTGGCCGGCGCCATGAACGGCGGCTTGCACTGGATCGACCTGGACCAGCCGGAACGCACCCGCAACATCCAACACCACCAAAAAGGAATATTCGACCTGAAAACCGATGGCGACTGGCTGTTCTCCGCCGGCGGCGAAGGCTTGCTCACCCGCTGGAGCATCGCCGAAGCGCGTTCGGTTGAAAGCCTGCAACTGTCGGGCCAGTCGCTGCGCGTGCTCGCACTGGCGCCCGGCCGACGCGAACTGGCAGTCGGCGCCAGCGACAGCCGTATTTACCTGCTCGACCTCGACACCCTGGCCATCCGCGCGGTGATCGAAGCCGCGCACCTGCCTTCCGTATTTGCACTTTGTTACTCCCCCGACGAGCGCTGGCTGCTCAGCGGCGGCCGCGACGCCATGCTGCGGGTGTGGGCGGCGGAGAAAGATTTTAGCCTGCACGCAGAACAGGCCGCTCACTTGTTTACCCTCAACCAAATTGGCTACGCCCCCGATGGCGCGTATTTCGCCACGGCGAGCCGCGATAAAACGGTCAAAATTTGGGATGCCGCCAATTTTAAACTGCTGAAAGTGCTGGAAACCATCCGCGATGGCGGCCACCTCAACTCGGTCAACCGGCTGTTGTGGATGACCAAGGAAACGCTCTTGTCGGCTGGCGATGACCGCTCGGTTTTGGTTTGGAGTTTGGAGTTTGAAGTTTGAAGTTTGGAGTTTGAAGTTTGGAGTTTGAAGTTTGGAGTTTGGAGTTTGAAGTTTGGAGTTTGAAGTTTGAAGTTTATGCTGGTTCCCGGCCTTCCAGGGTGTCTCTTTTCCAAAAACGGCGGAAAAACGATTTGATGGCAATCAGCACGACAATGGGCAGCGCCGCCTCCGGCAAATCCTGGGGTAAAAAGCCCCAAAACAGCAGTAGCAACACCGCTATGGCGCCGGTGACCATGAAATAATTTTCCGTCAGTTCGGTGTGGCGGCGGCGCCAGAAAAAAAGCAGGTGGGTGGGCAGCGCCCACAGCAGGTTCCAGTTAGACTTCGTGCTGCCATGGTCGGTGGCGACCCAAAGCAGGAGCAACACCAGTCCGGCCAAGCCCAGCGTCAGCCAAAACAAGGTATCGAATATCCGCTCGGTACGGGCATTGGCCATGCTCAGCAGGCCGATCAGCGCCACTATACACAGCACCAGAAAGGGGTTGCCAAACAAACCTGGCTCCAGCGCCGGCCGTTCCGGCAAAGGCTGGCTGGGAATCTGGCGCTCTTCCAGCACCAAAGGGCGGCCATTGGGCAGCGAAGCCCGGCCGAACAGGTCGTGCACATAGTCGGGCAAAAACATGTAGTCTTCTGCCAGCGCCATCCGGTCGGCAGGCAAGCCCAGGGCCAGGTCGATGCCGAATTGCGTCCAGGGTAATTGCTTCAGATAAGGGCGCAACAGCCCGCGCATCGTTTGATTGGGCGGCAGGGCGGTAGTGTCAAAATTGAGCTGGTGGAAGAAGCACTCCTGCACGATATCGCGGATGCGGGTAGCGCAGTTGTCGTAGAAAAAATCGTACTTGTAGTAGCGGTTTTGCTCCAGCGCATTTTCTTCCAGAAGGCCGAACAGGCGTTGGCGGTCGGCCGAATCGAGTTGAAGCAGTTGCTCCTGCATAGGCCGCCGGTCCTGAAGGTTGCCGTATTCAAAAGATCGGGCGGGCTCAATGTCAAGGAAGTACAAGAGGCGGCCCTGGCAAAACTTGAGGATAAAATTGGGCTGTTCGAAATCGAAGGTGCCGTAGTTGTAGCAACGGTCGATGCGGTGCTCCGGGTCGCGCACCCGCAAGGCACTGTGGCCGAAAGTGCTGTACAACATGTCGCCGGGCGCCACCGTCATCAGGCTGATACGGGCATTTTCGGACAAGACGATACCGGGTTGGCTGGCCAGGGGGCAGGCCGTCAGGAGGAGCAGGAAAAACAAGAGCGATCGGGTCATGAGAGCAGCCGGGTTGGATCGGTAAGATTGCGGACTATTGGATGCGCAGGGTTTGACCGATTTGAATATTATCGTCGCGCAGGTTGTTCAGCTGCTTGAGCCGGGCGACCGTAGTGTTGTACCGCTTGGAAATGTTGTACAAGGTGTCGCCTTTGATCACCAGGTGATAGGGGCCGCTGGGCGCCGTGGGCTGTTGGGGGTTGGCGGGCACGGGGTTGGAATAGTCCGGGTATGTCGGCGGTTGGGGAGCGGTCGGTTGCTGCGGCTGCGGTTGGGCGGGCGTCGGGTCGGGCGGGTACGGCACGCCGGTGGTGGCGGGTTTGCCCGGAATGGTCCCGGTAGGCTGTGTGCCCGGCTGGTTGGGTTTGGCGGCGCCGGGCGTCATTTCAAACAGGACGTTTTCGTCGGGCGTCATGCTGCTGGGCGGCGTGGCGGTGTTGACGGGCGTTGGGTCGCCCGAGCTGCCGTCGGCCGGGCGGAGGCGCACCGTTTCGCCCGAGCTGCGTTTGCCGCGCAGGCGGACTTTTTCATTGGCTGCGGGTTCCTGGCCGTATTTCATGTTGTTGCATTCGAGCAGGTTGTCGAGCCGGATGCCGTAGAGCTGGGAAATTTCCAGCATGGTTTGGCCGTCGCGCACGAAGTGGTGGCTGGCTTGGCCACGCCAGCTCTTCTTTTTTTGCTGAATAAACACCCGGGTGCCAGCCGGGATATACTCGGCGGGAGTGTAGGCCCGGTCGTTATAGTCGGCTACTTTTTCGGGGCTGAGCCGGTAAATTTGGGCGATGTCGGCCAGGGTTTCGCCCTGGCGGCTGTTGACGACCTTGACATCGTTGACCCGGCCGATGCGGCTTTGCGGGGGCGCCGATTGGGGGATGACGGCGCCGGGTTGTACATCCACCACGCCGGGCTGGTCGTATGTGTACAATTGGAGCCGTTCGATGAGCTCGATCAGTTGGTCGGCATAAGTGGGCGAAGTGGCGTAGCCGGCCGATTGCAGGCCGCGCGCCCAGTTTTTGTAGTCGCGTTTGTCGAGGTTGAACAAAAAGCCGTAGCGGTTGCTCTTGCGGGGGTCGCGCAGGAATTCGCTGTGATCGAAAAAGCTTTCGTTGGGGCTGTTGTATTTACGAAAGCACGACTCGATGAGCTCGCCGCTGGCATTGCGATCGTCGTCTTTTTTTTGGTGGGTCTTGCCCGTCCAGCTGCCGCCGCATTTAATGCCGAAGTGATTGTTGGCCTGAACGGCCAGTTCGCTGCGGCCGGATGCGCTCTCGATGATGCCCTGGGCCAAGGTGATCGAGGCGGGGATGCCGGCGCGCTGCATTTCGCTGATGGCGGCATTTTTAAATTGCTGCACGTAGTCGAGTTGGATATTACCGGTAGAGGAAGTGGAGGCGGTGGTGGGCGCCGGCGTCGGGCCAGTCCGGGGGGTAAGGCGAAAGTCTTCGGCAGGGTGTGTTTTCCGGGAAGTGGAACAGGCGGCGAACAAGAGGGCGGTTAAGCAGAAAAAGAACAGCTGTTTCATAGTCAATCTGGTTCAGAATGAATTCGGAATCGGGTGGTAAAGATGGGAAAAAGGCTCACTCAATGCGCAAGGATTGCCCGGTTTTCAGCAGTTTTCCGGAAATACCGTTGAGTTTGCGAATATGGTCGGCGCTCCGGTCGTACCGCCGCGCGATGCTGTATAACGTTTCCCCCTGTTGGACAGTATGGTACAACTGGGTTTGCCCGGTTCGGGTGTCGATGACCACCTCCAGCGGGTTGTTCGAGGACTGGTTCGACGCGACAGGTTCTACCGGGTTGTAAGCGGGCGCCGGGGATTCCATGCGCACTTCTGGCAGCATTTCCACCACCAGGCCATTTGGAGCCGCCACTGTTTTCACCCGGGTGGCGGGCACTCCCTGCGGGGAAATCCGGGTTGTTGGCGCAGGGTTTTCATACAACACCACTTGCTCGCCGGCCGCGCGCTGGCCGCGCAGCCGCAGGAATTCGTAGGGCGCCGGCTGGTCGCCGGCTTTCAAACCGTTCAGCGCCAGCAGACTTTCGAGCCGGATGCCGTAGCGTTGGGCCACCTGAAACAAGCCTTGCCCGGGCTCGATCTGGTGAAACGTTTCAGCGCCCGACCACTGTTCGGCTTTGGGCTGGATAAACACCCAATCGCCCTGGCGCAAGGGTTGATCGGGGGCGTATTGCCCGTCGTTGAAAGCCTGGAGGCGCTCCGACGGCAGGTTGGCGAGCCGGGCCATGTCGAGCAGGGTTTCGCCTTGCCGGGCTTGCAGCATTTTTACGCCGTTGATTTCCGCCAGCCGTTTGAGGGCAACGCGGCCGTTGACAGCCCGCTCGTCGAGCTCGTACAAGCGGTAGTGTTCGATAAAATAAATGAGGCGCTCGGCATAGTAATCGACTGTCGAATACCCGGCTTTTTCCAGCCCTTCCGCCCAGGCTTTGTAGTCGCGGGGGTCGAGTTCGAACAGAAAGCCGTAGCGGTACGCTTTTTCGGGATTGCGGATAAACGTGCTGTGATCGGCATAGCATTCCACTACGCTGGCGTATTTCCGGAAACAGGAATTTCGGGGCCGGCCCTGGCGGTCGCGCTCATCGTCGAATTTGGCGTAGCTCGGCCCTGTCCAGCCTTTGCCACACTTAATACCGAAATGGTTGCTGGCTTGCTGAGCCAGTTCGCTGGTGCCGGCCCGGCTTTCGAGAATTGCCTGCGCCAGTTTGATACTGGCCGGCACACCGCTATGCTCCATTTCGTCCATGGCGATGTCCTGGTAGCGGCGGATATAATCGGCGCGCAGGGAATCCATCCGGAGCTCGGCGGGCGATTGGGCAGACGCGGATTGGTTCAGGAATAAAATGGTAAAAAAAAGTAGCCGGTTTGGGTGCATGGGTATCGGTTGAGCGATGATAAAGAGGGATGACAAAAAACTTTTCAAATTGGACTTTTGACTTTTCACGCCATAGGCTTCTAAGTCAAAAGTCCAATTTGAAAAGTCCAATTTGAAAAATTAGGCAAGGTCAAACATTAAGCCAATACACCACCTTCAGCACCAGGGTCCGGTTTTTCGGCGCCAGAAACCGCGTCTGCGTGCCGGGCCTCGCTTCGGCAAAGGAGTTGTCGGTGTACACCAAAAACACATCGGACACGGGCGCAAACCGCCACTGCAGCCGGGCGTTGATGTTGAAATTGTTGGCCTGGGTGTTCCACTGAAAAAAGGCGCTGGCAAAAAAACTGCGGGTAAACGACAACTCCGCCCGCGGCCCCAGTATCCAGAAATCGGCCGAAGCATAGGGCTCCGGCAGGCGGATACGGTTGTAAATATAACTCAGACTAAAGGTGCCCAGCGGTTGCAGTCGGTAGGAAACATTACCCTCCAAACCCAGGTATTCACCGAGAAAAAAACCGCCCGCCCGGATTTCGGCATACCCCTGCAAATTGTAGGTCGTGCTACTGCTGTACCCAAAACTCAGCCCCGAATAGCTATACCCGCGGCCTCCGGGCAGCGGCTGGGTACCGGGCTTGTTCAGGTTGGTAGGGTCAAAATCTTGGAATAAATAAGTGTACGTGTTGCCGATACTGCCGCCGAAACTGCTTTGGTCTTGAAAATTGAACGAAAAATACGAGGTCAATTCATGGTCTGTTGATTGAAAACCAAGCGAATAGGTCAGATTTAAGTTAGCGCCCAGCACAAAATTGTTGATCGGCGGACGCTTGGGATAAAAAATAAGTTCGCTCCGCGCAAACATATTCTGATAGCCTACCCGCGGGACAAAACCCGCCTCCGAGGTATAGTTGGAGTCGACGAGCAGGTAGCCGGTGTGGACATTGAAATTCCGGTCGTTGAAGCCCAGAAAATGCGCCGCCGTTTGGCCGCGCCGCGCCGGGTCGGGCGAAAGCGAGCGGTGGTAGTACCATTCACCCACCCAGCGGTTGTCGGGGGTATAGAGGTTGAATTCGAGGCCGGCAGCCCGGCTCCAGGGCTGGATACCGGCTTTTTGCGATTCGGAAAGTTTACCCGTAAAATTTTCCTTGTCGACAAAAATGGCGCTCAGGGCGCTGCGCTGAAACACTTTTTTTTGCACCGTAGCTACGGTAAAATTTGCCGCTGGCAGCACCCGGGTACTGTCCCAGTTCACCCGGTCGGTTTGCATGTTCAGCAGGCCGACGCGCCAGCTGTCGTTGAGTTTGCCGCTCAGGCGGGCGCCGGCGAGAATGGGCACGGCCTCGTTGAAGCCGGTGAGGGGGTTGTAAGCCAGCCCAATCCGCCGCGAAAAAAACGGCCGGGTACTCGGAAAGCCGAACATGGCGAACAAGTCGCGGTTTTCGAGAAAAAACTGCCGCCGTTCGGGGAAAAACAACTCGAAGCGGCTGAGGTTGGCGACCTGCCGGTCGACTTCCACCTGCGAAAAATCGGGGTTGAACGTCAGGTCGAGATTGAGCGAGGGGGTCACGCCGATTTTAGCGTCGCCGCCCAGGGTAAACTTGCTGTCGCTGGGGCGGCTGAGCACTTCCTGGCTCTGCGGGTCGCGGCGGTAATCGACCGAGTAGCGGGCCGTGGAATAGGGGATCAAAGAAATGCTAGCGCCGGGTTTGGGCGGCGCTTCGCTCCAGTGCAGCGGGTGGCAAAAGGCGAGGTTGTTGGGCGAATACTGGCGCGGTACCGGTCGCCAGGAGCTCACCTCCCAGCCTTTGAGCCGGACGCGCACGAAATTGATGAGCCAGGTGTTGTCGCCTTCCGCCACCGTGTAGCGCAGGGTTTTGAAGGGGATGGCGATTTCGGCCACCCAGTGGTCGTCGTAGTTGGTCACGGCGGAGTACCAGCGGTTATCCCACTCATAGGATAGTGTGTTGCCGTTGTCGACGAGGGCCTCGCGCTGCACGTTCAGCGGGTTGAGGCCAAAAAGAAAGCCGTTCAGGCCGTCGCGCGAGGGGTTGATGAGGATGTTGACGCCGTCGCTGGTGCCGTTGGCAAAATCGCGCTTGAGGCTGGGCACGGTGTAGTCTTCGCGGTTTTGCCAGCAGATGAGGCCAATGTAGAGGTGGTCGGCGTCGAAGCTGACCAGCGCTTCGGTGCGGGCTTCGGCCAGGCCGGTATCCACCGGGAATTGTTTGCTGAAGTCGGAGGCGATACTAGCGCCAGCCCAGGCGCTTTCGTCGAGCCGGCCGTCAATTTTGAGCTGGGAGGCCGATTTTTGAATCGTCAGCCCGGCCGCTGTTTTACCCGGCAGGTAAGTACGGCCCGGAAGGGCGCCGGGCGTGCTGGTCCAGGCATTTTGCCCGTGAAGCATGCCCGTTAACACAGACAGGCCGATTGTCAGGAGGGTTTTCATCACTTGCATTTGGCGCAAAAATCCGGAAAAATTCTGAGCCGGGGAAAAGTGTCTATTTTGGGGCGTGTTCAAATACTTGTGCCACACCTCAGCTATCCGTTTGATTTTCAATTCCTGCCATTAGGTGTGGCACAAGTATTTGAATACTCCCCTATTTTTGCCGCAAACAACGTCTATGAGCCACCCGACCCTATTGATCACCGGCG
>CAZVZH010000022.1:0-12898 GCA_964630705.1 uncultured Saprospiraceae bacterium | reverse complement strand
CTATTTTTGCCGCAAACAACGTCTATGAGCCACCCGACCCTATTGATCACCGGCGCCAAAGGCCAGCTCGGTCAAAGTTTTCAGCACTTGGCTGCCCAATACTCGCACTGGACTTTTTTGTTTGTCGACATCGACCAGTTGGACATCACCCGCCGCCGCGCAGTATTCGATTTTTTTGAAAAACGCCGCATCGACTGGTGTATCAACTGCGCTGCCTACGCGGCCGTCGATCGGGCGGAAAGCGAGCCCGCGCTGGCCCGCCGGGTGAACGTAACCGGCGTCCGCAACCTGGCCGAAGCATGCGCCCGGCACGGGGCGCCGCTGGTGCACTTTTCCTCCGATTATGTGTACCACACCCGGCAAAACCTGCCTTACCGGGAGACCGACAAAACGAGCCCAAAGGGCGTGTATGCCCGCACCAAACTCGCCGGCGACCGCGCCGCGCTGCGCGCCAACCCGCTGTCGATGGTCATCCGCACCTCCTGGTTGTTTGCGCCGTACGGCCACAATTTTGTACGCACCATGCTTCGCTTCGGCTCCGAACAACCCTCGCTGAACGTGGTGTACGACCAGATCGGATCGCCCACCTACGCGCCCGACCTGGCCGCTATGGTGTTGCACGTGATTCAAAAAGTCGAAAACCGCCTCCTTCCCCGCGATACCA
Source organism: uncultured Saprospiraceae bacterium (assembly GCA_964630705.1). Classification (GTDB taxonomy): domain Bacteria; phylum Bacteroidota; class Bacteroidia; order Chitinophagales; family Saprospiraceae; genus M3007. The sequence continues at coordinate 12,234 of CAZVZH010000022.1, read as the reverse complement.
TCGCCGGCGTCTGGCACTACTCCAACGAGGGCGTGTGCAGCTGGTACGATTTTGCCAAAGCGGTTATGGACATTCAGGGGCTGACCTGCAAAATCAACCCGATCGAAACAAAAGACTATCCCCTGCCGGCCAACCGCCCGCCGTTCAGCGTGCTGAACAAAGCCAAGGTGAAACAAACCTTTCAAATTTCGATTCCCCACTGGCGGGACAGCCTGATGCGTTGCCTGAGTGAAATTTAACCGGGGTTGCGTAACTTTCCAGCCTCAACTATCGCTGTCATATGGAACTTTTGAACATCCGGGAATTGCTCCGCCAGGGCGACACCGGCAAAGCGCTGGCGGAACTGATCGCTGTTTTGCAACAAGACGTTCGCTACCGCGACAACCTGCTGCGCACCTTGCGCGTGCTGGAAAGCGAATACAACGCCGTCCGCCAAAAAGAGCTCAAAGGCATTCTTCCCTTTCAGGAGGCGCAACGTGAGTACAATGCCACCAACGACGCCTTGCTGGCCATTCTCGACGATGTGGAAGCCGGGCGCGTACCCGGCAGTTCGGCCTTGGGCGGAGGGCGCCGCAATCTGATCCTGGCTGTTTTCGGCGGCGCCATGCTGGTACTGGCTGCGTTCACCCTTTGGCGCGCCTTTGGAAAAAAAGATGCGGGCTGCCCGGAGTTTAGTAAAGAGCAGGCCCTGCACGTGCTGGTGTTGCCCTTCGACAACCTTGGAACTAAAGCCCAATCTGTCGAAGCGATTATCCAGCGCGATATCTCGAATTTGACACAGAAAGCTAAAATCCCGGTGGAAGTAATTTTAGCAACCCGCCAAACCGATGACCCGCCTTCTCTGCAAATTGCCGAAAGCCGGGGCCGGACCTGCAAGGCCGACCTGGTTATCTACGGCATGTACAAGGCCTTCGACCCCGGTGATTCGCTGGCCGTCAACCTGGGTTTCAAATACCTGAAAGCCGGCGCCGAAACCGGTAGCGTTCCGTTCAAAACATTTCGCGATATTACTGAGTTTGACACTGAACGCGATCTTAAAGACGCGCTATTTTCTGTCTGCGCTATGATCGCCCTGATGGATAAAAACTGGGAGTTTGCCGGCCGCTGGATGGACAAAATCAAAAACAAGGAGCCCGAGGAGTTGAAAATGGCGCAGTGGCTGGATGAAAAGAAAACGGCGCCCGCTAATTGAGGGGATAATGAGGTGGGATAAAAATCAGCTCTCTTTTTGCTGCAACACCAGCTCGTCCAAAAACCGCAAGGTGCCGGGCAGGCCGTCGATCCGGCGGGCATTGGCCGGGAGTTTTACCGGGTTGACGTAGAGTTGTGCCCCCGAGAGCAGGAGCGCGCCGCTGGTCACAATTTTCGCAGCCTGATCGATGTAGCTTTGGATAGACTGCCGGGCCAGCGGGTCCTGTAAAATCGTAAACACATAGTCGGGCTGAAACGGTTGGCAGGCATCGCGAAGGTCGTCGAGCGAGGTGCCGGCGCCTATATACACCACTTTTTGCCGCCGGTTGCGCAGGAGGTAATGCAGGAAAAGCAAGGTCAATTCCTGGCTTTCGCCTTCGGGCAGGTAGAGGAGAAAACGGGCGGCATCGGATTTGACTACTGTTGGGATTTGGTCGATGGCCACAATCAATTTCCGCCGGATCAGGTTGGTGATAAATTTTTCGTGCGCAGGACTGACGCTGTGGGTGAGCCACAGGACATTCAATTTGTCCAAAAAAGGATACACCAACTCCAGCATTGTTTTTTCAAAACCATGGTCCTGGCTGTAGGCACTGTAAATCCGGTCGAAGGAGGCTTCGTCCAGATCGATCATGGCGAGTGTAAGCGCATCGACCTGGGCATTGGGGCTGGTGTTGGTTTCTGCAATTTCAGCGACACGGGCGGCAATTTCCTCCGGCTGCATTTTCGCCAATTTGCTAATTTTGTAACCGTAGCGGTTCAGCAGCGCCACGTTGAACAAGTGGCGCAAATTTTCGTCGGTGTAGTAGCGAATATTGGTTTCCGTGCGCGCAGGAGTGACCAAGCGATACCGTTGCTCCCAAATGCGGATGGTATGCGCTTTGATGCCCGTGAGTTTTTCTAAATCGCGAATAGAATAGATCGCCATATCGAGTGGATTCCTGCAACTGCAAAATTAGAGAAACATGCGGGCATCCTGAATGTTTGAATAAAATTTACGCTTCCGCACAAAAAACGGCCTCATCCTACCAGTTAACTTATTTTTGACACCTATCCTACAAAAAACCGACCGCATCCTTGCCGATTAGGAAAAACACCCTACCTTTGAGGCGCACAAAAGGTTGAGCCAAGGCCTATGTTTACGTTTTTTTCAAAAAAGTCGGAGGACACCGCAAACAAAACCCAACCCGATCCGGCGAAGAGCCAACTCGACGCCATTCAGGACTCGCTGACGGTTCTGGATAAAGAAGAGATGGTCCGCGTTGAAGGGGGTAAAAGCGGTTCCAAACCATTCGACCAGATTTTTAACTGGAATTCGAGTTGTGGCGGGACCATCCCGCAGTAAAGGTAAACTCCCGTACCTTTCGAAGCCTTCCGTTACGCTAAAGTAACGGAAGGCTTTGCTTTTTTTCGAAAAACGTATGACAAATATTTGGCATCAATTTATCGAAGGCTTGTTGGCCACCGGCTGGTTGGAATTCATTGCCGTGTTTTTCGGCATCGCCAGCGTCGTCTTTTCCCGGCTGGAAAACATTTGGGTCTATCCGACCGGCTTGGTGAACACCACCATTTATATTTACCTGAGCATTGTCGCCGGTTTGTACGCCGAAGCCGGCGTCAATTTTTATTACACCGTCATGAGCATCGCTGGCTGGGTTCTGTGGGCGCAAAAACGCGACGGCGAAGCCACCCTGCACATCAGCGCCTCCAGCCGCAGGGAATGGCTGCAAAGCCTGGTTTTTTTCTCCCTGTGTTGGCTGGCGCTTTATTTGATGCTCGACCGCTGGACCGACAGCACGGTGCCCCTGGCCGACGGTTTTGCTGCCGCAGCCGCCTACACCGGCATGCTGCTGATGACGCGGAAAAAATTGGAAAACTGGCTTTGGTGGATCGCGACCAACATCGCTGCCATCCCGTTGTACTTTGTCAAAGGGTTTGTATTTACCTCCTTCCAGTACCTGGTTTTTCTGGTACTGGCAGTTCTGGGTTTTGTAGCATGGCGGCGAAAATTGGAGCGAACGAAAGGGCAACTAGCCTCCTAGCATACACACGACCAGCCAGGCAAACGGCAGCACAAAAATAAAGGAATCGAAGCGGTCGAGCAGGCCGCCATGCCCGGGCATCAAAGCGCCCGAATCCTTCACGCCGGCCCGGCGTTTGAGCAGGCTTTCCACCAAATCGCCAGGAGTAGCCAGCAGCGCTACCACTGCCCCCAAAGCCAGCCATTGCTGCACGGAGTAGTCCGTCAGGCCCTGCGCCAAGCCCAAAGCCACGAGCACTGTGCAGACAACGCCGCCCAGGGTGCCCTCCCAGGTTTTTTTCGGAGAGATACGTTCGAACAGTTTGGTTTTCCCCCAGCGGGATCCGACCAGGTAGGCCACCACGTCGTTGGTCCAAATCAACAGGAGCAGGCCGAGCACCCGGTTGGGCAGGTACTGGCCGCCGGGCATGGCCAGTGAAAAGAGCAACACCGTCGGAAGACCGATGTAAAAAACGCCCAGCAGCCAATACCCGGCGGTGGCAGCCGGTTGTACGCTGTCGCGAAACAGCTCTATAGTCAGGCTGATCAACCCAATAAAAACCAAGAAAAGCAGCAACGGCAGCGACAAATCCTGCCATTGCGCATCAGGAAACCATCTCCACCACAACCCACTGCCCAATCCGGCTGCCAGGACAGGCAGCCACCCAATCGCCAGGCCACCGATGCAATTAGTTTGCCGGTGCGGGGCGCCGGCAGGAAACACCAGGCCGAAAAACTCCCACAACATGCCGGCAGCTATCAGGCTAAAGAGCAACTGAAAACTATACTCGTTCCAATACAAACCGCCGAGCATCACTACGGCGAAAAAAAAGGCGGTAATCGTGCGTTGTTTCATGAAAAAATGCGCTGCGTACGGGTTGGCGTTTACCGGCAGGGCTGCCCCTGCATCCGGGTCCACAATTCAGCCATCGAGTTTTTGAATATTTGCGGATCCTGGGGCGAGCGGTTGTGCTGGTAAATATCCCACTGCCCGTTTTTATTTTTAAATACCAAAAAGGGGAACACGTAGTTGTTGCCTTGGAGGCTATCGCCCATGAGCCCAAAACGCAGGTCGTTCACCTGAAGGGTGTCGCCCCGATAAGGCAGCACATTGTAGTATCCATTGCTGAACCAGGGCAAAAAACGGCGCACCCGGTCGTCGGCGGGTACCACGTCCAGCCTCCGGTGATTTTTGGGCAAGGTGGAAATCCGCTCGAAGCCAGGCTGGCAGTCGTTGAGCCCCATTTGGCCGAAATAGTAGGCAGTGTCGCCCTCCGCCAAGCCGTACCAAACGATGTTGTTAAAAATAGTCGGCCCGGTCATGTACCGTTTCCAGGCGATTTGTTTTTCCGCCAGCGCCCGCTCGAACAGGGTATTCGCCTGGTATTTGTGCCAAACGGTGTAGCCCAAAAAAGCGCCCCCCCAGAGGATACCCAGCCAGGCCAGGTACCTGCGCGGACGCTCTTCGCGCCGGAAGCGGGACGCCAGAAAAATACAGAGCGCGAACGGCACGGTGTACACCGGATCGACCACCGAAACCGTCGTCCATTGCACCCGTAAGTCGGAAAAAGGCTGCCAAACCTGCGTACCGAAATTAGTGAAACAATCGAGGATCGGGTGGGTAAAAATGCTCCAGAAAAACAAAGCCACCCACGTCCGGTAGGGCGCCTGCACCAGGCTCAGATCGCGCATCCAATAGTCCTGCCACAACTTCCAGGTAAACCAGGCGCCCAGCAGCAAGGTGGGCAGGAAAATGTACCAGCTGATGTGCCCGTTGAGCACGACGGGGATAAAATTGATGCCCGCAGCCGCCCCCAGGAAAAACACCAGCCAGATGAGCATGGCGATCAGTTTGTAACCCCGCATCCGGTACACGCCCTGGCTGTAAAACCACATAGTCAGACGGGCCAATATCCAGGGGGCCAGGGCTGCAAACAAGAAGGAGTGCAGGAAGCCCCGGTGAAAAGCCATGGCTTCCAAACGGTTGGTGAAAAACTCAGCCATCACGTCCAGATCGGGGATGGTGCCGCCAATGGCGCCCCAAAGCATAGCCCGGTTGCCGAGTTTGCGACCCGCTACGGCTTCACCGCAGGCAGCGCCCAGAACGATTTGTGTGAGGGAATCCATGGGAGAATGTGGGTAATGTGAATGTGGTCAATGTGGGCAATGTGGGTAATGTGGGTAATGTGGTTAATGGCGTTGGAGGGTGGCGCGCTGGAAAACGGTAAAGGGGTAGGTTTTTACTTCCGGAATGGCTTCATCGCCTTGTTGGGTGTTGCCGGTAGTGCTCACCGCAGTTTCCGGGCCGGAATACACCTCAAATACCATTTCATCACCGCGTTTTTCATAGGTACACAACACGCGGCTGCCTTGCACCACAAACCAACACAGGAACTTCGGCCCATACAGGTAACTCTCCATGACGATGCTGTTTTTTTCGTCCACCTGCCAAACGCCTTTTTCCGGGGCTACCGGCACCAGTTCGTACGGCCGCCAGTCCTGCTCCTTGGAGCCATACACCAGGCCAAACGTGTAGCGGCCGGTAGTTGAGGTGTCAATTTTGTGAATTTCCACCCACATCGGCACCGATTGCACCTTACCTTTCGCATTGAAAATTTCGAGGGTGCCCTGCCAGCTACCCGCCCAGGAAGCCGGAAAGCCCAGGCTGTCGGCCGACTGGCCAGGCAAAAAAGGTAGCGCCAATACGTGCAATACCCCGATCAAATAGTTTCGCATCATAATCCCGCGTATTTCCAGCAAAAGTAGATAATTTCAATCGTCAGCACCGCCCCGCCCTATATTTCCGCACCTCCACCAACGATCTAAAAATACCTGCACCCCAATGACCCCAATGACCCCAATGACCAACAAACAGAGACGCGATGCATCGCGTCTCTACAACCGCTAAATGGCCCTAATGGCTTTTAATGATCTAATGACTTAAAAAAACATGAAACTCCCCTCCCTCTCTTTTCTGCTCCAGGCTTTTATTCAGGTCGGCCGCCGTTTTCCGGCCACTATGCTCAGCGCGTTTACCGCTGTTGGCGCCGTCATGACCATGATTGAATTGCGCCGCCAAGACCCCGACGAACTGGTCAAACTCTGGCTCATGGCCCAACTGGGCCTGGCCCTCTGTACCGGCCTGACGGTACTGGCCGAATCGCGCGGCTGGGACCGCCTGCGCACCCTCGGCGCTCAGGTACTCGGCCTTGGCCTGCTGGTGCTGTACTATTTTCTATTCGACCTCGATGCTCCCAACCTCGACCACGTGGTGCTGCCCCGCTACCTGGGTCTGCTGGCCGCAGCGCACTTGCTGGTAGCGGTGGCGCCTTACCTCAACGCTTTGCGCATCGCCGATTTTTGGGAGTACAACAAGCGCTTGTTCGCCAATTTTATCGTCGGCGCCGTGTACACGCTCATTTTGTATGCTGGCCTGGCGCTGGCCCTGCTGGCTGTCGATCAGTTGTTCAACCTTAACCTCGAGGGCGACGTTTACGCCCACCTGTTCGCCGTGCTGGCCGGCATTTTTCAGACGGCGTTTTTTCTGTACCACCTGCCCGAGCGTTTTGAATTTTCCGCCGAGGAAAAGGCGTACAATGTCGTTTTTAAAAACCTCTGCCAGTACATCCTCATACCCATCGTGGGGCTGTATTTTTTGATTTTATACGCCTATTCCTTGAAAATCCTCGTCACTTGGAACCTGCCACAGGGCTGGGTGGCATCCCTGGTGCTCGGCTTTTCCGTGGCAGGCATTTTTACCTACCTGATCAACTACCTGCTGCCCGAGTATTCCGACAATGTACTCGTGCAAGCCTACCGCAAATATTTCTGGTGGGTGCTGTTGCCCATGGTCGGCCTGTTGTTCGTCGCCATCGGCCGGCGTATTTCCGACTACGGCGTCACCGAGCCGCGTTTTTACGTGGCCCATGCCGGCCTGTGGCTGCTGGCCATGTGCATTTATTTTTTGCGCTCCAAAACCGACAACATCAAATTCATTCCCATTTCACTGGCACTTTTTATTCTGGTGGCGGTGCTTGGGCCTTTCAGCGCGTTCCAGGTGGCCGAGCGCAACCAGACCTCGATTTTAAAAACCCTGCTGGAGCAAAACGGCCGATTCGCCGACGGCAAACTCCAGCCCAAAGGCTCCGCATTCGTGCCCACCGACGCCGACCGCGCGTTTTCCTGCCTGCAGTTTCTCGCGCAGCGCAATGCCTTGTCGCGCCTGGAAAACTGGCTGCCCCTGCCGCTCGACAGCATCGCCCCGCCGGCCGGCAAACACAACGCCTACGAACGCGCCCAAGCCCTGGCCGTGTGGCTCAACGCCGTGCCAGCCGACCAGGCAAATGCCTTGAAAAAGTTTATTTCCGTGTATCAGGAAGACCAGCGACCCTTCAGCGGCGACATTGCCGGGTTCCGCAGTTTTTACCAGATTGACTGGTATGGCGAGGCGCCTAAAAAAGATCAAACTGACGCCCGCGTAGAAGTGTCGACCGACCGCACCGCCCTGTTGCTCTTCGCGCCGAACGTTGCCGCACCGCTGGATTCGTTCAGCCTGCAGCCATTGCTGCGCGATTGGGCCCAAAAAGCAGGAATTGACGAATCTTATGCGCTGACCGGAAATCAAAACCGCTTTGATTTGCAAGGGACTAAAACCCGCGCCCGACTGTTTTTGCAGCGGGCTCAATTTGAAACTACGGGCGATACGTTGCGACTGGAGAGTTTGAGCGGGGTGGTGTTTGTGAAGTGATACTTTTCAAATTGACCTTTTCAAATTGACCTTTTGACTTTTTAAAACATCGTGCTCGACTTTTTTTTAAGTCAAAAGTCCAATTTGAAAAGTCCAATTTGAAAAGTTGCGGTGTCGCGGAGTGAAGTTCCTGCTAAAATCCGCCCGAAGCATCAAAATTATTCTTCCGGTAGGGCAGCTTGAGGAAGTCGAGCGTGCTGCCGGGGTTCACGGCGATGAAAAACTCGTAGGTGCCGCGCAAGGGCTGCCAGCGCAGGCTGAACTGCCAGCAGTGCAGGTTGCGGGTGATGCCCAGGTCGGGATACACCAGGCTTTTCAACTGGAAATCGTAACTGATGTTGCCGATGTCGAGCGACCACTTGGGCGTGAGCGGAATGCGGCCCGAAAGACCGATGTTGTTGGTGCCGACGAGGAAGGTGTCGCGGTTGGTGCCGGCCAGTTCGCGGCGGTCGAAAGAGATGCGGTGGTTGATGCGGAACTGGTCGAACCAGCCGAGAAAATCGTCCTGCACCGTCACCGGCCTTGTGGGCCCGGCCCCTGAGCCGGTAGCCGCGGCAACCGGCTCTTTTTCAAACAGTTTGCGCAGGTCCTGGATACTGAATTGGGTATTGAGCGCCACGGTGAAGGCCGTCACGCGCAGGAGTTTGCCTTCTTCTTTCAAGGCGTATTTGTTGATGCGCACGCCCCGTTCGTTGCGGATGTAGGGGTCGAAGGTTACGTTCCAGGTCAGGTTGCTCAGGCCTTTGAACAGCCGGAAGAGGCCGCCGGTGCCCACGGTGCTCCATTTCAGTGTGTCGCGTGTGAGGCTGTACGAGCCGGAGAAAGCCAGGTTGTCGAAGATGCGTACGCGGCGGACGGTGTCTTTTTTTGCCGAATAAAACTTCATTTCCAGGATATTGCTCAAGCCGTAGCTAATAGCCAGATCGCGCGGGCCGTTGCTCGGTCGCCCGTACACCGCTTCGTCGAAAACGCCGTAATTACTGAATGTTTCGCGGCCGGGTCGGTTGCTGGTTTGCACCTGCCGGAAGTAATCAGAGTCGGAATAGTCGGGCCGGAAACCGGTGGAGATCGTGGGTTTGATGGTATGCCGGATGCCCCGGAACCAGCCTTTGCGGAATTGTTTGGTAAAAAACAAGGCGCTGTTGATGGTGATGCCCACGTCGTATTGGCGGAAGGGCTTGAAGCCCCAGTCGCGCACACTGGTGTCGCGGCCCCACTGGGTGCGGGCGCTGTCGACCACGATGATGTCGGCCACCGTATCGTATTGGTAGCGGACCTCGTCGATGAACTGCCGGTCGATGGTGTAAGGGTACCAGTTTTCCTCATAGTTGACCCTCGGAGCGACGTTGATGTAGCGGAAGAGTTTGAAGTTGTAATCGGTGCTGGCCTGGTGCTGGATGCCCATTCGGCTGCGGCGCAGGGTTTCATTGGTAAACAGGAGCGTATCGGCCACCTGCACGGTGTTTTGCAGCCGGGAGGAGTAGGTCAGTGAAATCTTTTCGTACCAGCGCTCTTTTCCCACCACCGATTTGCGCTTGAACGGGAACACCCGTTGCAGGTTAAAGGCGGCGGTGGGAAAGCTAATGTTCATCAGCCGTGTCTGGGTGTTCTGCGAATGGCTGAGGCTGGCGTTGAACTGGTAGGGTTTGCCTGGGAAAGTTTGGGAATAGTTGAGGTTGGAGCTCAGGGTGTTTTGGTACACGCTGGCGTAGTCGTTGCGGTTGCGGTTCTGGTCGCGGTTGGTTTCGATATTGACCGAGCCGCCGAAACGCCGCGTGGGGTGCGCCTTAGGGTCTTGCTGGTGCGACCAGCGGATGCCGAACGACTGCGCCGACACCTTGCGGGCCGCAGCATCTTCGGTCACGCGGTTGTTGTAGCGCAGGTTGAGGTTGCCGTTGTAGCGGTAGCGCTGGTTGTAGCGGGTGTCGGCTTGCACGCCCCAGGAGCCGCTGGTGTAGAGGTTGAAACGAAAGGTGACATCGAGGTGGTCGGAAATGGGCAGGTAGTAGCCCCAGTCTTTGATGCCCAGGCCCTCGCGGTCGGCAAATTCGAAATCGCGGGGAATGATCAGGCCCGATTTGCGCGATTTGGTAATGGGGTAAAAACCAAAGGGCAACACCAGCGGCGTTGGGATGCCGCCGATTTCCACATTGGAAAAACCGGTGATGACGAGTTTGTCGGGAATGACTTTGAGTTTGCTCGTTCGGATACCGTAGTGCGGGTGTGGGAGGTCGCAGGTGGTGATGAGGGCGTCCTGGTTGTATACCGTGTTTTGGGCTTTTCCCAGGGTGTCGGCGCTGGGGCCGCTGACAAATTTAGCTTTTTGCCCCAGCACGTAAAGGTCCTGTTGGCGGGTGCGGGCTTCGTAAATGATCCCTTTTTTCGAACGGAAATTATAGCGCAGTTTGCCGGCGGTGAAGGCTTGTTCGCCGTCTTTGAACTCGGGCAGGCCGGCGGGCAGGCCGGTTTCATCGGGAAAAGCCTCGGCGCTGACCTCGTTTTTTTCGTAGTCCAGCAAAATGTAGCCGGCCTTCAGCTCAATCGACGTGTAGTTGACAAAAGCCTGCCCGTACAGGTGCAGCTGCCGGTTTTTCACATCGAACCACATGGAATCTTTCGCGCCGTAGCTGACCGGCGCATCCAGCGCGTCTTTGGACAAGCGCACGGCGCGCAGGTCGACCACCGCGGAATCGCGCGGGCCGACGGCGGGTGGCAGGCTGTCGGGCGGCGCTACCGGCTCCTGGGCAAACAAGGGCCCGCAAAGGAAAGCGCAGGCTATTTGCCAGAAAAGCCGATATTTGTCCACGGTTTTATACACGACTGAAAAAGCATGAGGAAACAAATTGCCCAACAAACGATCCTGAGCCTGCTGGCGTGGCTTTTTTTTATAAATTTTAACAGCGCAGCCTGCCCCAACCACCCGATCGGTACCTGCGCACAACAAGCCGCCGGCGCGGGCAAAGGTATAGAATTCACGTGTTGTTTACCGGCCGCACCCATCAACTTCAACGCCGAAGCTGCCTACCGCATCCGCACGGTGGTGCTCGACGCCGGCCACGGCGGCAAAGATTCCGGCTGCCGGGGCATCGCCAGTACCAAAGAAAAAGACCACACCCTGGCCATTGTGCTCCAACTTGGCGCTTTGATCCGGCAGGAATATCCGGAGATCAACGTCATTTTCACCCGCGAAACCGATGTTTTTGTCGAACTCAACGAACGCGCCGCCATCGCCAACCGCAACAATGCCGACCTGTTTATCAGCGTACACTGCAACGCCATCAGCGTATCCAGTGTAAAAGGTGTGGAAACCTACGTGATGGGCTTGCACACCGCCCAATCGAACCTGGAGGTCGCCAAACGCGAAAACGCCGTCATTGCCCTCGAAGACAATTACCAGAAAAACTATGCCGGATACGATCCGAACAGCTCGGAAGCCCATATTTTCGGCAGTGTGCTGCAAAGCGCCTACCTGGAGCAGAGTATTTTGTTCGCCAGTTTCGTGCAGCAGTTTTCCAAAAAAATGGCGAACCGCTACGATCGCGGCGTCAAACAGGCCGGGTTTATCGTGCTGCACCAAACGGCCATGCCCTCCGTGCTGGTCGAAGCCGGATTTTTGACCAACCGCGACGAAGAGGCCTTCATCGCTTCCGAAGAAGGCCAGTTTCAAATGGCCGACGTAATTTTTGAAGCCTTCCGCGCCTACAAAGCCAAAATGGAAGGCCAGGAACTCGCCGCCCGCAAATCGCCGGCTGGCCGGCCTTGGGTCGCCAAAGGCCCCGCTTCGCCGCAAGCTGTGCCCGTAAGCGCCAAAACAGCCGCTCCGCCCGAGCCGGCCCCGGATAAAAAATCAGCCGCCGCTTCGCCCGCTACCCCACCCGCCCAACCCGGCTCCAAACCTTCCGACCGCTATGCCGACGAAATCCCCATCCAGGTATACCACAGCACCGGCGCCTACCGCATTTATCTGATGAGCTGGAATTCGCGTTTGGATAAAAACACCGGCAACCTCAGCCTGCTCAGCGAAGTATCGGAAGAGTATTCCGGGGGGCAATACCACTACTACACCGGCAAATTGGCCACCCGCGCCGAAGCCGAAAAAATGCTGCCCGAACTCATCAACCTCGGCTTCCGAACCGCCAAAATCCAACCAGTAAAATAATCCTCCAACCAGCAACCTCCAACCAGAAACCAGCAACCAGAACCCCTCCAACCAGAACCCCTCTAACCAGAAACCCTCCAACCAGAAACCCTCCAACCAGAAACCCTCCAACCAGAA
>CAZVZH010000021.1:27184-34541 GCA_964630705.1 uncultured Saprospiraceae bacterium | reverse complement strand
GCAGGACGCTGGTAGAAAAACCGGAAAAGGTGGCGGAAAGGCGCCGTCAGGAGAACACTTCTGTCAGGGGGGGGATATCGATGTCCAGTTTAGGGTCGTGCAGGGTTTCAAATACTTCATAGGTGCGGAGCAGATGTACCCGACGGAAATGTTTTTTAGGAAAATTTCCCGTCGGGTACATCTGCTCCGCACCGCTCTTTACACCCCCATTTTTTCGCGCACTACCGCCAAAATCTCCGCTTCCAAGCGGCTGGCTTCCGCCATAGCTGCGTCGGCTTCGGCAATCGCTTTTTCGGCATAGGCCCGATCATTCAAATCCTTGGCATTCACCTTGGCGTTGAGTGCGGCGCCGAGCACAGCCGCCCGGGCGCAGAGGGCGCCCACGCCGGCGTCGGTGATGGAATTTGGATTGCCGGTGTCGACCATCTGGCGGATGAGCGGAAAACTTTCCAGGCCCAGTCGCGCGACACGCAGGGGCACCTCGGTGGCTTGCACGGTAGCGGCTTCGATGGCGGCTTTGCGGGCGGATTTTTCTTCAGGCGAACCCTTGGGCAGCCCGAACGCGGCCATGATGGCGTTGAAAGCAGCCGTGTCTTCGTCGACGGCGCGAATCAGGGCATCTTTGATGGCCTGGCCGCGTTCGGCGGCGTCGGAGAACTCGGCCCAGCGCTCATCCCAGCCCCGTTTGTGGGCGCTGAGGTTGGCCACCATGGTCGCCAGCGACACGCCGAGCGCGCCCACGTAGGCGCTCACCGAGCCCCCGCCAGGGGCGACGCTTTCACTGGCCGTTTCGTCGGCGAAGGCGCGCAGGTCTTTGCGCACCAGTTGTCTGGCCGTTTCGGGGTCGTCTTTGGCAATATTATATTCAATGATTTTTTGCTGCGGATCGAAGGGCGCGAGCTCGTCGAGTCCCATGGATTTGACGGCAATTTTGATCAGTTCGGCCTCGCTGACGCCGGCGCTGCGCTCTTGTTTTTGTAAAAAATACTTGCCCGCGTCGAGCAGCACCCGGAGGGGCACCAGGCCCACCAGTTCGGAGCCGGTCACGCGCATGCCCCGGCGGTCGGCGCTGCGGTGACACTCCTCGAACGCGCGGTGCAGCGGCGTGCTGCGGATGTCGGTGATGTTCATCGAAATCTGGGCGATGCCGTACTCCTCGATGAACCAGCCGATGGCTTTTACGCCCTGCAGGGTGCCGGGCTGGCGCTGCGGTTCGCCGTCGGGACCGGCGAGCGGTTTGCCGGTGGCGGGGTCGGTGACGACGCGGCCGATTTCGCGCACATCGAAGGCCACGGAGTTGGCGCGGCGGGTGGAGGTGGTGTTGAGGTTGATGTTGTAAGCGATGAGGAAATCGCGCGCGCCGACGGCCGTGGCGCCGCTGCGGGCGTTGAATTGCGCGGGACCGAAGTCGGGTTTCCACTCGGGCTTGGTCAGTTTGTCGGCCAGGGCTTCGTATTCGCCGGCGCGGATGGTAGCGAGGTTGCGGCGTTCGGGCCGGCTGGCCGCCGATTCGTAGAGATAGATGGGCAGATCGAGCTCGCGGCCGGCGCGTTCGGCCAGGCGGCGGGCCCATTCGGCCGTTTCTTCCATGCTGATATTGCTCACGGGGATGAGCGGGCACACGTCGGTAGCGCCCATGCGCGGATGCTCGCCCTGGTGCCGGCGCATGTCGATCAGTTCGCAAGCCTTTCGCATGGCCTGGAAAGCGGCTTCTACGACGGGTGCGGGTTCGCCGACGAAGGTGACGACGGTTCGGTTGGTGGCCCGGCCGGGGTCGACGTCGAGCAGTTTGACGCCTTCGACGCGTTCGATAACGTCGGTGATTTGGCGGATGATGTTCGGGTCGCGGCCCTCGGAGAAGTTGGGGACGCATTCGATGAGTTGTTTCATAAGTTGTGTTCTAATGGCCGGATGCGGGCGGCGCCGGGCGTGAGTACGGCAAATTGACCAGCCAGTTGTTCACGGGCGCTTTCGATAAACGCGAGCGTTTGTTCGATACGAATGGAGGTGGGAAGTTTTTCTAACCGGAGCAGGATGACTCCGATATGCAACAACTGTTTTTTGAAGATCAACTCGCCGAAATCTTTATCGCGCGTGATCAAAATTCGCGCACCCTCGATTGCTGTTTGTAAAATATCAGCATCGGCAGTACGCTGACCTGATTCTGCAAAATACCAGACATCGTGTCCGAGTGCGCGCAACTGCCTGACCAGCCGTGCGTCCACTCCTTCATCGGCTACAAACTTCATGCAGCAACCTCGACGATTGTTTCATTTTTTAAAACCCGGGCGGCATAAGCCAAGGCCGCCAGGATGTGTTCTTTTTTCAGGCGTGGATAGGCCTGGAGCAAATCTTCAGGCGTATCGCCGGCGGCAAGGTCTTCCAGTATTTGCTCGACGGTTATTCGGGTACCGCGGATTACCGGTTTGCCGGCCATTACAGCCGCATTCACCTCGATATGTTCATTCAACACCATGGTGCTCAATTTTTTGCAAAAATACGCGAATTTATTCGAAGCCCTTGTCAAAAAGCCCCCACATCCACCCCTTTGAAATACCCCGCCGCCCAAAGCGCCAGGATGATGAGGCCTACCGCAATCCGGTAGTACCCGAAAACTTTGAAGCCGTGGTTGGTCAAATACTGAATAAATGCTTTGATAGCAATTAGGGCTACGACGAAGCCGACGACGTTGCCGACGGCCAGCAGCATGATTTCCTGGCCGGTAAACGGCGCGCCACCATCTTTGACGTAATCCCAGAGCGACTTGCAGGTGGCGGCAAACATGGTGGGTACCGCCAGGAAAAAGGAAAATTCGGCCGCCGTGCGGGGCGAGAGCTGTTGCGTAAGCCCGCCGATAATGGTCGCTGCCGAACGGCTGACACCGGGCACCATGGCGATCACCTGGAACAAGCCGATTTTCAGTGCCCGGGCCAGGGTCACGTCGTGCATGCCGGTGTCGTTTTGGCTGCGGCGTTTGAAAAAATTGTCGAGTAGTAAAAACACGACGCCGCCGGCAACCAGGGCCAGGCCGACCACTGCAATGTTTTCCAGCAGCCGGTCGATCACTTTTTTAAACAACAAACCGAATACGACAGCCGGCAAAAACGCCACCAGCAGTTTCAGGTAAAAGTCGAAATTTTGAAAAAACCGCCGCCAGTAGAGCACCAGCACCGACAAGATGGCGCCGAACTGAATCGCCACGGTAAATACTTTGACAAAGGGGTGGGCGGCTATGCCCATGATGGTAGAGCCGATAATCATGTGCCCCGTGGACGACACGGGTAAAAACTCGGTCAGCCCTTCGATAATCGCCAGCACAATGGCCTGCAATAAACTCATGCCACTGCGTCTTTATCGCTTTCCACCGCCGTTTCGGACTCCGAAGGCGCTGTTTTAAAAATACCGAAAATGATGACGACGAAGCCCGCCACCATCAGGATGGGCGCCAGGGTGATCCGGCGGAAGCTGTAGATGAGGTCCGGGTCCCAGGTGTTCGGGTCGGGCATGGCGCCGCCGGCCATAGCCAGCAGGCCGAGCAGTACCAGCGCCAGTCCTGCACCCATCCAGATGAAGTTTTGCCGGTCAAAAATAAAGGTGTCGCTGCCAGCGCTGAACAGGCTTTCGGACGCTTCTTTACGGCGGGAGGGAGCCGGGGCGCTGCGTTTGGCGGGTGGGGGTACCGGGGCGCGTTTGGGTGTTTTTTTTGCCATTATCTTTTTTTATCTGAGTAAACTAATTTTCCAAATTCACTAGCCCAGTTTTCAGTAAATCCAACATGGGAAATATCGTTTTGACTTCGATCTAACTGGCGTTCTGTTTCCTGAAGCAAAACAGCGGGGGAAATTGCATAAATTGTTTTTACGCTCAAGGAGTTTGGGTAAAAAATTGCCAAATAAACTTGCGTATTGCGGGTGATTCGCCTTAGTGACTCCTCTCGTTTCTCTGGAGGAGATTTAAACATTCGATCTAATTGGCCGGAGCCGCCTTCGTAACAGGTTAAATATTCAAATTTTCTCGAAGGGTCATTTGGATCAAATGCATCCGCATCGCGTTTAGACTGAATTATCTCATGCCCTAATAAATCTGCAACAATCATTTCCTTGACTAGGCCGGGTTGCAGAATATTTGGAATGCCAATTTTTAGCGCCAGATCTTGGGCCTTTACTATAAGCGAAATGATTTGGCGAATGATTTCTTTCTTCATGAAAAAAGCATGTAGGCTTGCTCTTTTTCGATTTTATCTATTCGCTTTTTTATCAAATCGACATAATCGGGATTCAATTCAAATCCAATGAAATTTCTTTTCAGTTTTTTACAAACAGCCAGCGTTGTTCCTGCGCCCGCAAAGGGATCAAGAACTAAATCGCCTTCGTTAGAACTAGCTTTGACTATGCGTTCAATTAGTTTTTCCGGCTTCTGGATAGTATTTAAAAGTTCTCTACTGATTAGCTCCTTAGACTTGTAGGTCAATTGTTTGATATCTCCCCAAACATCACCAGGATTCTTCCCATCTTCATTGAACTTCGTTTTACCATATTGCCCGTTTGTAACAGAGGGAACCCGTTCACACCGTAAGCGATGTTCCAACTCAACCAATTGGGGAACCCTGATATCGTCCAAATTGAAGGCTTGCACTTTTCCCTTGGAGAAATAACAAATCAGGTCATAATTGTTGGTAAAGTTTGTTCGCCCTTGTGCTAGCCGACTAGGTTGATACCAAACAATTTTAGCGTTTAATTGCAAGTACGGACGATAGTCAATAAAATCAATACAGTCGTCTTTGCCAAAAAGATAGAGCGCTCCCCCGGGCTTTAGAATTCGAGAGAAAAGTTTAATCAAATTGAAGTTATACTCCTGAATATTATTGATCCGATCCCAATCATTAGCAGTGACACCATAAGGACCATCGCACACTACCAAATCAATACTTTCATCAGGCAACTCGTGAATCAATTCAAGCGCATCTCCCTGATAAATTTTGTTTTTTTTCATAACACGCCAAGTGATTTAAGTTGAAAAATGGCTTTCATCACTGCTGAGAACTTGCAATCAATACAAATCATCCACGCGCATGCGCAAAAACTTGTTCACCACCAGGAAGCTGCTCAGGCCCGAGATCAGCACGCCGAGCGCGACCAGACCGGTAAAAATCATCAGGACGCCGTTGAGGTCTTCGAGGTGTTCGAGTTCCGGCATCCGGCTCTGGGCCCAATAGATCAGGCTGATGAGCAAAGCGATGGCCACCAAGGCGCTCCACAAGCCGTTGAGGAGGCCGCGGCGGATGTACGGGCGGCTGATAAACGACCAGGAGGCGCCTACCAACTCCTGGTTTTTGATCAGGAAACGGTTGGCGTACAGGGCCAGGCGGATGGTATTGTGAATGAGCGTGATGGCCGCAAAGATGAGTAAAAAACCCAGGCCGAGCGCGAGCCAGCCGATATTTTCAATGTTGCGACCGATATTGCCGGTGTTGGCCGCTTCCACATAAAGTTCGGCCACCAAGGTGTCTTGTTTGAGTTGTTCGCGCCAGGCGCGCAGGCTGTCTTCCTGAAAAAAACGGGCTTCCACGTTGAAGCGCACCACATCGCGCATGAGGTTGGGAATGTCTTCCATCAGGCTTTCGTCGCCGAGGTCTTGCCGCATGATGGCGGCCGCCTGTTCGCGGGTGATGTAGTTGACGGTTTCGGCTTTGACGAAGGGTTCGTTGCGCACTTGCCGGATGATGCGGGCAATATCCTCCTGCGGGGTTTCGGGGCGCAGTTCCAGCCAAACGTCCACTTTTTCCTTAAACAAATCCACCAGCCGCTGGCCGTGCAACACCAGGAGGGCAAAAAATCCGACCATGAACAAAACCATCGCCACGCTCAGGATGGCATACAGATAAGTGGGTTTGGTGCGCGACATAGTAGTTGTTGTGGTATGGTTGCCCTAATGTCGTCAGATTCAAGGACCGGAAGGTTTTAAAACTTTTCAATTAAACTTTTCAAATTTGACTTTTGACTTAATAAAACGCCCCTACTCGCGATGTTCAAAAAAAAGTCAAAAGTCCAATTTGAAAAGTCCAATTTGATAAGTGTGCATTCCCTCTAAATTCTTAGCATTGACGGCAAAGGCCGGCAAAGGTGCCGATTTTCTGATAAAAACTGCTGCCCACCGATTGGAAATATGCCCGCCAGCCCCTGCAAAACTGGAAAATACCCGTCCTTTGTCCAGCAAACTCAACCCGTACCGCACGATGAAACTTCAAAGCCTTGTGCTGCTCCCCCTCTTTGCCCTCTGCTGGACCACACCCGCCGGCCAGCAACCCGATGGCAAAATCCACCTCCAAAACCCCTCGTTCGAAGATTTCCCCCGCGCCTCCGCTTGCCCCGAAGGCTGGGCCTCCTACACCCTCGACAGCACGCCCGACATCATGCCCGGCGCTTGGGGCGTACAGGCCGCGCCTCACGACGGCAATAGCTGCGTGGCGCTCGTCACCCGCGAAGACGGCACCCGCGAAGACATCGCCCAGCGCCTGCCTCAAGCCCTAAAATCCGGCACCTGCTATACCTTCAAAATTTTCCTCGCCCACGCCCCCGACTACGTGGGCTACAACCACCCGACCCGATTGCGCATCTGGGGCAGCGCCGGTAAAAACAAACAACAACTGCTGGCCAGCTCGGCCCTGATTGACCATACCGGCTGGAAGGAATATAAATTCCAGTTCGTACCCAACCACGAGATGCGTTACATCACTTTCGAGGCCTATTACGCCCCGGGGGCGCTGTTTCACTACCGCGGCAATATCCTGCTCGACAACTGTTCGCCGATCGAACGTTGTGACCGGGCCTGACCCCCTGCGCTGGAGGCAGCCATGCCAACGCTTGCCGGGAGAATACCTGTCTGGCAACTAAAATACCCGACAGATGAATTTTTATCAAAACATTGCCCGCAGCCTCAGCCTGGCCCTTTTGCTCACCGCCTGCCATAAAAACAATGGTTGCCCCGCTCCCGAAGGCCTGCAAGGAACCTGGATTTGGGAAAAATCCGTCGGCGGCTTCGGCGGTTGGACGATCACGCCCGACAGCACGGGCACTACCCGCAGGCTGGAGATCGACGATTTTTTTTACCGCGAATTTGAAAACGACTCCCTGGTGTTCGAATCGCAGTACGACCTGGAAATACGGCCCGACTCGTTTTTGAATACCAACCGCTACCTGCGCTTTTCCCAATGGGATGAACGCGCCGTTTGGTACGATGCCTCCCGGCTGCACGTGCACGAACGTTGCGCCGATTGTTTTTCGCACGAATACCGGCGGCAGTAGCTTGGCAAGGTGCCGGCATGTGGGATGAACCATACTTTTCAAATTGAACTTTT
>CAZVZH010000021.1:4191-27084 GCA_964630705.1 uncultured Saprospiraceae bacterium | reverse complement strand
ACTTTTCAAATTGAACTTTTGACTTCAAAGCGGCCGCTCGTTAGGTCAAATTTGAAAAGTGTACACCCACTCTAAATCTTTAGTTTACAAGGCCAACGGCTCAAACTGCGCCGTAAAGTGCCGCAAAAAAGGCGGTTCCCACACAATGCGGCACCCCCGCGCTTGCTCCCGCTCCCGGAAAATTTGCTCGAACACCTCGCCCACGTAGTCCAGGTGGCTCTGCGTGTACACACGCCGGGGCAGGGCCAGGCGCACGAGTTCCTGCGACGCAGGCACAAAACCGCCCGCCGCGTCGTATTTGCCGAACATCACCGAGCCCACCTCCACCGAGCGCACGCCCCCCAGCTGATAAAGGGCGCACACCAGCGCCTGACCGGGAAATGCTTCCGGTGGAATTTGCGGGTAGAGCCGTTTGGCGTCGACATACACGGCATGCCCGCCGATCGGGTAAATAACCGGCACGCCCAGCGCCCGGATTTTTTCGCCCAGGTAAGCCGTGCTGCGGATGCGGTAGTGCAGATAGTCGGCTTCGAACACTTCCTCCAGGCCTACGGCGATAGCTTCCATGTCGCGCCCCGACAAGCCGCCATAAGTAGCGAAACCCTCCGTGATGATGAGCAGGTTGGTGCAGGCCTCCGAAAGTGCATGGTCGCGCAAGGCCAGAAAGCCGCCCATGTTCACCAGGCCGTCTTTTTTGATGCTCATTACGGCCGCATCGGCCAGGGCAAACATTTCCTGGGCGATTTCGCGGTACGACAAGTGGGCGCAGGCCGGCTCGCCGTGCCGGATGAAATAGGCGTTTTCGGCGATGCGGCAGCAATCGAGCACAAAGGGGATGCCGTGTTGCCGGCAGATACCCGACACTGCGCGGGCATTGGCCAGGCTCACGGGTTGGCCGCCGCCGCTGTTGTTGGTCACCGTCAGGATAACGGCAGCCACATTTTGCGGGCCCACCAACTTGATTTGTTGGCGCAGGGCTTCGGCGTCCATGTTGCCTTTGAACGGCGCCGGGGAGTCGAAATCGCGCGCTTCAGGGCAAGGCAGGTCGATAGCTGTGCTGCCCGAAAACTCGATATTGGCACGCGTGGTGTCGAAGTGGGTGTTGCTGAAAAAATACTTGCCGGGGCCGCCCAGGTGGCCGTACAGGATGCGCTCGGCGGCGCGGCCCTGGTGCGTGGGCAAAATGTGCGGCATGCCGGTGAGCTCGTTCACTTCCTCGTAAAAACGCTCCCAGCTTTTGGCGCCGGCGTACGATTCGTCGCCCAGCATGAGCGCGGCCCATTGCCGGCTGCTCATGGCGGAGGTGCCCGAGTCGGTGAGCAAGTCGATGAGCACCTTGTCGGAAGGCAGCAGGAAGGGGTTGTAGTGCGCTTCGCGTAAAAAATGCGCGCGCTCGTCGGGGGTGGTCATGCGGATGGGCTCGACCGACTTGATCCGGAAGGGTTCGATAATCGTTTGGAAGGACATGCCGCAAAATTCCGCCGCCGGAATCAGTGGGTCCGAACCTGTATTTCAGCCTGGATTATGACAAATATCATTGGTTATTTGAGTTGCTGGCCCGGTTTTTCGGCCGAATTACAAGCACAGTTGCAGGGGGCAGCTGGCAGTACGGCTTTTTACAGTAAATTTGCGCGCTGCCGGGCGCCATATCGGCGTCCGGCCACGTTTTTCCCCGACATGTTGCGTACGCTCATTTTTACTTTTACCCTGCTCGCACTCGCTACGGCGGCCTGGCGTTGCGGCGATGCCGACAACCCGCCGCGTGAAGGCGACCGCCTGCTGGCCAAGGTGTACAACAAAAGTTTGTACCGCTCCGAGCTGGACGGTATTGTGCCCGAGGACACGCCGCCCAACGACAGTGTGCTCATGGTCACGGCCTATGTGCAGCGCTGGGTGCGCGACCAATTGCTCATGTACGAAGCCGAACGCAACATCCCCAAAGACCTGAACATCGACAAACTCGTGCGCGACTACCGCGCCAGCCTGGTGCGCTTCAACTACGAGGAGCAGATTATTTCGGAAAAACTCGACAGTACAGTGTCGGAAACCGAACTGCGCCAGTATTACGAAAGCAACACCGACCAGTTTCAACTCGAAAGCACCATCCTGAAATTCCAACTGCTGAAACTCCCGCTCAACGCCCCGCAAACCGAACTCAACAAACTCTGGTACAGCCGCAAACCCGCCGACGAGGCGCGCCTCCGCGCCTTTGCCAAACAATGGGCCCCCCTGGCCCTGCTCAGCACCGAAAAATGGTACAAACTGGAAGAGGTGGCCGCACTTTTGCCCAAAGGAACGTTAACTTCCGACAACGTGACTTCCCGCAAAGAAGGCACCCTCAGCGACGGCGATTTCCGGTACTACTACCGCGTACTGGAAACGGTGAAAGGCAAGGAAACCGCCCCCTTCGAGTACGTCCGCGAACAAGCAACCAAGGTAATCCTGCACAAACGCAAACTCGAACTGCTCGAACGCTGGAAGGAAGACCTCTACCAACAGGAACTCCGCCGCGAGAATATTCAAATCGTACAATGACCGTTAAAAAAATAATGCTTTCCGAATTTACCCGCAGGCCTCTCTTGCTGGCCGCTGTTGCCCTCCTGCTGCCCACCCTCCTGCGCGCGCAAACCGAGCGGGCTGTCATCGACAAAGTGGTCGCTACCGTGGGCAGCGAAATTATCCTGCTCAGCAGCGTGCAAGAGCAACTCGCCTACGCCCGCCAGCAACAACAAACGGTGCCCGACGATTATGCCTGCGTGGTCTTGCAAAACCTGCTCGTGCAAAAACTGCTCGTCAACCAAGCCAAACTCGACTCTGTGCAGGTGCGCGACGATGAGGTGGAAAATCAACTCGACGCCCGCATTGAACGCCTGCGCGTGTATTTCAACCAGGACGACCAGGCCATCGAAGAATACTACGGCCAGTCGGTCAATGAAATCAAAGACCAGATGCGCGAAGACATGCGCGGCCAGCTCCTGGCCGAACGCATGCAAGCCCAGATCACCCAAAAAGCGACCATCACGCCCTCAGAAGTGCGCGCCTTTTTCGACGCCATTCCGGCCGACTCGCTGCCCTATTTCAACTCCGAGGTGGAAGTGCGCGAACTGGTGTACCGCCCGCAGGTCAACGATGAGGAAAAAGCTAAAGCCCGCGCCCGCATTGAGGAATACCGCCAGCGGATTGTCGAGGGCGCTGAAAATTTTGCCGACCTGGCCAAAAAATACAGCGACGACCCCGGCAGCGGCTCCAACGGCGGCGACCTCGGCTGGCAAAAACGCGGCAGTTTCGTACCCGAATTCGAAGCCGCAGCCTACAAACTCGAAACCGACCAGATCAGCCCGGTCATCGAAACCGAGTTCGGTTTCCACATCATTCAACTGCTCGAACGCCGCGGCAACCTCCTGCACGCCCGCCACATCCTCATCAAACCCGAAATCACCGACGCCGACCTCGAGCGCGCCGAAAACAAACTCGACTCCATCCGCCAGCTCATCCTCAGCAACAACCTGACCTTCAGCGCCGCCGTCAAAATTTTCGGCGACAAAAACACGCCCAGCTACAACAACGACGGCCGCGTAGCCAACCCCCGCACCGGCAACACATTTTTCGAAGTAGCCGACCTCGACACCAATATCTTTTTCGCCATCGACGGCCTTAGCCCGGGCGAGGTCACCGAACCCGTGCCCTTTCGCGCACAGGACGGTACGCGGCACTTCCGCCTCGTCCAACTCCAGAGCCGCTCCAAGCCCCACCGGGCCGATTTGCAGCAGGATTACAACAAAATCCAATCGGCCGCGCTCGACCAGAAGAAAGGCGAGTACGTGGAGCGCTGGGTGCTCGACAAAATGAAAAAAACCTATTTCTCCATCGGGCCACTGTACGAGCATTGCCCCAATCTGCAGCTCCTCATCCGCGAAACCCAAGGTCCGCGCCCCTAAACCCCTGTTCAAAACACCTTAACTGATGTCCATGAAATTGCCCATTTTCGGCTTCCTGATACTGCTGGCCGGCGCCACCAGCCTTCCAGCGCAAACCACCCCTACGCCCCCGGCGCCTGCCACGGATACCCTGCCCCCCGTCATGTCGTACGAACAACCGAAAGACTATGAGATCGGCGGCATCCGCGTCACCGGCGCGCAATTCTCCGACCCGCAGGCCCTGATCGCCATTTCGGGCTTGCGCATCGGCAACAAAATGCGCATTCCGGGCGCCGGCATCACCAAGGCCGTGCAGGCGCTGTGGAACCTGCGCCTGTTCACTGATGTGCAGGTGTTGAAAGAGCGGGTGCAGGGCGACGTGATTTTTCTCGAAATCGCCGTCCAGGAACTCCCGCGCTATACCCGCCACTCGTATACCGGGGTCAAAAAAAACAAACACGACGACTTGAACGGCGTGGTCAACAAGTTTATCCAGAAAGGGGCCATCCTGACGGAAAATGTGAAAGCTTCGCTGAAATACGGCCTCGAAGCGTATTTTATTGAAAAAGGCTACCTCAATGCGCAGGTGACCATCCTCGCTTCGCCCGACGAGCGGGCCAATAATGCCGTGAAACTCGAATTTGTGGTGGAGCCGGGTAAACGCGTGAAAATCCGCGACATCCGCTTCACCGGCAACACCACTGTGAAGGCCAAAACCCTGCGCAAGCAGATGAAAAACACGGCCCGCAAGCGCAAGATTTTCAAAAAATCAAAACTGGTGCGCAACGACTACGAGGAAGACAAACACGCCATCGAAGCCTACTACAACACCATCGGCTTCCGCGACGCCCGCATCGTCAGCGATACGGTATACCGCAACGCCAAAGGCGAGGTGATGGTGCAAATCAACATTTCCGAGGGCAACCGCTACTATTTCCGCAACATCAGCTGGAAAGGCCAGACCATTTATGAGGAGGCTTTCCTCAATCAGGTGCTCGGCATCAACAAAGGCGATATTTATAACCAGGAACTGCTCGATACCCGCCTGCAATTCAGCCAGGACGGCCGCGACATTTCCTCGCTCTACCTCGACAACGGCTACCTGTTTTTCCGCGTCGATCCGGTGGAAACAGCAATTACCGGCGATTCCATCGACCTCGAAATCCGCATCTACGAGGGTCCGCAGGCCACCATCGACCGGGTCGTTATCAAAGGCAACGACCGCACGCACGAGCACGTCATCCGCCGGGAGTTGTTTACCCGTCCGGGCGAAAAATTCAGCCGCTCCGACATCATCCGTTCCCAGCGCCAGATCGTCAACCTCGGCTATTTCAACCCCGAAACCATGCAGATCAACACCCCGGTCAACCCCGACCGCGGCACGGTCGACATCGAGTATGTGGTGGAGGAAAAGCCCTCCGACCAGCTCGAACTTTCTGCCGGTTACCAGCCCAGCACGGCCTTCAGCCGCGGCGGGGTGATCGGCACCCTGGGCGTCACATTCAACAACTTTTCGCTCCGCAACATCAGCAACAAAGAAACCTGGAACCCGCTGCCGCAAGGCGACGGCCAGCGCTTCAGCGTGCGCGGCCAGACTTCGGGCCAGAACTTCCAGTCGTATAACGCCTCCTTCACCGAACCCTGGCTGGGCGGCAAAAAACCCAACTCGCTTACCGTGGCCGGCTTTTACAACCGCTTCGCCTACGGTTTCGAAGGCGCCTCCACCTACCAGCGCCTCGATATATTGCAGGGCTCCGTCGGCTTCGGCACCCGCCTCAAATGGCCCGACGACAACTTTATTTTCCGCGCCAACCTCGATATCCAAACCCTGCGCCTGAACAACTGGACCGGCTTCCGCGACGACCTGGGCCGCGTCGTCACCGCCGGCAAATACCACAACTACAACCTCGGCCTCACCTTGGCCCGCAACAGCATCAACGACCCCATTTTCCCAAAAGCCGGCTCGCTGCTCTCGCTCACCGTGCAGGCTACGCCGCCGTACTCCTGGTTCAAAGACAAATCGTTCTATGAAAACAGCCCGGTGCAGGACATTTACCGCTACATCGAGTATGTCAAATGGCGCATCGACGCCGAGTGGTACACCACCCTGGTGGGTAAACTGGTGCTGAAAACCCAGGCCAAAATTGGCATCCTCGATCAATGGTCGAAAAAAACCGGACTCAGCCCCTTCGAGCGTTTCGAACTCGGCGGCGATGGCCTGAACAACCAGAATTTCGGCCTCAACGGCCGCGACATCATCAGCATGCGCGGGTACGAGGTAGCCGACATCATGTCGCCTTTCCCCGGCGGCGCGGGCGTGTTCAACAAATACACCGTCGAACTGCGCTATCCGATTTCGCTCAATCCGCAAAGCACGATCTTCATCACAGCCTTCGCCCAGGGCGGCAATGCCTGGCGCGACGCCCGCGATTTCAACCCCTTCGACCTGCGGCGTTCCGCCGGCTTCGGCCTGCGCGTGTTCCTGCCCATGTTCGGTACGCTGGGTTTCGACTATGGCTTCGGCTTCGACAAACCTTCGCTGATCAATTCGGGCGCCAAGTGGTCGGAATTTGCCAAGTTTAATATAGTGTTGGGCTTTGAGCCAGATTAAGGTTGGTCACATCCCCTCCAACTCCGGTTGCCGGTACCGCAGCCAGAACTTCTGCAACACTTTTAGCTCATAAGGAAAATGAAAAAAGCCGGACTGGTACCGCAGGCCGGCCAAGCCGCTGATCACCCGGCGTTGCACCGGGGTAAGTTTGGTATCGGAAATCGTGGGAAACCGAGCGTGCAGCACGGTTTCAAAATTGTGGATGTGGTCGACCATAGCTGAAGTGAGCCAGGGCGTGAGCGGGTTGCGGCGCAGGTCGAACGACTCCCATTGCGGCGAAAGCCAGTCGTCGAGCCGCTGCGGAAAACGAAAACCCGCGCGGGTGATGCGCTCGTACAAATCGGAGCCTTCCGTAGGCACCGGCGAGTAGAGGTAAATGATAATTTCAGTGGCGGGGTTGGCGCGTTTGACAGCCTGGATAAATGCAATGTCTTCCTCTATTTGCGCCCACACCTGTTCGGGACTGTCGGCCGGCAAGCCCAGCACGAAAGAATACTCCGGAATAATGTCAAATTGTTGCATCCGGGCGGCAAATTCCAGGATTTGCCGCCCGGTTTGTTTACCTCCCTTGTCCATTTGTTTGAGCAAGGCGTCGTTGCCGGTTTCAGCGCCGAAAAAGATCATACGGCAGCCAGCGCGGCGCATCAGCCGCAGGCTGTCGTCGGAGTACTGGTCGATGGTGTCGATGCGGCCCTCTCCCCACCAGGCCATGTTTTCCGGCAACATCAATTCGGAAAAAGCGCGCACCCGTTTTTCGCTGACAAAAAAATTGTTGTCGTGAAACTCGATGCTGTCGGCGCCCCATTTTTCCTTCACATAGCGCACATCCCGGTAAATCGTTTCGGCTGATTTGCCGCGCCAGCGCGCCTCGTAAATCGGCACAACGGCGCAAAACGAACATTTGAACGGGCAGCCCATGCTGCTGTGGTAAGCCAGCGTCCGCCGCCCCAGAAAAGTAGGGTTGAGGTAGCGCTCCATGGGGTATTGCCGGTCGAGGAAATCGTAGGGCAATTGCGGCAGCGCATCCTGATCGAGCAGGGATTCTTTCGAATTTTTGATGATCGCGCCTTCCGGCGTTTTCCAAATCAGGTTGGGAATAAACTCGTAGGGTTGTCCCTGGTCGAGGGCATCGAGCAGGGCGGGGAAAGCGCGGTCGCCGGGGCCGTACACCACAAAGTCGACATAGCCGCTCTCCAGCACCACTTGGTACTGGTTGCTGGCAAAATAGCCGCCCCAGATAATGGTCACCTCCGGGAAGCGCTCCCGGATACGCCGGGAAATCGGAACGGCCTGCCGCAGCTGCGGCCCGGGCATCACCGTGCAGCCGAAGTAGCGGTATTTCCCGGTTTGCAAATGCCGCTCGACAGCAGCCCAGGCGTCGCGCTCCAGGTTTCCGTCGATCAGCCCGATATCGCGCTGCCCGTACACCGACGCCGCTACTTGCAGAATGCTGTTCGGCACCCGGTGTTTGGACGGCGCGCTGCGCGGGTTGAAAAGTAATACGTTCGACATGCCATTTGTTTTTTGCCCCCGCGGTCGCCCCCCATGCTGGCTCGCCGAGGGTGACTGCGAGGGTCGCCCCCAGGGGTTAACAAAATTCAAACGTAAAGGTAGAAAACCAGGGGCGCCGCGGTCAAAGTTTTCGTTTCAGCGCCCGATTCCGGCAAAAACCGTCAAAAACTGTTAACGCCGGCTAAACCGCCCGGTTGGCTTCCCAACGGGCTGTGACCTTCGGCGTGACCTTTGCTGTTATAGGTTGTCTTAAGGTTGTCTTGAGCAGAAGAGCCGGGACAGACAAAAAATAGGAAGATTGTTTTCATTTGGTTTTTGGGGTTTTGGGTCATCGGCGTGCAATACGTCGATGGCCTTTTTTTTTGTCCGCAGCGCTCTTGAAACGGCTCACCGTTCCCGCTGCCGGGTGCCAAAGAGTTCCACGGAATCGGCTACCACTACCGGCTTTTTATCGTCGAGGTAAAAGGTATCGCGTTTTATGAGAAACTTGCGCGCCGCCGTGTCGAGCGCCGGCAACCCGGGCGCCGGCAACTGCCGCAACTGCCGGTAGCTGGCTGTGTCGAGCCGGATGTCGGCCCATTGAAAACGGGGAGTCACCTGCTTTCCATTTGGCGCCAGCGAAATGCTGGTATTTAAAAACGTGGACTCGCCGAAGTTGAGGCTGTCGGCTGAAATGCCGGCAAATTTGGCCTGGTTGAAAAAACATCGGCGGAAGCTGATTTGCCGCAGGCTGGCCTTTGCAAAGTTGGTATACTCGAAATTGCTCCCGCTGAAATCGCAGTTTTGCAAAACCGCCTGGTGAAAGTTGGCAAAATCGAAACGCGCGGGCTGAGCCTGGGCGCCGGTGACCAATACCCGGGCTTCGCGGATTTCGGCCGACTCGAGGTTGGCATTCCGCAGGTCGGCGCCGGTGAGCGACACCGACTCCAGCACAGCGTGCGACAAGTTGATGTTGCGCAGGTAAGCGCCGTCGAGGTTGACGTTTTGCAGGCTGGCGTAGGAAAAGTCGGCCAGCAGGAAAATCTGGTCGTAGGTATTCGGGTGTAGTTTGCTGGCCAGGATGCTCAACAGCACCTGCCCGCGTTCGGGGCTGCTCATCGTGCTGGTGATACTGTCGCCCTCCAGAAAACGGTAAGGTTTGAGCGCTTTGGTGAGCGCCACGATCCGGCCGATCAGTTGCGGGCTCAGCGCGCGCCGCTGCGGGCTGAGCCGGAGTTCCTCGTCAATTTTATTTAAAACATTATCGAACAGAAACACCAATGAGCTGCGCCGCTCGGCTTCCTGCAGGTAGGTTTGCTGCTCAATGCGCTTGTTTTGAACATCCAGTTTTTCATTCTGCTTTTTGAGGTAATACGTTTGCAGACCGGCCAACACCAGGGGGCCCAAGGCGATTAATAAGGCTACAAAGCCCACCCGCGTCAGGCGGTGCAGCAGGGCGTAGCTCACTTTTTTAATCGTTTCCCGCTCGATACGCCGTTCGGACAACTCATCGACCATTTGGTTGACGCTTTTATACAAGGGCTTTCCAGTAAAAATTCGAACGGCCAACAGCACCAGCCGGCTGCGGCGGCTTTGCTGCCTGGCGAATTTGGCTTCCAGCTCCGACAGGCGCTCGCGCATGCGCCGGTTTTCTTCCTCCAGGGCGTCGAATGCTTGTTTGTCTTCCATTTTTCAGAAATTCGCGTGGACAAATGTAGTTTTTACCGACAGGATCGCCAGGATTTTTAAAAACATGGGCTGTAAATGCGCTAGCCCGCTGTTAAACTTCCAATACCCGCCCGGTGTTTCCAGACTTTCCAACTGCTCCCGACGCCATGCTCCTGCTCAGCCACGGCTACTTTTTACACGACGACCCCAAAGAACAGGCCATCATGAAGCCCTATCCCCCTCTGGGCATTCTGTACCTTTCGGCATGGCTGGACCGGCATGGCGTGGAACATGCCGTATTCGACACGACATTCTCCAGCCGGGAGGTATTTTACCAATACTTGCTCGAATCGCGGCCCCAAATTTTGGCGCTCTACACCAACCTGATGACCAAACGCAGCGTCATCGCCATCATGCAGTTTGTGCGGGAAAACGCCGAACTGCGCCACTGCCTGATCGTGCTCGGCGGCCCCGATGTTACCCACAACGCCGGGGATTACCTCCGCTGTGGCGCCGACCTGATCGTGATTGGCGAAGGGGAACAAACACTGCTCGAGATTGCGGAATACTGCCTGCCCCGCTCCGGCGGGGGAATGCGGAATGCGGAATTTTTCAACATTTCGGACGGGGGCTCAACGGTTCCAAATGTAGCCGAAAACAACCCTTCCCCGGAATCAAAAAATTCCGCATTCCGCATTCCCCCGCCGGAGCGGGGCAGGCAGCACTCCGCATTCCAGAGCATTTCCGGTTTGGCCTACCTGCTGCCCGACGGCAGCCTGCACCGCACGGCGCCCCGCGAGAAACTCCGCCAGCTCGACGAACTCCCCTTGCCTAACCGGCAAAAAATCGACCTCCAGCGCTACCTCGACGCCTGGAAAAAAGCCCACGGCCACAGCGCCGTCAGCGTCAGTACCCAACGCGGTTGCCCGTACACCTGCCGCTGGTGCAGCACGGCTGTGTACGGGCAAAGCTACCGCCGCCGCTCGCCACAGGCGGTGGCCGACGAGGTGGAATGGCTGCAAGCGCACTACGATTTTGACCTCGTCTGGTTTGTCGACGACGTTTTCACGGTGAGCCACAACTGGCTGCGCGAATTTTACCAGGAATTGCAAACCCGGAGGGTCCGCCTCCGCTTCGAATGCATTACCCGCGCCGACCGGCTCAATCCGGAAATGGTGGAGTTGCTGCGCGACTGCGGTTGTTTCCGTGTCTGGATCGGCGCCGAAAGCGGCTCCCAGCGCATTATCGACGCCATGGACCGCCGCGTCGAGGTCGGCCAGGTGCGCGCCATGATCCAGGCCGCCCGCCAGGCCGGCATGCAGGCCGGCACCTTTATCATGCTGGGCTACCCCGGTGAAACGGAAGACGACATCCGCGAGACCGTGCGGCACTTGAAAATTTCGAACCCCGACTTGTTTACCATCACTGTCGCCTACCCGATCAAAGGCACCGGTTTGTACGAAGAAGTGGAGGCTCACTTGGCAGCCCCTGGCCGCTCCTGGGCCGAAACAACCGACCGCGACCTCGATTTTCCGCGCAGCTACCCGCGGCCCTATTACGACTATGCGGTGCGCTGGACGGTCAATGCCGTGTACTGGCACCAGGCCTGGCAGAGCGGGCGGGCCTGGCGCGGACTTCGTTTTTTCGGAAAAATGCTGGCAGCGCGGGGCTGCATGTGGTACTGGCGCATGCGGGCCAGGGTAGGCGTCTGAATTATTTCCAGATCAACACCGGCGCCTGCTGATACTTGTATGTCGTGTCGGTCAGTTGCACGAGGGCCTTGGTTTTCCAGTCGAGGCGGTGGATGTGAAACTGCGATTGCCCGGTGTCGAAAGTTTCGACAAACAGCCAGCGACCGTCGGGACTCCAGTCGTGCCAACCTTCGTCCAACGGCAGGTCGGTGAGTTTCCACTGGCGGGCGCCATCGGGGCTCACGGCGTAGAGGCTGTATTTTCCGTTTTGGAACGATTGGTAGCTGATGAAGTTTTCGGCCCGGTTCCAGCGCGGCGGCCCGGCGTGGTAGCTGTGCCAGGGTGCGGTGGAGTCGGCGGTGGGGAAATGGGTGAGTTGGCGCATGCCCGAGCCATCGGGGTTCATGCGGTACAGCTCTTCAATCTGCTGGCGGTCGCGGCGGTTTTTTTTGTAGGCGAAAACAATGCTTTGGCCATCGGGCGCAAAGAGCGGGTCGCGGTGCAGGGCGGCGGTATCGTTGGTAATTTGCCGGAAGGCGCCGGTTTGGGTATCCACCAAAAACAGTTGCATGCGCAGCTCCTTGCCGATGCGGCCGGTAACTACCAACTCGCGGCCGTCGTGCCGGCTGCTCATCCAGGAATCTTCGAGCTGGAGTTCGGTCACCTTGCGAGGGTGCCGCCCTTCGGCATCGGTTTCATAAAGAAAATAGCAGCGGCGGCAGGTATCGCGGTCGCTGATAAAAAAGAGGCGGCCTTTCCAGGCGAAGTAAGTCCAGGCGACATCGGGGTGCCTGGTAATATTGTGTTTTTCGGAGCCATCGGGCCGCATGACGAACACGTCGTAGTCGTCGTTTTCCGAATTGGTGAGTACGTTGTAGGCGACGCGCCAATCGTCGGAGGGTATTTTACGGCCGGCTGAACAGGCGCTCCAAACGAGCGGGGCGATAGTGAAAAACAGGGTGCAGAATTTTTTCATCGAACTCAATTTTAAAAACAATTTGTTCGGCAAAGATACGCGCCGGCAGGATGGCTGCATTGTAAAAAATTTACCTCCCGGGAAGGCCCGGCTACTCGTCGCCATCGGGCAAGTAGTTGAGGTAGTCGCCGCGTTTGGCCAGGTAAAAGGAGGGCGTGTAGCCGGAAAAACTTCGAAATTCGTGAATAAAGTGTGCCTGATCGTAGTAGCCGCAGGAAAAACTGAGTTGCGCCCAGTCGGGCTCTCGGGTTGCCTGTAAGTCGCGCACTGCCTGTTGAAACTTCAAAATCCGGCTGAATACCTTGGGCGAAACGCCGATGTGTTTGTTAAAAAGCGCAACAAAATGTTTGTGGCTGTAGCCGGTTTTTTCCACAAGCGCAGCGATTCCGGCTCCGGTGTCTGACTCGAGCAGGCGGCTCAGGGCAAAATCGACGACCGGTTGGAAGCCTTTTTCCGGTTGCCATTTTTTTAAAAAAAACGCTTCGATATGGGCAAATTTGGCTGCCGGCTCCGGACTGTCCAACAATTGCTGGCGCAGCGTGCGGAAGGCACTGCCCCAAAGGAGATCAAGGGGCACCACCTGGCCGGCAATTTCAGCCGCCGGCATGGTCAAAAAAGCGCCGATCCGGCCCGGCCGGAAACGCACCACCAGCATGGATGCTCCTTGCGCCGCTTCGATGGTAATGAAACGACGATGCAGGCCGGAGAGCCAGCCCGACCGGACAGTTTGCAAGCGGTCGAACGCGGCGCCGGCGCACCAAAAGTTGGTGGATTCACGCAGATCGATCACCAGCTCGATGTGACCGTCGGGCAGCAGGCGTTCGCGCAGGTGATCGGTGTACAGGTTTTCGTACAGAAAAAAGTACTCGATGAATTGGTCGAGCGGCGGGCAGGGCGTGTGGAGCCAGGATTGCATGCCGCCGAAGGTACGGCGTACTACTCCACTACCGTCACTTTCAACATGTTGGTCAAGCCGCGTTTGTGCATGGGCATGGAGGCGGTGTTGATCACGATGTCGTTTACTTGCACGTAGTCGTTGTCTTTCAGGATGTCCAGGCAGTCCTGAATCGTTTCGTCAGTAGAGGAAAATTTATCGTAAAAAAAGCATTGTACGCCCCAAAGCAAGTTCATGGTGTTGAGGATGTGGTGCTCGTTGCTGAAAATGAAAATCCGGGAATTGGGCCGGTAGCTGCTCATTTTGAAAGCGGTGTAGCCGGAAACGGTCATACCGACAATACCTTTGGCGCTGATTTCCTCGGCGACGCGGCAGGCATTGAAACAGATCACGTCATTTTGGAAGGTGCGGGCGCGGGTGGCGGGTTTCGGGCGTTTCGCTTCAATCTGCGGCCAGTAGTGTTTTTCGGCCTCCTCGATAATGCTGGTCATGGCTTGCACCACCTTCACCGGGTGATCGCCGACGGAGGTTTCACCGCTGAGCATCACTGCGTCGGCGCCGTCGAGCACGGCATTGGCCACGTCGGTGATTTCGGCCCGGGTCGGAGAGGGATTTTTGATCATGCTGTCCATCATTTGGGTGGCGACGATCACCGGCCGGGAGAATTGCATGCACAACTGGACAATTTCCTTTTGGGTGATGGGCAAACGCTCCATGGGCATTTCCACGCCCAGGTCGCCGCGGGCAATCATAATACCGTTGGCGGCCTTTACGATTTTGCGGATGTTTTTAACCGCTTCGGGTTTTTCAATTTTAGCCATGATTTTGGCCTGGTGCCCGGCTTGAGACACGCGTTCTTTCAAGTCTTCCACGTCTTTTCGCGTACGGACAAACGAGAGCGCGATCCAGTTGACCGGTTGGGTGAGAATAAACTCGAGGTCGGTCAGGTCTTTTTCGGTCAGCGATGGTTGTTTGATGTTGGTATCGGGCAGGTTGACGCCTTTGTTGCTGCTCAGGACGCCGCCGTGGAGGCATTTGAGTTTGACCTGATCGACTTTGTTGGTAGCGAGCACTTCAAAAACGAGTTTGCCATCGTCCATCAGGATACGTTCGCCGACTTCGCAGTCTTCCGCAAATTGCTCGTACGACATGTAAATTTTTTCCCGGGTGCCGAGCACATCTTCATTGACCAGGGTGATCACATCGCCGGCTTGCAGGGGCAGGGCGTTGTTTTCAATTTTGCCCACCCGGAGTTTGGGACCTTGCAAGTCGGCGAGAATACCTATGTGGGTTTTGAATTCCTGATTGATGGCCTGAACATGCTGGATCACGCGGAGGTGGTCGCTGTGGTCGCCATGGCTGAAATTGAGGCGGAAGATATCCACCCCGGCTTTGACCAATTCGAGGAGTTGGTCGTATTCCCGGCAAGCGGGGCCTACAGTGGCAACGATCTTGGTATTCTGACCGCGGTCTTTGCGCATACGTGTTTTATTTTTGACCAGCAAGGTATCAATTTCTGTAAAAGTCATAACAGGCGACATTTTTTGTCAAAGTGTAAAAACGACAATAAGAAAACGCAACAAAATTAAGTTGTCGCCTGAAATGAAACAACCATGGGGGCTTTATTTCCAGTATTTAATGCAAAAATGTCTGTGCTTAAGCTATTTTGAAGCGCCGCCAATTGCCCCACTAAGTGTACAATGTACAAAAAACCGGATAGTTGTTGAACGGAAGATACGTTAAAATTCAGCGGTAAAAATTTTTTTAAAAACCCGGATAGCCGTTTCTTTGCCCCTCGAAAAAAGTATCTTTTTCACCTAAAGTTTAAAAAACATGGCAAACGTAGCCGATCGCGTTAAAAAAATTATTGTTGACAAATTGGGCGTAGAAGAGGAGGAAGTAACTCCGGAAGCCAATTTCATTCAGGATTTGGGCGCTGACTCGCTCGACACTGTGGAATTGATCATGGAGTTCGAGAAAGAGTTTGAAGTTTCCATTCCGGATGAAGAAGCGGAAAAAATTCAAACGGTTGGCCAGGCTATCTCCTACCTGGAGAGTCAAACAGCCGGCTAATTAGCAATTTGCATACCTGAACACCCGGTAATTTTGAAAAAAGGTTCAAAGCAACAGCTGCTTTGAACCTTTTGTGTTCTGACGGAAGCTTGTACCTTTGCCCGCAGCTTGACCGCCAGCCGATTTTAGCTGGCGCGCATTATCCAAATCCAACCGAATTTGCAGCATGAAACGAGTTGTCGTTACGGGCCTCGGCGCCCTTACCCCGATTGGTAATACCCTCAACGCCTATTTGGAAGGGCTACAAAAAGGTATCAGCGGGGCCAACCTGATCACCCTGTTCGATGCTACTTTATTCAAAACCAAATTTGCTTGCGAAGTAAAAGGTTTCGACGCCGAGCAACACCTCGACCGCCGCGAAGCCCGGCGGCTCGACCGTTTTACCCAATTCGCAATGGTCACCGCTGCAGAAGCGCTGCAACATTCGGGGCTTGACCTGGAGGCCATCGACAAACAACGTGTGGGCGTCATCTGGGCTTCCGGGATCGGCGGCCTGGCTACCCTGGAGAAAGAAATTGAAGACCACGTCCTGGGCAACGGCACTCCCAAACACAACCCCTTCCTGATCCCGAAAATGATCTCCGACATCGCTGCCGGCCAGATTTCCATCCAATACGGGTTCATGGGCATCAACTACGCCACAGTTTCGGCCTGCGCCTCTTCCTCGCACGCGCTGATGAACGCTTTCGATTACATCCGAATGGGCCGAGCCGACATCATCGTGGCTGGCGGCTCCGAAGCCACTGTAACCAAAACAGCGGTCGGCGGCTTCAATTCGATGAAAGCCCTCAGCGAACGCAACGACGCGTTCGCCACGGCCTCCCGCCCCTTCGACAAAGACCGCGATGGCTTCGTGCTGGGCGAAGGCGCCGGCGCCCTGATTCTGGAAGAATACGAACACGCCAAAAAACGCGGCGCCCGGATCTACGCCGAAGTCGTCGGCGCCGCCGCAACAGCCGATGCCTACCACATCACCGCACCGCACCCCGACGGTATCGGCGTGACCAATGTGATGAACCTGGCCCTGCAAGACGCCGGCATGCGCACCGACGAGGTAGACTATATCAACGTGCATGGCACCTCCACCCCCTTGGGCGACGTGGCCGAGCTAAAAGCCATCCGCCAGGTTTTCGGCGACCACGCCTTCCGCCTGAATGTTTCGTCCACAAAAAGTATGACCGGGCACCTCCTCGGCGCCGCCGGCGCCATTGAAGCCATTGCCAGCATCCTGGCTATACAACACAATTTTATCCCCCCGACGATCAACCATTTTACCGACGACCCGGACATCGATCCGAAGTTCAACCTGACGTTCAACACTGCCCAGGAACGCCCGGTTAGCGCCGCCATGAGCAATACCTTCGGCTTTGGCGGCCACAACGCTTCGGTCATTTTCCGGAAAATCTGATATCCATGAGGGTAATTGTTAGTGGTTAGCAGCCGGTAACAACTGCCTGAGTTTATACGCCCAAAACCAATTTTACCGGCGACCGGCAAGCCCGGTTGGTCCTTCTAATCACACCTTTATGCGTATCGTTCTGCGATCTATCCGGCGCTTTTACAATTATTATTTCCATCCGGAAAAAGAATTTGCCCGCCGACTAACCACCATGCTGGGTTTTACCCCGGCCTATCTCCCACTTTTCAAACTCGCTTTTTTCCACAAAAGCACCTTTACTTCCCGGGACTACGCTATCGCCAACAACGAACGCCTGGAGTTTCTGGGCGACGCCGTGCTCAGCACCATCGTAGCGGAGTATTTGTTTAAAAAATACCCCAACAGCGATGAGGGCTTCCTGACGAAAATGCGCTCCAAAATCGTCAAACGCAACTCCCTCGACGATATCGCCGACCGCATGGGCCTCGATCTTTTCCTGGCCAACTACAACCAAACCCGTCTGTCCAAATCCATGCTGGGCAACGCCCTTGAAGCCCTCGTCGGCGCGCTGTACATCGAAGTCGGCTACGAAAAAACCAAACACTACGTCATTCGCCGCATCCTCCGCCGCTACCTCGACATCCACGAACTCGAACAGTTTGACGACAATTACAAAAGTCAACTGCTCGAATGGTGTCAGAAAAACGGCCGCCAGATCGACTACAAAGTGCTGGCCAAATACAAGAGCGACAAGCGCGACAAATTCAAAGTCGCCGTGTATGTCGACGGCAAAAAACTCGGCACCGCCGACGATTTCAACAAAAAAAGCGCCGAGCAAATGGCCAGCGAGCGCGCCATGATCTCCCTGCATATCATCAGCCGAAACGGCGTACAGCCCGCCGGCCGCCACGAAACAGAACCGGAAGAAGAACTGGAAGAATGACCAGCAACCGCCCGGCCCTGTTGGCGCAACCGGCATTTTTTCAACACTGCCGACGCTTCGAACACTGGGTGTTTGGCGAGCTGCCCGTAGCGTTCAACTGCCGCTACCAACTTCTTGCCGACACCAACCAGGTGGCTTTTTTTTGCTCCTGCCCGTATTTTCCCAAACCCTGCCTGCACCTCCGGGCCTTCGAGCGCTGGCTGGCGCAAAACCCTGCCCTGGAAACCGCCCCTGCCCTGCCCGACTGGGCGTCTGCACTGGCCAACGGCCGCCCCACCGCCGCCCCCGCCGCCCGCACCACCGACCGCGCCGAAGAGCAGGCCCGCCGCCACCTGGCCCGCATCGAGCGCGCAGAAAGCGGCTTTCACGACCTGGAAATGTGGCTGCACGATACCCTGCGCCGCGGCTTGGCCACCGCGCTTTCCGAAGACCCCGACTTTTTCGAACACATCGCCACCCGCCTGGCCGACGCCTCCCTGCGCGGCCTGAGCCGCAACTTTCGCCTGCTCGCCGCGCTACCAGCCGGGGCGCCCGAATGGGCCGGGCAAGTGACAGCTACACTGGCCGAAGCCGCGCTCGCCCTGTCGGCGTTCAAGCGACGCCACCAAATTCCCCCAGACTTGGTACCCGACCTGGAAGCCTACATCGGTATAGCCCTGAAAAAAGAACAGGTGTTGGCCACCGGAACACCGGCACACGACCGCTGGCTGGTCATGGGCGCTCTGGAAACCACCGTGGAAGCCAGCCTGCGCCAACGCCGCTGCTGGCTGCTGGGCTGCGAGTCGGGCCAGTTTGCGCTCCTGCTGGAGTATGCGCATGGCGGCCTGGATTTTCTTCCCGGCTTCAAAACAGGCCGTTGCGTACAGGGGCCGCTGGTGTTTTACCCCTCCGCCTACCCATTGCGGGCGCTGGTTGCGAGCGATTTGACGCCGGTTGAAACGCCAGCCGAAACGCCGGCCGGGTTCAGCTCACTCGAAGCCATGGCCACCGCTCAGGCCGCCGCCTTAGGCCGGCAGCCCTGGTTGGAGCAGTTTCCCGCCATGTTGCAAAGCGTTCGGCCCTACTCAACCCGGTCGGGTTTTCACCTGGCTGATGCAGCCGGAAAAAGCATGGCACTCGAAAACCAGACGGAAGGCGGCTGGCAGCTGCTGGCGCAAAGCGGCGGTCATCCGCTGGCCGTGTTCGGGGAGTGTCGGCGCAGCGGCTTCCTGGCCCTGAGCATGCTGACGCCGGAGGGGTGGGCGCCCCTGAGCGCTGGCTGAACGGGCCTTGAAGATTTATAAAATTTCCCGATGTTTGAGCGGCTGAAATGGCAGCCGCTTTACCGGATGCTACCCACCACTTTAAATTTCCCCACATGCACGCAGTAATAATTGGCGCCGGAATTATCGGTTTGAGCGCCGCCCGTTATTTGCAGAAAGACGGCTGGAAAGTGACCGTTTTGGAAAAAGGCGACCTGTCGGACAATTGCTCGTTTGGAAACATGGGCTACCTCTCGCCCTCGCATTTTGTGCCGCTGGCCGCCCCGGGCATGATCGAACAGGGCGTGCTTTGGATGTTTGACAAAAAAAGTCCGTTTTACGTACGCCCCCGGCCGAGCTGGCAACTGATCGACTGGGGCATCAAATTTGCCCGGGCGTGCACGGCTACCCATGTGCAGCGCAGCGCCCGGCCGCTCGCCGAACTGTTATTTTTTTCAAAAAAATTGTTTGAGGACTGGGCTGCTGCCGGCGACCTCGATTTCGAACTCACTCAGCGCGGCTGCCTGGTGTACTACCAAACCGAAAAAAAAGAGCGCGAAGAGCAGCAAAACCTGCGCTTGGCCAGCGAACTCGGCCTCAAAACCGAAGTGTTGGGCCGCGAGCAAGTACAAACCATCGAGCCCGAGCTCAAGCCCGACGTGCGCGGCGGCGTGTTGTACAAAGACGATGCGCACCTCTACCCCAACGCGCTCATGCAGCAACTGCCAGCCTGGTTGGAAAAACGCGGTGTACGCATCGTCCGGGAAGCTGAAGTAACCGGTTTTGACCGCGAAAACGGCAAAATATCGGCCGTTTACTACCGGGAACAATCGAGCCAAAACCAGCGCCATCTCGATGTCTCAGACGCTGTGGTGGTATTGGCCGCCGGCTCCTGGTCGCCCCGAATTGCCAAAATGGCGGGCGAATACCTGCCGCTCATGCCCGGAAAGGGGTATTCCATGACCATCGAAGGGCCACAAAAAAAACTCAACTATCCCTGTATTTTGGCTGAAGCCAAAGTGGCGCTCACGCCCTGGCCCAACCGGCTGCGCATTGGCAGCACCATGGAGATCGGACCGATCAACGACAAAATTTTGTTGCCGCGGGTGCAAGGTATTCTCGAAGCGGTGCCCCGCTTTTTTCCAGGTTACCGGACCGACGCCGCCTTTCAACAATTGGCCGATCCGGAAACCTTGCGGACGCAATTGCGTGAAAAGGTATGGTTTGGTTTCCGGCCCGTTTCCGCCGATGGCCTGCCCTATATCGGCTTTGCCCCCAAAACCAGCAACCTGCTTCTGGCCACGGGCCACGCCATGCTCGGCTTGAGCATGGGCGCCGGCACCGGCAAACTCATCGCCGAGCTGGCTGGCGGCAAAGCTACCAGCATGGCCATCGAAGCGTTCGACCCTGGCCGGTACTGAGTTTTCAACTGGCATTATTCTTGAATGCCTGCTGTTGTTTCTGAATAATCCCCTGCCCGCCCGCCGGCATTTGCTTGTAAGTCAATACCTTTCGAAAAAAAGTGAACCTTTGACGGTGCCGAAGTTTCTACTAAACCTTGTCGTTTTTACCGGAATCGCCCTGTCGGCAGCAGCCCAAACGCCGCTGCCGGAGGAGCAACCGCTGATCGTGCGTTTTTCACAGCCGGGCGGTTTCTACCAGCAGGCGCTCGAACTGCGCCTCGACGCCGGCGACGCCCAAATTTATTTCACCACCGACGGCACCTACCCGACCATGCGCTCGATGCGGTACACCCGCCCCATCCGGATCGACCACACCACCGTGGTGCGCGCCATTGCCCGCCGCGGGAAAATTGCCGGCCGCGCGCTGTCGGGCAGCTATTTTATCCAGGAGCCACCTACGAGCCTGCCGGTGATCTCGGTGGTGGTAAGTCCCGGCATTTTGTTCCACCCCCAAACCGGCATCATGGTCGACGGGCCCGGCGCCGACTCGGCCAGCGTGCACAAGCCGGGGGCTAACTTCTGGACCCGCCGCGAGTTTTTTTGCAATGTGGAAATTTTCGAATCTGACGGGCAATGTGTGCACAACAGCGGCTCGGGCATGCGCCTGTTTGGGGGCTACAGCCGTATTTATCCGCAAAAAAGCCTGGTGCTTGTCGCCCGCGACCGCTATGGGAAAAAATTTTTCCGCCACCGGATTTTCGGCGCCGATCAGCCGAAAAAATTCAAATACCTGGTGTTGCGCAACGGCGGCAGCGATTTCGACGGCGCCCACTTCCGCGACGAGCTCATGAACCGCCTGACCGATGGCTGGGATATTGAAAAACAAGCCTTCCGCCCGGCGGTACTGTACCTCAACGGGCATTACTGGGGCATCTACCACATCCGGGAAAAAATCAACGCCCGCTTTCTGGAAGACCACGCCGACGTCGACCGCGACTCCCTCGACCTTCTGGAACACCAGCGCAACGTGCGCCACGGCAGCGGCCGGCACTACCGCCGCATGCTCGATTTTATTGAAACCCACGACCTGGCTAATCCCCAGCATTACGCCTGGGTGCAAAGCCAGATGGACGTGTCCAACTTTATCGACCATCAGGTAGCGCAAATTTACTGCGACAACACCGACGCCGGCGGCAACATCCGCTACTGGCGCCCCAAGCGCGCCGGCGGCCGCTGGCGCTGGATTTTGTTCGATACCGACTGGGGTTTCGGGCTCTACGACCCCCTGGCCTGGCAGCACGACGCCATCCAGTTTTTCACCGAACCCGATGGGCCGCGCTGGCCCAATCCGCCCTGGAGCACCTTGCTGCTGCGCCGGCTGCTGCGCAACAAAGATTTTCGCCAGCAATTTATCAACCGCCTCTGCGACCGACTGAACACCGACTTCGCGCCGCAGCGCGTGTTGGCTGAAATTGCCTGGTTTGAGCGGCAGCTGGGTCCGGAAATGCCCCGGCATTTGCAGCGCTGGCGTATTTCCTCGGTGGTGTGGCAACGCCATTTGGAGCAGCTGCGCGAGTTTGCCGCCAAACGCCCCGATTTCCTGCGCGACTGCCTGGCCCGCCATTTTCAACCCGGCCGGCCGGCGATGCTCGAGGTGGAGCCTTCTGCCGGCGGCACTGTGCTCATCAACCAAAGCGTGACGACAGGGGCCGACGGATTTTCGGGCGTTTATTTTGAAAATATCCCCGTCAGCATCACGGCTGTGCCGGCTTTCGGCTACCGCTTTGCCGGCTGGGAAGGCCTCGAGCGGGATAGCCGCAGCGCGGTGGTTTACCTGCGCACCGATGCGCCGCTACGGGTGCGGGCGCGCTTCAAACCGCATGTGCACCCGCTTGCCAACCGGGTATTTTTTAATGAAATTGCTTCCGGCGGCAAAAAGACCGGCGACTGGATCGAACTGCACAACGCCTCCAGCCGGCCGGTTTCAGTGGCAGGCTGGCGACTGAGCGACTACCGGCACGAGTGGGTGTTGCCCGCCGTGTTAATTCCGGCAGACGGGTATTTGGTGCTTTGCCAGGACAGCGCGGCTTTTCGCCGGCAGTTTCCGTACAGCGCCACCGTGGTTGGCGATTTTCGCTTCGGCCTCGATAAAAACTCCGAGCGCCTGGCGCTGTATGCCGCCGACGGCAGCGCGGTCGACAGCCTTGCCTACCACATCGACCCACCGGAGGGCGCTTTTACGCTGGATTTGCTCATGCCCGACCTGGACAATTCCGACCCGCAGAATTGGGCCATACACCTGGGCCCCGGCTCGCCCGGCGCGCCGAACCCCTTGTATTGGTCGAAAGTAGTGGCGGAGGAAAAAGACCGGTCGTTGCGCCTGGGGCTGGTCGTCGGTTTGCTTATTCTGGTGTTGGGAGCGGTATGGTTGCGTGGCGGGAGAAACGCTGTGCCTGAAAAAAGGGGGCGCCGGTAGGGTTTCTTCCCAGACTAAGCGACTATTTGTGGTGTATAGGTGTGGCAGGGCGTAAAATACATCCACACCAAAGCAAAAACCGGCTTTACCCGGCACAACAAATTTTTAAAACAGAAAAACCACCCCAGGA
>CAZVZH010000021.1:0-4181 GCA_964630705.1 uncultured Saprospiraceae bacterium | reverse complement strand
AATGGCCGCCCACACCTACGCTATCTGCTGCTTACCCCGGCAGCAATTTGTTTTCATCCGGAAAAACGACCGCAGGCTGAAACGTCCGCGCCTCCTCCGGCGTCATGTGGGCGTAAGCGATGATGATGAGGATATCGCCCACCTGCACGTGGCGGGCCGCGGCGCCGTTGAGGCAAATGATGCCGCTGCCGCGCTCGCCCCGGATAGTGTAGGTTTCGAGGCGGGCGCCGTTGTTGTTGTTGACGACCTGCACTTTTTCGCCGACCAGGAGGTTGGCGGCGTCGAGCAGGTTTTCGTCGATGGTAATGCTCCCGATATAGTTCAGGTTGGCTTCGGTGACGTGCACCCGGTGGATTTTACTTTTTAAAACTTCGATCAGCATAGTGCGTTGGCGAGCGGCGAAAGTCGCGCGTTTGAAAATTTCTTATGCAAAGGTAGCAGCTCTTTACGGGTAAACCCTGCGGTGAAATTTGCTTTTCACGGGTTGAAATGGCTTTTTTGCCGTACTTTTGCGCCTCATTTTTTTAACATATCGTTGGTTTTTCCTGAGATGAAACGCATTAAGATCGCCGAAGTTCTCCGCACCGAACCGGTGCAGACCCGCCTGACCGTCTGCGGTTGGGTAAAAGCTTTCCGCAACAACCAGTTTGTCGCCCTGAACGACGGCTCCTGCGCCGGCAACCTGCAGGTGGTACTCGACCCGGAAAATACCGACCCGGCGGTGGTCGAACGCATCAAATTCGGCGCGGCGATCGGCGCAGAGGGCCTGCTCGTGGAAAGTCAGGGAAAAGGCCAGCGGGTGGAACTGAAAGCGGAAACCCTCACCATTTTCGGCGACTGCAACCCGGAGGAGTTTCCGCTGCAGCCTAAACGGCAAACCCTGGAGTTTTTGCGGGAAATCGCCCACCTGCGTTTCCGGACCAACACTTTTGCTGCCGTGTTCCGCGTGCGCCATGCCCTGGCCTATGCGATCCACAAATTTTTCAACGACCGCGGATTTTACTACCTGCACACGCCCATCATCACCGCCAGCGACGCCGAGGGCGCCGGGGAAATGTTTCAGGTAACGACCTTACCGCTCGACGCGATGCCCCGCACCGAGAACGGAGCAGTCGATTTCAAAAAAGATTTTTTCGAGCGCCCGACCAACCTCACCGTATCGGGTCAGCTCGAAGCCGAACTGGGCGCCCTGGCGCTCGGCGATGTGTACACCTTCGGGCCGACTTTTCGCGCTGAAAACTCCAATACCACCCGCCACCTGGCCGAGTTTTGGATGATCGAACCGGAAATCGCGTTCGCCGACCTGAACGACGACATGGACCTGGCCGAAGCCATGCTCCAGTACGTGGTTGGTTATGCGCTGGAGCACTGCGCCGACGATCTCAACATTCTGGAAGAGCGCCTGACCAACGAGGAAAGCGCCAAACCGCAGCAAGAGCGTTCGGCGATGAGCCTGACGGAAAAACTGCGTTTCGTAGTGGAAAACAGCTTCGTGCGGCTCACCTACACGGAGGCTATCGAGATTTTGAAAAACTCCAATCCGAACAAAAAAGGCAAATTTCAGTTTCCCATCGAGGGCTGGGGCGCCGATCTGCAAAGCGAACACGAGCGCTACCTGGTGGAAAAACATTTTCAAAAACCCGTGATCCTGACCAATTACCCGGCGGCCATCAAAGCATTTTACATGCGGCTCGACGAGCCGAAAGAAGGCGTGCCGGGGCCGACGGTTTCGGCAATGGATATTTTGTTTCCCGGCATCGGCGAAATTGTCGGCGGTTCGCAGCGCGAGGAGCGCTACGACGTGCTGCTGCGCCGGATGCAGGAAATGCATATTCCCGAAACCGAGTTGTACTGGTACCTCGACACCCGGAAATTCGGCTCTTGCCCGCATGCCGGCTTCGGCCTGGGCTTCGAGCGATTGGTGCAATTTGTGACCGGCATGGGGAACATCCGCGACGTGATCGCTTTCCCGCGCTACCCGGGTAATGCGGAGTTCTGATTTGATTTCTTAAAATTTTTCACTTAATTTTGTGACGTTTTCCAACGAAATGCGTCAAAAAGTTCCTATTTCCTTAGAAAAATGTAAAAAATCGCCGCCCCCTCTTGCGCGACGTGTTAAGAGAATCTTAACTTGC
Source organism: uncultured Saprospiraceae bacterium (assembly GCA_964630705.1). Lineage (GTDB taxonomy): Bacteria > Bacteroidota > Bacteroidia > Chitinophagales > Saprospiraceae > M3007. The sequence goes on along the minus strand of CAZVZH010000021.1, from coordinate 2,046 downwards.
GGGGTCTTATCAGGCGTAATCCTTCCATGAACTTTCGCAAGCACTCATTTTAATCTTCAGGTTTTAATCCTACAGGTAAACTGGTCCATTGTTTCATCTGGCTGTTACTTTTCCCACTTACTTGCACCCAGCCGATTATTACTGTTGATAACCTGCCAGAAAAACCTACCGAAGTACGGTCAGATTTCAACACTACAATCTTGCGAATGAGCGATTTACACACTAACCTAACCCTTCCGTCGAACCCCGATAACGTTTCTCAAGTTGAACCTTTCGTACATGATCTAGCCCAACGCTACAACCTTTCCCCCGACGTACATGGCAATATTCTGGTAACCCTGACCGAAGCGGTCACCAATGCCATGTTGCACGGCAACCGGGGCGATTGCTCCAAACACGTTTCCATATCCCTGCGCCGCCAAAAAAACGCCCTTTCCATTCAGGTGTCTGATGAAGGCCCGGGCTTCGACCACGGTTGTGTGCCCGACCCGACCTGCCCGGAACTACTGGAGCGCTGCGGCGGCCGCGGCTTGTTTCTGATGCGCCATTTGAGCGACGATTGCCGTTTTATTCGCAATGGCAGCACCGTGGAAATGCGGTTTAAACTGGGTTGATTACTTTTATTTTCTAAACACCAAAACGCGGAGAGGCCGGCGCCTCCCCGCGTTTTGCCGTTTCTAACCGAACTATGCAATTTCCCGAACTCCCCAGCGAAGCGCAGGCCGACCCCAGCGTCAGCTTTCATTTTGAAGCGGTGGAATTTGACCTGCCCGACCCGGCAAGCCTGGGCCTTTGGCTGCAACAAATCGCCAGCCTGGAGGGAAAACCCATGCTTGGCCTCGACGTGATTTTTTGCTCAGACGAGTACCTCCGGCAGGTCAATCGCGAACACTTGCAGCACGACTACTACACCGATATCATCACTTTTCCGTACACAGAAGGGGCGGTACATGGCGATTTGTTTGTCAGCTCGGAGCGGGTAGCGGAAAATGCGCAAACGCACAGGCAGCCCTTTGTCCGCGAACTTTGCCGGGTGCTGGCCCACGGAGTGTTGCACCTGGCGGGTTATGGCGACAAGTCTGACCAGGAAATATCGACTATGCGGGCCAAAGAGGAGCACTACCTGCTGTTGTGTCCGGCTTTGGAGTCCTAGATTTTCCGGTGCGCGCCTTATTTTTGTCCCATGTCGTTTCAACTTCCTGCCGCACTCGAACCCTTTCGGGAACAACTGCTCGCCACCCGGCTGCCATTTGTTCGCGCCATCGCCCAGGCCGCCCGGCCGACCACCTGGTGGGAAAGTAAAGTCGGTGGCCTGCCCTACCTGCCCAAAGGCACCCCCTACCCGACGGCGCCCGACGGTCGGCCGCTGTTTTTCCTGGCCCAGCTGAATTTTGCCGATATGCCCCGGCTTGAGCCGTTTCCGGAGCAGGGTATCTTGCAGTTTTATATTTACGACGACGATTTGTACGGCATGGATTTCGACGACGGCGAAAACCCGGACACGTTCCGGGTGCTGTTTTTTCCCAACCCATCCGAGTATGCGGGCGAATTGCAGGCGGATTTTCCGGAATTCACCGACTACGACCTCCTGCCGCACCACCCCGAAAAATCGCATCCCTTGCGCTTCGAACTGACCGAAGAACTGGCGCCGCCGACGGATTACCGGTTCTGGCAACAATTCGGCGCCGGATTTTTCCAGCAGTTCGGCAAGCAGGAATGGGAGGTCCAGAACGAAACGGTCCGCACCCTGCGGAGCCAGGGCCATAAAATCGGCGGTTATGCCTACTTCACTCAGGACGACCCCCGCCGGCCCGACGACCCCATGCTCCTGCTCTTTCAACTCGATTCAGACGAACTCATGGACCTGATGTGGGGCGATATGGGTGTCGGGCACTTTTTCATCCGCGAAGCCGACCTGCGCAACCGCAACTTCCGCCGGGTACTGTACGACTGGGATTGCTTGTAGCCAAAGTTCGTGACGTTTTGCTGTCGGCGCGGACGCCTGACGATTTCAATAAATTGGGTGTAAAAAATCATAATGTGTTT
>CAZVZH010000020.1:29254-34832 GCA_964630705.1 uncultured Saprospiraceae bacterium | reverse complement strand
CCCTCAAACCTTCTAACCAGAAACCCTCAAACCTTTAGCAATGAAACGGCAAAAATCCTCCGCCAGCAACAAGGTTTTACCGGCATAGTGCCGGCGGGAGTCCAGACGGGCCTGCAGGAGCGCCTCGACAGCGCCGTCATTTTCCAAAAAAGTATACAACGTGCGCTGCATTTTAAAGTAGCGGCCGAGGTCGTTTTGCTCCGGAATCGTGCGCGCTTCGAAGCGGGTGAGCACTTCGCGGAATACTTCGAATTCGTAGGGAGCATACTGGTCGGGATAGCGAAAGGCCAGATAGAGGGCGATCATGCGGTAGTCGCCGTGGTAGTGGTTATTTTCGATGGAGGTGGTGTGTTGGCGCTTGTAGTCGCGCAGGAGTTCGTCGCAGCCGAACAGGAACCGCCCGATACGGGCTTCCACGTCGCGGGTTTCGTTGAACAGGTCGTCAAACATAGCCCGCACCATCTGCGGCTCGAAGCGCCAGAAGGTTTGCATCATGCGCAGGGGGTACCAGTTTTCAGTTTGCCAAAGGCGTTTGGTCTGGCTGTTTTGAAAGGCTTGGTCGAGCATAGCAGCTGGATCGGAGGCATTGGGGTTCCAGCAGGTTTGAAACTGCAGAACCGACTCCCATTTGTACAAATACGGATGGTGGCGCTCTTGCTGAAGCCAGGTTTTATAAGCAGCTATGGCAGCCTGAATTTTTGAAACAACCATTTATTGAATTTGGGTTTATGAAGTTGATAGGGTTTGTAGAAGTTGATAGGGTTTATGGAAGTTGATGAGGTTTATAAACCTCATCAACTTTTATCAACTCAATCTACCACCGGCTCCAAATAGATTTCCTCGGCAAAAATGGGGGTTTCCGTAACCGCTTCGATATCGATGTTCACGGTAATATCGTCCATCCAGTTGTCGCTGCGAAACGCGAAATAATAGCTGCCTTCGAGTGGGCTGTACCGGCGTTGCACGTCGACGCTGACGTCGCCCTGCCAGATGAACGCCTGGTAAGGTTCTCGTTTGTTGAATTTGGGTAAATTATCCGGACTGAGCAGGGCATACTCCACATCTTCGCCGGCTTTGGGCACCGTAAGGTCGATGGCCATGCCCAGCGCGAAAGCGGCCAAGGCTGTTGGCGGCGCTACCGGTAAAATTTTAGCCGCGCCCGAGTTGAGCGCGCTGGTGAGCTGATCGGCGTCTTTTTGCCGGGCCTGCATTAGCGCCTGGCCGACAGAAATGCGGTAGGCCCATTGAACGGTATGCGGCGGCAGCGTGAAGGCATAAGCGCTGACCGGACTTTTCAGCCCCATCTTGCTGGCACTCACTGTAATTTGGCCGCCCAACGAACTGATCCCCGTTTTTTTGCCGGCCGGAATCATGCGCCGGCGCTCCCGGTAGCGGGGGTATTGTTGCACATCCCAGCCCACACGGGTGTCGATGCGTTGGGTTAGCGGCCCGGCCGGGCGGCGGTGCAGGGTAAAGCGGCACACTTTCTTGCCCATCCCCCGCTCTTCAATGCGCAGCAGGTATACGCCGGTTTGCGGAATCCGGATAGCCTTGTCCATCACCGAATCGAGCGCATAGGTGCTAAACAACATAGGACCGTCGAGTTGGGAAAATTCTACGTTGCGCACCTGGCGGCCGAGGATGAGCTCGAGGTGGAGGTCCACTTGATCGTCTTGCGCGAAAGCGAACAGGTACCGGTGCTCGCCGTCCATTTTAAACGTTTGGTCGGCAACCGGAATAGGGTTTTGTGCAGCCGCGCATATGGGAAAGGCGATCAGCAGGCAAAGGAGGGTGCGCATAGGGCAGGGATTTGACTTTGAATACTCAATGCCCAAAGATAGATAGCAGGCCTGGAATTTCTTGTGCGCCAGAGGTGGAAAGGAGGGAGCGCGGATGACACAGATTTTGGCGAATTGCTGCTGATTTTTTCGGCTGGCACCGCATTTCTAAAAAAAGTCGCCGGTGGAATCAGGGCAAACCCCAGCTTTGCGTGTCTAACGGTATCCCGGCCGGGAAAGAAGGCCGGGTGCAACAAAATCCGTCGAAGTTGAAGCATCAAAACGAAGACAACCTGGTTGCGGCGCTCGTGCAGGGCAACTCCGCGGCGTTCGATACCCTGTTCCGCCAATGGTACGATCCGCTGTGCCGTTACGCCTGCCGTCTGGCCGAAGGCGACATGGATGAAGCGGAAGACCTCGTGCAGCAGGCTTTCGTAAAACTCTGGGAAACCCGCGCCCAGCTCCGCGTAGAATGGTCGCTGAGAGCCTACCTCTACAAATCGGTGCACCATGCCTGCCTCAACCGCCTGCGGTCGAAAAAAGTACAGTCCAAATACCTGGAATTCACCGCACAACAACCCAACGCCATGCACAGCATGCCCGACGATACGGCGCCCGAACTCCGCGAACGCTACCAGCGCGCCCTCGACGCCCTGCCACCCCAGTGCCGCCATATTTTCGAACTCAGCCGCTTCGAAGCCCTGAAATACCGCGAAATCGCCGACCAGCTCGGCATTTCCATTAAAACGGTGGAAACCCAAATGGGCAAGGCCCTGCGCGTGCTCCGCGTTGAGCTAGCCGACTATCTGGTGAGCCTGCTGGCCTGCATAAGTCTCATCAACCTGATCAACCCCACTAACTTCATCAACTGATCGCCCCATCAACCGCTCCGACCACCCAACGCACGCGCATGGAACCTTTCGACAAAAATATACACGCCTTGCTGGCCAAATACCTCGCCGGTGAATGCTCTCCAGAGGAGGAAGCCGCTGTGCGCCGCTGGCTGGAGGCTTCGCCCGATCACCAACACCAGTTGGCCGACCTCGTCTGGCTCTGGGAGCGCGCGCCCGAAGGCGTGCCGCCGCCGCCGCGTGCAGTCGACACCGAAGCGGCGCTCCGACAGGTGCAAGCCCGGTTACGGGGCAGCGGTTGGCAAGTTTGGCGCAACCAGACGGGGCCGTTTTTGCTGCGCGCAGCAGCAGTTTTTGTGCTGGCGCTGAGCGCGGTGCTGTGGTGGCAAACACGCGAAACCAGTGCGCCAGCGCAGCGCCTGGCCGCCGCGGAAGTGCCGCTCACCGACACCCTGGCCGACGGCTCGAGGGTCACGCTGGAGCGCCATTCCGGACTCACGCTCGCCGCCGGTTTTAACCGCCGCGAACGCCGCATGCGCCTCGAAGGGCAGGCCTTTTTTCAGGTGGCGCCCGACACCAGCCGGCCGTTTATCGTGGAAGTACAGGAGTTGCAAGTGCGGGTGGTCGGCACGGCATTTACCGTCGACAACCAACAAACGCCCGGCCAGGTACTGGTGACAGTTTTCGAAGGAAAAGTACAAGTGCGCGCCGGGCAGCAACTGCTCTTGCTTTCTGCGGGCGAACAGGCGGTGTACGACCAGCCCAGCAAAAACTTGACGCGCACCGCCCCCCGGCAAGGCAACCCGGAACCCTCGAGCCGGATGTTTGCGTTCGACGCCACACCGCTGGGCCAGGTAGCCGAACGCCTGAGTGTAGCCTACGGCGTACGCATTGTTTTAAAAAATAAAAACCTCGAAAACTGCCCGCTCACCGCCAGCTACAACCAATTGCCGCTGGAGCGGGTCTTACGCCTCGTAGCAGACTCCTTTTCACTACAAGTAGAAAAAACCGCCGACGGCTATATGCTCTCCGGCGAGGCTTGCGAGGAATAAACCCAAACTGAAAACGATATGCGCTATGAAAACACCCGGCTGTACGGCTTGTTCCTGATCCTGTTCTGGTGGTCGGGAACAACCGCACAGGCCACCGACGTACTCGAACGCACCATTTCGGTGCATTTCGAAAAAACGCCGCTGAAAGAAGCTCTGGCGGAAATCGCCCGCGCCGGCAACTTCCAGTGGTCGTACAATGCCAATATTATCGACGAACGCCGGCCCGTCAGCCTGCACGCCGAGGGCTGGACGGTGCGCGCCACCCTGCTGTTCCTCCTGGGCGACACGTACAGCTACAAACAAAACGGCGAATACCTCATCCTTAAACGCCGCAAAAAAACCGGGCCGCAACTCAGCGGTTATGTGCGCGACGAAAAAACCGGCCAGCGCATGGCCAATGTGACGGTGTACGACCGCAAAACCCTGCGCGCTACCACTACCAACCGGCACGGCTACTACGAACTGCCCGTTCAGGACCGCTCCGAAATCGTTGTCGCCAAACTCGATTACCGCGACACTGTGCTCCAGGTGAGCTCGCAAACCCCGCGCCTCTTGGAAATCAAGCTCCGCATCGACAGCCTGCCCGCCCCCGCCCCCAGGCCTGGCCTGGAAGCCGAACTGCGGCTGGCCGCGGCCGACGTCGAAGATTTTTTCGTACGCTCTCGCCAGCGACTGGCCGCGCTCAACGTGCGCGATTCGCTGCACCGGCGCGCCCAGTTGTCGCTGCTGCCGGTGCTGGGCACCAACCACCTGCTTAGCGGCAGCGTGGCCAACGATTTTTCCCTCAACCTTCTGGCGGGCTATTCGCGGGGCAACCGCATCATCGAAATCGGCGGCCTGGGCAATATCAACCGCGAGGAGGTCAGCGGCTTTCAGGCGGGTGGTCTGTTCAACGTGGCCGGGGGTAGCTTGAGCGGCATTCAAGTCGGGGGCTTATTCAACCATGTGGGTGGCAGCGCCCGCGGCTTGCAACTGGCCGGAATTTACAACCTGAATGTCGACAGCCTGCGCGGGGCGCAGTTTGCCGGCATCGGCAATTACAGCGGACACACCGTGCCCGGCGCCTTCCAGGCTGCCGGCATCCTCAACGTAGCGCCCCGGGGCGCCCCGGGAACACAGCTCGCCGGCATCGTCAACCACGCCCACCGGAGCGCGTTCCAGCTCGCCGGTATCGGCAACACGGCCGACAGCCTGCAAGGCGTGCAAATAGCCGGTGTGTTCAACCGCGCCGGCCGGGCCCAGGGCGTGCAGATCGGGTTGATCAATTTTGCCAACGACATCCAGGGCGTGCAGCTCGGCCTGATCAACCTTTCCCGGCGCGGCGGCTACATCGCGCTGGAGGCCAGCGCCAATGACGTGTTCGAGCTGAACGCCGCGTTCAAATCGGGTGTGCCGGGCTTGCATACTATCCTGGCCGCGAGCATGGACCCGCAACCGCACAATGGCCAGAATTTCTGGGCCTACGGCGCCGGGCTGGGCAGCCGCATCCGGCTCGCCCGCTGGTGCGCCCTGAACCTCGACCTGATCCACCGCCACCTGAACGAGGGTAGCCACAGCAATTTTTTACAGGAATGGGACCAGGCGGCGCTGGCTTTCGAGCTGAATCTCGGCCGCCATTTTTCGCTGGCCGGCGGCCCCAGCGCCAACTTGTTCATCGCCGACCCGCAGCGGACCGGCACGGCTGCCCTGCGCGACCGTGTGGTGACCGACGACCGGCTCAACAGCAGCCAGAACGCCGACGGCTGGCTGTCGGCCTGGTGGGGTTGGACGGCGGGTCTGCAGTTCCGCTTCTGAGCATGCCTCACCACATCCCAACTTTTCAAATTGGACTTTTGACTTAAAAAGCGCCCCTTCCCGAGATGCTCCACAAAAAGTCAAAAGTCTAATTTGAAAAGTT
>CAZVZH010000020.1:0-29154 GCA_964630705.1 uncultured Saprospiraceae bacterium | reverse complement strand
AATTTGAAAAGTTGGAGCACCTGCACGGCGTGTTGCCCGCCCAAACCTCAGGGCCTGGTTTTCTCCGGAAAAAACCGGCGCATCAGTTCCTGGAACGGCTCCATATCCCGGATCGGGTCCAGCCCTGGGTCGGTTACAAACAACTGGTATTCGACGTGTCCATATAACAGCTCCGAAAACAATTGGAGGGCAGACTCTTTTTCGCCCTGCCTGATTTTCATTTGCAGGTACCGGTACTTTATTAAGTCTTCCCAAAACCAATCGGGGGCCGCACGAACGCGTTCCCAACAAGCGTCCGCTTTTTCGAATTCGTTCTGTCGCATGGATTCCAGACAATCCCAAAGCGAACTCAAATCCGGATTGTTTTTGGCGATCTCGTCGAAATGGATTTTTGCGGACTGCGGCTCGTCAAAATATTTCAGCAGCGCATACAGCGGATCGGTAAGCGGTTCATCCGGGGCTATTTTTTTCGCTTCCTCCAACACGGCATAAGCTTCCTGTTTTTTGCCGAAAAAGAAATACAGACGGGCAAGGTTTCTGTAGAAAAACGGGGCCTTTGGAGCGCGCTCGATGGCCGCTTTTAATATCTGCTCCGTCAATTCATATTCGCTGTGGTTTTTGTAAAATATGGCCATTCTGTTTACAAATCCATTGTTCTCCGGATGCAGGGCCAGGTATTTATGAAATACAGAAGCCGAGACTTCCTTATGGCCAAGTATGTAGGCAGTCTGACAATAGTAAAACCAGTTGTTGGCCTGTTCCGGCGAACGGGCGACGGCTTGTTCATACCAGGCGTCGGAGATCATGAGCACCTGCACCCCCTGGTCGGCGAGGGTGGAAATAATGTCCTGCAGGAAAATGAGGGCAAAAGCACCGGCCAGGTAGTTGCTGGGCGGGGAGTCGTAGGTGAGCAGAAAGCCCCGCTGGAATTTGGTGCGGGTTTCGACGTCGCCGTGGCCGGAGAAATAAATAATGGCCCGGTCGCCGGCCTGGCATTCGGCGATGAGCCAGTCCATGGCCGAAGCGATGGCGCCGGTGGTGGCGGTTTTGTTGGTGAGCAAAACGATGTTTTCGGGGGGCAGGGCGCGCCCGGCAGGTGAGCGCAACCAGTCGGCGAAGGCCGTGGCGTCGCGGTCGGCGAAGCGGAGGTCGGGGATTTGTGGCGACTGGTAGTCGGAAATGCCGACGACGACGGCGCGTGCGACGCCCGCGGGGGTGACCCTGGCCATTGTCCCCGGGGTGGCGTTTTTGTCCTGAGCGGTGAGGTAAAAACAGTGCAGACAGAAAGCGAAAAGCAAGGCTGTTTTCATAGTTTCCATAAGGTGTTTATACTCGTACGGTATAAAACTAATCACAGCCTGGTGGAAAAATGAGGTGCGATGCGCATTTTTTTGCCTGGCTGGGCGCTTCGAGGGCTTCAGGTAATTGCCCTGCCCAGGTTGCTTCGCTCACTTAGCGCTACCCGGCAAACACCTGAATGAAGCCGTTTAATTCATAATAACGGTCCATAAAAGATTGAAAATTAAATCCTTGGGCCGCAAAAAGTAATTTACTCAACGTATTGAGCAAATTTACTCAATGGCCTGGGTCGTTCACGCCTGCGCCGGCAGGCACATCTTCAAAATCAGTTAAATCCGTCGGAATGTTCCCAATTAAGGTCTGCACCACCCTGCAACCAGGTTTCATTTTTTAAAAAAATCAGCGCGCACGTCAGGGTAAACTCAGCCTACCGTGTCTGAACAACAACCAACAAACGCAAAACCCATTTTTTCACAAAAACTATAGAAAAGCTATGATCAAGACCATGCAAAAAGTGCCGTTACTGTTGGGCCTGGCGCTGCTGGCCGGCGCCTTCAGCGCCTGCGAAGATGTGCTGGGCGTAAAAGGCAAAGGCGATGTGGTGACGGAAGTGCGCAACGTCGACGGTTTTCACGCCGTTGAAATTTCCACGAATGGTTACCTGGAATTGCGCGTCGATTCGGTGTACCATGTGGAAATACAGTGCGAAGAAAGTGTGTTGCCGTTTCTGCAAACCATCGAAGACAACGGCGTTTTGAAAATCCATTTCGACCGGGACGTGTACGATGTGGACAACCTGAAAATTACCGTCTCGGCGCCCAACTGGGATGCCGTGACGCTGAACGGCTCGGTAAAGGTGGACATCCCCGACGCCATTTCCGGCAGCCTGCTCGACCTCCGCGTTTCCGGCAGCGGCGATATCCGGGTGTTCAATGCCGACTTTGCCAAGGTGCTAACCAGCATTACCGGCAGTGGGGACATCGATGTCAACGGCGCCGCCGATCAACTCGACTGCACCATTAGCGGCTCGGGCAGCCTCGATGCCCTGGGCTGTCCGGTGCTGACGGTTAAAGTGACTATTTCCGGTTCCGGCAATGCGCGTCTCGACGTCAGCGAGTCGCTACAGGCTACCATCAGCGGCAGCGGCGATATTGAATACCGCGGTAATCCGCAGGTGACCAGTAACATCAGTGGTTCGGGGACGGTTCGGAAAATTCCGTAGAGACGCGATGCATCGCGTCTCTGATTGGTTAGGCCGCACGTAGAGACGCGATGCATCGCGTCTCTACCACGGGTTTTCATCTGGTCACCGCACGTAGACGCGATGCATCGCGTCTCTACAACACCCCACGCCCGCTGCTGGCCGAAAAAATCAACCACGAATTCACCAGCACGTACACCGTAATAATCAAAAAATAGGCGCGCCGGTCAAAACGCGTGGACCGGGCCGGGTTACCGTTTTTCCATATTCGCAGCGAAATGACCGACAGCACGATATTGAGCAACATGAACAAATAGGTGAGAATATGGAGCTTATCAACAAGGGTAAAGGTCGTCGACTGCGGTAAGATCGAATCCACGATGTACTTGTTGCCCACCGCTGCGAACAGGCCGCCGACCGACAGGCCGAAGCGCGGGTCGAGGTCGACCGCATCGATATAAAACACCAGAGCCGAGATAAAAAACGCGACGTACATGCCGGTAAACAGCGAGAAAAACAACCCCCAGCTTTTCCGTTTGATAAACAGTGTGAGCGTGGCGCGGGGGTAGGCGCTGCCACTGGCCAGGCTGGGGTCGCCGTAGGTAGTGTTGTATTTTTTCCCCCCTGAGACAATGTCGAAACTTTCGATTTGCCAGTTGGAAATCACCAGTTTTTGCTCCAGCCGGGTGTTGGCGGTGTCGGGTGCGTACACCATGGTTTCGATGTCGTGGTCGCTTTCCTCCAGCTCGATGGTCAGGCGTTGGGCGTCGAAAGGGAAGCGGCGGATGTCCCAGTCTTTTTTCAAAATAGCGTGTACTTTTTTGCCGGACCACTGCACGCCGTTTTTTTCTTCTGTAAAATCCAGGCTGTAGTCTACCTCCTTGGCGTTGGCGATTTCGAGGGTTTGCAGCGGTTGGAGTTCGGGGTTCCGGTAATTGAACCATACCCAAAACTGGGCAGAAAAGCTCTTTTCGGCCAGATTGATGTCGTAAATGTCGTTGACAAAAGCGCCGATCAGCACAGTGTCGGGTTGGCAAGAGGCTGACCAACTCCGGCAGCAGAACAGGATAATCAGGCAAAATCGAAACATAGGGTTGGGTTGTTAGCTTGGTGGGCGAAGGTAGCCATTGTCGGCGGGCCCAGGGAGTATGCGCGGGATTTGCCCGGCTTTTTTCATCTTTGGGACTCGAGTTAAAAACCTAACCATCGATGAGCGAAACAAAGAAAATCCGATTAAGCGAATTCCCCGGATCTTTTTGGGCGGCCAACACCATGGAAATTTTCGAACGTATGGCCTGGTACGGCTTCTTTACCGTATCGTCGCTGTACATCACCGGCGCGGTGGCCGACGGCGGCCTGGGTTTTTCCGACCAGGACCGCGGGGTGCTGCAGGGGGTGGTCACGTTTTTCCTGTACCTGTTTCCGGTGGTCACAGGGGCCTTGGCCGACCGCTACGGTTACAGACGCATGTTTTTTGCGGCCTACCTGGTGTTGGTGCCCGCTTATTTTTTACTGGGGCAGTTTAAAACGTTTCCCACTTTTTTCATGGCCTTTATGCTGGTTGCTTTGGGGGCGGCGATGTTCAAGCCGGTAGTGGTTGGTACCGTTTCGCGGGTAACCAACGAGCGCACGGCCTCTATGGGCTTCGGTGTTTTTTACATGATGGTCAATATCGGCGGCTTTTTAGGGCCGGTGGTGGCGGGCATTGTGCGGGGCTGGGATTGGAAATATGTGTTTATCGCCTCTTCGTTTTGGATTTCGCTGAATTTCATCATTCTGCTCCTGTTTTTTCGCGAGCCGACCGCTGAAAGCAAATCGGCCAACCCTCGCTCGCTGAAAAAAGTGCTTTCCGATATGGTAGAGGTGCTAGGCAACGGCCGGTTTTTCCTGTTTGTGTTCGGTTTGCTGGCCTTTTTGGTGTTGGGTTCAAAATATACCTCCGACGGCCGCTTCACCTGGACGCACATCTGGCTGATCGCTGGCGCCTGGGTGGCGCTGAATTTTGCCGCCGACGCCCTGCTGCGGGGCAATGCCGACAGCGGCAAACACTGGCTCTTGCAACCGATGCGCCTGGGCGACTGGCGGTTCGGCTTGTTTTTGCTCATCATGTCGGGTTTTTGGACCTGCTTCAACCAACTTTTTTACACCTTGCCGCTGCACATCCGCGATTTTACCGATACCTCCGACGTGCTCTCGGGACTGACCCGCCTGCTCGAAGGCATCGGACTGAGCGGGTTGGCTGTCTCGATGAACGCCTCCATGATCAAGGCCGGGCAGATGAACCCCGAATACATGATCAATTTCAACGCCGGGGCCATCATCGTTTTTCAGGTGCTGGTGTCATACCTGGTGACGCGGCTAAAGCCCTTCACCACCATTTTTTGGGGCACCCTGATCTCGGTCGTGAGTTTTTCTATCCTGGTGTTCGGTTTCACGGGCTGGATTGTGCTGGCCGGCATCATCGTTTTTTCTTTCGGTGAAATGATGGCCAGCCCTAAGGCAAAGGAATACACCGGGCGCATCGCGCCGCCCGACAAAGTGGCCATGTACATGGGCTATTTTTACTGGTGTATTGCGCTGGGCAATTTGTTCGGCGGTATTCTTTCCGGACAGCTGTACGCCGCATTTGGCGTAAAAGGCAGCCAGCAACCGGGCATCATGTGGGCGATTTTTGCCGGACTGGCCTTGTTTTCGGCAGCGGCGGTGTTTTTTTACGACCGCCTGGTTATCAAGCGTATAAATCAATAAAACGCACCGCCATGCATATGAAATACTTCTCTGCTTTGCTGCTGTTGCTCAGCGCCTGTGCGGGCCAGCCCAAACCGAAAACGCCGGCCAGCCTGGTGCTGTTCAACGGTGTGCTGTTCACTGCCGACAGTAAACTTCCGAAGGCAACAGCCCTGGCCATACGCGGCGACTCCATTATTTACGTGGGCGATGATGCCGGTGCGCAGGCGCTGGCCGGTGACGATACGGAGCTGATCGACCTGCAAGGCACTTTCGCCATGCCCGGCTTTATCGAAGGGCACGGCCATTTTCAAGGCTTGGGACTGAGTTTGCAAAACCTGAACCTGATGCCCACCAAAACCTGGGAGGAAATCGCTGGCCTGGTCGCCGCTCAAACCCGCGTCACGCCCGCTGGCCAGTGGATCGAAGGCCGCGGCTGGCACCAGGAAAAATGGGTAGAACCGGCCGGGCCTACGGTCAACGGCTACCCCTACCACGACGCCCTGAGCGCAGTAAGCCCCGAACATCCGGTGGTGCTCCGCCACGCCAGCGGCCATGCCCTGATCGCCAACGCCCGGGCTATGGAACTGGCGGGTATTAGCCGCGAAACCCCCGACCCTCTGGGCGGCCGCATCGTGCGCGATGCTTCCGGCCGGCTTACCGGTGTGTTTGAGGAAAACGCGATGCAGCTCATCGCGCAGCCGCTCAACGACTGGAAAAACCAACGCACCGAAGCCGAAAAACAAGCGGCTTTCGACCGCACCGTCGAACTGGCTGCCGAGGCCTGCCTCAAAAATGGCATCACTTCTTTTCAAGATGCCGGCAGCAGTTTTTGGGAAATTGACCAGTACCGGCGCCTCGCCGAAAGTGGCAAACTGCCCCTGCGCCTTTGGGTGATGATCGGCCAACCTGAAGCGAAAGATTTCGGTCAATTGGCGCAGTTCCCACAAATCGGCCTGGGCAATGGCTACTTAACCATCCGCGCTGTAAAAGCCTACCTCGACGGCGCGCTGGGCTCTTATGGCGCCTGGCTGTTGAAGCCTTATTCGGACAAGCCGGGCCACTTCGGACAAAACACTACCCCGGTGGCCGATATCCTCAGCCTGGCCAGCCAATGCCGCCAGCACGGCCTGCAACTCTGCGTGCACGCCATCGGCGACCGGGCCAACCGCGAAGTACTCCAGATGGTGGAAAATACCTTGGGAGCGGCCGATTCGGGCCGGCGCTGGCGCATCGAGCACAGCCAGCACCTCGACCCTGCCGACATCGGGCGCTTTCGCCAACTGGGCGTCGTTGCTTCCATGCAGGCGATTCACTGTACCAGCGATGCCCCCTTCGTCGTCAAGCGCCTGGGCGAGGAGCGCGCCCGTTCAGGAGCCTATGTTTGGCGCGCCCTGATCGATTCGGGCGCCCACCTGGCCAATGGCACTGACGCGCCGGTGGAAGATGTGAACCCCTTGCCTTGCATTTACGCCTCTGTAACGCGCCGGCTCCCCGACTCGACCCTGGAGTTTTTCCCTGAACAAAAAATGACCCGGGAAGAGGCCCTGCTTTCCTACACCCTTTGGAATGCTTACGCCGCATTCGAGGAAAGGGAAAAAGGAAGTTTGCAAGTAGGCAAACGGGCCGACGTAGTAGTGCTGTCTAAAAACCTGCTCGAATGTGCGGATGCTGAAATCCTGGAAGCCCGGGTGTTGCGCACCATCGTGGGCGGCCGCCAGCGCTGGGTATGGGACGCCTTGAGCGCCGAATAGGCGGGGGGCCTGCTTTCCCAGAGATTTTTCAAAAAAAAAACCGATCTTTCAGCGGAAAATCTACCTTTGCTCAATACAATTTAACAAATCATCTTATCACAAAACGTTAGACAAGTGGAATACGGGCATTTTAAGCGGAGAGATCATGGAGGCCATCGCGACCGGAACGACCGGAACGACCGGGGCGACCGCCGGGATTTTCGCGACCGTGGCGGCTTTCGCGACCGGAATGACCGCGGCGGCGACCGCGGCGGGTTCCGGGGCCGGGAGCGCGATAGCGAACGCGATCATGAAGAAAGTGTGTTTTCTCAACGGGTCCGTGCAGGCAAACGGCGCACCTACTTCTTCGATGTACGCAAAACCCGGGGCGACGACTTTTTTATCACCATTACCGAAAGCACCCGCCGGGAAGACGGATACGGCTACAAACGGCACAAAATCTTTTTGTACAAAGAAGATTTTAACCGATTTGTCGCTTCCCTCAACGAAGTGGTGGAACATGTCAAAACTGAATTAATGCCCAATTTCGACTACGAGGAATTTGATCGCCGCCAGGCGGAATGGGAAGCGCAACGCGAAGCAGAAGACGCCGCCGCCTTTTCGGAGGATGATGACGCTGCCGAACTGGACGATGATGGTAATGATGCCAATGATGCCAACGACGATGATCAACCCGATGACGACGAGGACGCTCCTGTTTCGAAAAAAGGGAAAAAACAACCCAAAGATGACGATGAAATGAGCTGGTAAGCCTCCCTGAATAATTATCAGCCAATCGCATTTTTTTCGAATTTTTTTATACCACAAAAGCGAAGCATCCCACCAGCAGGGCGTGCTTCGCTTTTGTGTTTTATACGAGCAAGCCAAATTTTGACAAAAGCCCGCTTTTTATTTGCAGGCTATCAAAAGTTGTAACTTTACCCGCAAAAGCTTGTTTGCTTTTTAGAAATACCGCCTTTAGCCCCCTAGCCTGATACTACCATTTTCAAACTTACTCGCTTGCATAGCACATGGATCCGCTTAAACAATTATTCTACGAAAAATCACAAGCCCTCGGAAAAGAAGTCAAGGAGCTGGTTAAAGAGCACGGCAAACGAAAAATTGACGACGTGTCGATCGAGCAAGTATACGGCGGTATGCGCGACATCACCTGTATGCTTTGGGAACCTTCACTGCTCGACGCTGAGGAAGGTATCCGCTTCCGTGGGTTTTCCATTCCCGAATTGCGCGAAAAACTCCCCCGAGCCACCGACGGCAAAGAGCCCCTGCCGGAGGGTCTTTTCTGGCTCCTGCTGGTAGGCGAAATACCGAGCAAGGAACAGGTAAAATGGCTCACCGAAAACTGGGTGCGCCGTGCAAATGTGCCCGAACACGTGTTCCGGACCATTGATGCCCTCCCGGCTGATACCCACCCGATGACCCAGTTTTCCGTTGGAGTGATGGCGATGCAAAACACCTCCGTATTTGCCCAGCGCTACAACTCGGGTATGAATAAAACAGAATACTGGGACGCTACCTACGAAGACACGATGTATCTCATCGCTCGCCTGCCGCGCGTGGCGGCCTATATCTATCGCCGGGTGTATCACCAGGGGAATCAAATGTTGCCCGACATCTCACTCGACTGGGGCGCCAATTTTACCCATATGCTGGGTTTTTCCGACCCTGGCTTCAAGGAATACATGCGCCTGTTCCTCACCATTCATGCCGATCATGAAGGCGGGAACGCTTCGGCGCATACCAACCACCTGGTGGGCTCCACCCTCAGTGACCCCTACCTTTCCCTCAGCGCAGCCATGAACGCCTTGGCGGGCCCACTGCACGGCCTGGCCAATCAGGAAGTGATCCGGTGGATACTTAAAATGGTCGATACCCTCGGCACTTCCAAGCCCAGTCGCGAACAGATTGCCGAGTATGTGAAAAGCACCCTGGCCAGCGGCAGGGTGATCCCGGGCTACGGCCACGCGGTGCTCCGCAAACCCGATCCGCGCTTTATGGCCCAACGCCAGTTTGCCGAAGACAACGTGCCCGACAGCGATCTGGTAAAAATTGTCTGGAAAATTTTCGATGTAGTGCCGCCTATCCTGACCAGCTTGGGCAAGGTGAAAAACCCCTGGCCCAACGTAGACGCCCACTCCGGCTCTTTGCTCATGCACTACGGCCTGAAACAACACAATTATTACACCGTACTCTTTGCGGTCAGCCGCGCCCTGGGTGTCTTAGCGGCGCAATGCTGGGCAAGGGCATTGTACCTCCCGCTGGAACGACCGAAGTCGGTAACCACCCGTTACATTAAGGAACTTCTGGTGCAGGAAGTGGATGCTGTAGCCGAGGATTAAAATAGAAGCACATTTGCATTGGTCCGGAGCAAATTACACCTTGGCTCGTTGTACAGCCTGTTTCTGGTTGGCCTTTTGGTATCGCCGCCCGTACGTTTGAGTACGGCTCCAAATGCACAAAAAGTTCAACCTGACGCTTCAGGGGATGGCATGGCGCCATCCCCTGCGCGTTTTTTTGCAGCCAACGGCCGGCAGGTTCGAGGTGTTTTCACCTTTTCGCCGCAAGTGCAGGCTTGTTATCGGCAAATATTTGACCTCCGCTTGGAAGCGGCGCGCGCCAGCATTCAGCAAATAAATTCCGGAAACCTCCTCCGGGTTTGGTTGGAAAATTACCTCGACATGCTGACCATCGTGGCCGGCGACGATGAGGCCTTGTACCGCCGCCAAGTCAAAAAAATGGAATCGCGCCTCGAGCAACTAGCGCGGGGCGACCGAAAATCACCCTGGTTTTTATACTGTCAGGCTGAACTGCGGCTGCAATGGGCAGTTTTGCGCGCCCGGCATCGCGACTACCTCAGCTGCCTGAGCGACATCAAACAGGGTTATGCGCTGCTGGAACAGAACCAGCGCGAACACCCTGATTTTAAAATAAACTTGAAGGGCTTGGGCCTCATCCGAGCGCTGGCCGCCAACATACCTGGCGAATACCGCTGGGCGCTACAACTGCTCAGCGGCATCGAGGGCAACTCCAGCCGGGGCGCCCGGGAGTTGCAGGAGGCCTTGCGGTATGCCCGGCAACAAGGCTGGGTGCTGGAGCGCGAAATTCAAATTGCCAGCGCATTTGTTCAATTACATATCCAAAATGACAAGCTGGCCGCTTGGGAAACCCTGCGTTCCGGTAGCCTCGACCCGGCTGCTAGCCCATTGGCTGCTTACGTTATTTCCAGCCTGGCCATACGTACGGCTCGTACCGATGAAGCGATTCGGATATTGGAAAACTGTCCGCGCGGCCCGGCATACCACCCGTTTCCTTACCTCGACTACCTCCTCGGCCTTGCCCGGCTTCACCGGCTCGACACCGATGCTGACCGGCCGCTCCTGCGTTTCGTTCAAAATTTTAAAGGAAAAAACGGTCTCAAGGAGGTTTATCAAAAACTAGCTTGGCACCGCCTGATCCATGGCGACGCTGCGGGTTACCATAGTTACATGCAGCTGGTAAAAAGCCGCGGCGCCGCCCGTTCCGAACCCGACCAAGCGGCCCAACGCGAGGCTGCCCGCGGCGTAATGCCCGACCCGCAACTGACCCGCGCACGCCTGCTGTTTGATGGCGGGTATTACCAACGCGCCTACGCGTTGATGTATGAATTAGAGCCCAGTTGCCGGCATGCTCCCCGTCTTGCTTTGGAATACCGGTACCGACGGGCGCGCATTGCTGACGAACTGGGCCATATCGACGAGGCTGCCAGCCTGTATGCGAAAACTATTGCCGAGGGCGCGGCAGAACCCTGGTACTACGCGTGCAGCGCCGCCTTGTACCTTGGAGTTTTGCAGGAAAAATTGGGTAAAACGGCGCAAGCGAAAGCAGCTTACCGGCAATGTTTGCAGATAAACCCCGAAACCTACGCTGCCGGTTTACACGCACGCGCCAAAGCCGGGCTAAACCGCCTTAGGGAATATTGAGCCTGGGGGCCTTACATGGTTTTGCCCGGCAATTTCCGTTCCTTTGCAAAAAAACAGTAAACACACATGAAACGCATTTTTCACGCTGGCTTTATCCTTTGCGGCGCGGCGCTGTTGCTGAACTCCTGCGCTGCGGGCCTGAAAGCCCGATTTACCATGCCCGTAAAAAAAATGGTTGCCCCAGTGGCGGTTACGTTTACCAACGTTTCGCAAGGCGCAGACAGCTATGAATGGGATTTTGGCGACGGCAGCCGGTCCACCGATGCTAACCCAACACACCGGTATGTACACTCGGGCAACTATTCCGTTGTGCTCCGGGCAAAAAAAGGCAACAAAATCAAAACTAGCACACAAATGATCCAAGTTACTGCACCCGAGCGCTGCCTCATCGAAATCGAAACCAGCTACGGCACAATGTTGGCCGAATTATACACGGCAACTCCCAAACACCGCGACAATTTTATCAAGCTTGCCGAGGAAGGGTTTTACGATGATCTGCTCTTTCACCGCGTCATTAATGGATTTATGATCCAAGGTGGCGATCCTCAATCGCGCGATGCCAAGCCCGGTCAGCCCTTGGGCATGGGGGGGCCCAGTTACCAAATTCCGGCAGAATTCGTCGATTCTTTGGCGCATATCAAAGGCGCCATTGCCGCTGCCCGCACCAACAATCCGGAGAAAAAATCGAGCGGTTCGCAGTTTTATATCGTGCAAGGCGGCCCGGTAAACGAAGCTACGCTGAATCAGATGGAAGCGATGCGCCAGTTTCATTACACGCCCGAGCAACGCAAAGCTTACCTGGAATTTGGCGGTACTCCCCACCTCGACCGGGAGTACACTGTATTCGGGCGCGTTATTGAAGGGCTCGAAATCATCGATAAAATCGCAGCGGTAGAAACAGCGTCCGGCGACCGGCCTAAAGCGGATGTTAAAATGAAAATCCGGGTTATTAAATAAATCAGATAAGCTCCTTTAAGTTGAAGGCCCGCGGCATATATCTGGTTTCAATTCCAGCTCTGATCGGGCTGGCGGTTTTCATTTACTGGCGTATGAACCAGCGGCCACCCAGGTTCGATTGGCAGGAAACCTGGTCGAAAAATGCATACAGTGAAAAAAGCGATCAGCCTTATGGGACGCGAATATTGCACAGAGTATTAGAGGGCTACCACCCCGGAAATCAATTTACGGATATCCGGCAAAATCTCCCAGCAGAGCTCCCGCTGGATTCCTTGCACCCGGCTACCTACTTTTTCGTGGGCGGGGGGGTGTACCTTGACTCCATAAGCACGGCGCATCTGCTGGCTTTTGTCCAGGCAGGGAACACTGCCTTTTTGTCGAGCAAGACCATCCCCTTCGATCTGATGTTTCACCTGTATTACGAAGAGTGCGGGGAGGCAGGCTGGGACGACTATGCTACTGTCGAAGACACAATGGTGCACCTGGGACTTGAAGGTGACAGCGTGGTGCTTGAGCTTTTTTACGCCCAGCAAAACCAACCTGAATTGTATGACTGGGGTTTCATCGAAAAGCGCTTTTTCTGCGAGCAATTGCCGCAGAAACCATTGGGTTTTTTAAATGATTCTTTGGCCAATTTCGCCTCGTTCCCGTATGGCAAAGGGCGGTTTTTGCTCCATACTACGCCAATAGCACTTTCCAATTACCAATTGTTACGCCCTGAAGCGCGCCAGTATGCTGAGGCGTTACTGGCCTATTTGCCTAAAGGCAAGATTTATTGGGACACCTACAACCGGGTGCCGGAAATGGTGGCTCGTCGGCGCAATGAAAACGGCAGACATAACGCTTCTCGGCAGTTGCCTGCCGAACATCCACTGAGTTATATGCTACAGCAGGCGCCGCTGGCTTGGGCCTGGTATCTATTGCTGGCCCTGGCTGCCGCTTACCTGGTTTTTCGCGCCAAACGGCGCCAGCGCGTCGTACCTGTATTGGCAAAAAATGAAAACTCTTCGTATGAGTTTATCAGCACGATTGCCAACTTGCATTTTCGTGAAAAAAACTACCAGAACCTTTGTATTCAAAACATGCGTCTTTTTCTGGCACAGCTACACGATCGCTATGGCTTGGTTGCCAAACTGGATTCGGATACACTGAAATTGAAGGTTGATCCGGGTTTTGAGCACCGGCTTTCCCTCGTGTCGGAAATCCCAGTTCAACAAATTCAGGATATCTTTACTCAGTATACTGCCGCAGTGCAATATGAGCCTACAGAAGACATGATGATCCAATTTTACCTGAGTATCGACCGGTTTTTGAAAACGGCCAAATAAACATTTATTCGTCTAACGAACATGATGACAGAAAACGAAAATGGGCCTTCGCATCCCGAACTGACTTCAAATCTGGCGTCCGCCGGAGTCGATATTTTGCCTGTTCAAGAGCGCGCTGCTCAGGTGAAAACTGAAATTGGCAGAGTGATTGTTGGCCAGGAAGCCATGCTTGATCAGTTACTGATCGCGCTGTTCAGTGGTGGCCACGTATTGCTGGAGGGTGTACCAGGAATTGCCAAAACGCTCAGTGCCAAATTGCTAGCGCAAACGATCCGTTCTGGCTTTAGTCGAATTCAATTTACTCCAGACCTGATGCCCGCCGATGTGATTGGCACTTCGGTGTTCAATCTGAAAAACTCGGAATTCAGCTTCAAAGCTGGTCCGATTTTTTCCAATATCGTCTTAATTGATGAGATCAACCGGGCTCCCGCGAAGACACAGGCCGCGCTTTTCGAAGTGATGGAAGAATTTCAGGTGACCGTTGACGGAAACACCTACCCTATGGAACGGCCGTTTTTTGTCATCGCAACACAAAATCCAATAGAACAGGAAGGCACCTATAAACTTCCCGAAGCCCAACTTGACCGGTTTTTATTTAAAATCGTGCTGGAATACCCTACGCTGGAGGAAGAACAGGCCATTCTGCGTCGTTTTCGCAACGATTTCAACCTGGCAATCCGGGATACGGTATCGGCAGTACTTAGTCCGGCTGACATTGCTGATTGCCGCAAGCGTATCGAACAAGTGTTCATTCGTGAAGAATTGCTGGACTACATTGCCGCGATCGTTCACAATACCCGCAACAACGGCGACCTGTTTCTGGGCGCTAGTCCGCGCGCTTCACTTGCCCTGATGAAAACAGCCAAGGCGGCAGCGGCAATCAACGGTAGGAATTTTGTAACGCCCGACGATATTCGCTACGTTGTCTTCCCGGCCTTGAACCACCGGGTAATTCTGACGCCAGAGCGGGAAATGGAAGGTTTTGGTACTCGCGAAGTGCTTGATAGTATTATCAAAAAAATTGAGGTGCCGCGATGAAGAGACTACAGTTTAGATACGGGTTGAAAAAATTTGAAATAGTGTACCAACCACTTTCCTTCGGGTTATAACGGGTAACCGCAAAGGGTTTACAAGATGTTTCTGTTGTTGCGAATGCCCTCGCGTATTTCAGGTTTTATCCGGTCGGCAGCTTGCATAAGCATATCTTCGTCGCGTGGAAACGGTATAGGGCTGTTGCCAATACGGCGGCGGGTATCGGCAGAGAGTGCCCGGCGGTCGCCTTGAAAGGTAGACGCATAATGTTCGAATAAGATTTCGGCGCCGATGGGGCGGCTGTCTACACGTGCGCTTTGGCTGGTTTCAAAAACATCTAATGTTCCGGTTAAGCATGCGGCTTTCGTTTGAAATGTTTCCAGGACGTTGGCGCGGATAATAATTATGCGCGGTACTTTAATATCGTTGCCGGCAGTATCCTTTTTAACGTTGCCTCGTTCGTCCAATACATAGTCCCAGCCATCTTGGATTTCTTTTTCTTCTACATATGCGCGTTCGCTGATGCGTTCGGGGCTAATGTCTAACTGGCGGATGCTAAAGACCACGCGGTAATCAGCCTTAAGATTGGGGTTGGGTTTAAAATGAAACACCTGCCAATTACTGTTTAGGTCGGCTGTGCTCACAGCCAGTATGCGGTCGGTAAAATCACGGGGAAGTACCTTGTTGCTTTCGTTGCGAATTTCAAACAGGATGTGGGTTGTGCCCAAAGCAAGAGCCTCTTGGAGTAATTGGTCCTTGTCCTTGAAATGTTTGTAATAACGATTGCTAAGTTCTGTGAGCAAGTCGTAGGCTTCGCGGGCAGCTTGCCGGTCGCCGTGGTCAGCCTGGTTCAGCAAGTTTATAGCTTGCGTATACAGATAATCGGCTGCTTTTTCCCGGCTTTCGGCTTCTAGTTGGCCGATGTTTACATAGTCGAACTGGGCGCGGTAGCCGTCTTTTGATACCAACGGCAACAGTGGCGCGATTTTATTCTGACGCGCATTGATTTGCCGATGGATGCTGTTTATACGCTCCCACACTTCTGGCCGGCCGCTAGAGGCGAGTTGTTTGGCTGTGTTCAGATCGCGGGCTTGAGCCTTTTTAAAAGCTAGTTCCAGGCCTTGAACGAGTTCTGTTTTTTTCTTTTTCTTGCCGCGGAGTTTTTGCACGCAATAGGAGATGGCGCCGTCATAGTCGCCACTTTCGACAAATTTTTGTGCGGTGTGGCAGGCAGCGGTAAACAATACAACAGTAAGTGCGAGAAAAGGCAGGGGGGAGCGAAGGATACGGGCAGTCATGGCTTTCGTTATTTAACGATTGTTTTCATATTTGGGCCGAAGTTGCGGTAGAAGGCTGCAGTCGAATTATTAAGAATTGTTAGGGTGTTCCCAAAATTTGTTAAAAAATTAAACGGCACTCAAATGCCTGCAAACAAATTGTGAAAAAACCGCTAAGTGTACTATGGAAAAAATAACCGAACAAGTTTCGAAATACCAACATTTGGAAAGAATGAGCGTGCAAGAATTGTTGCGCGGCATCAACACGGAGGATCAGACTGTACCATTGGCCGTTAAAAAAGCCATTCCTCAAATTGAAGCGCTGGTAGAAGCTTTGGTGCCCAAAATGCAAGAAGGTGGCAGGCTGTTCTATATTGGGGCAGGCACTAGCGGCCGCTTGGGTATTCTTGACGCTTCTGAAATCCCACCTACCTACGGGGCGCCACCCGAATGGGTAATTGGCCTGATAGCAGGTGGCGATTCTGCAATTCGAAAGGCAGTGGAAGGCGCTGAAGATAGTCTTACCCAAGCCTGGGAAGACTTGTGCGCATTTCAGCCCGACCATCGCGATCTAGTGGTTGGCATTGCTGCTTCTGGTACAACGCCATATGTCGTACATGGCTTGCAAGCCTGCCGGAGCCGGGGAATTGCCACGGGCTGTATCACTTGCAACCCTGGAGCGCCTGTGTTAGCCGAGGCAGATTTTCCGATCCTGATTGTGACTGGCCCGGAATTCGTGACCGGGAGTACTCGAATGAAAGCTGGAACAGCCCAAAAACTAGTATTGAATATGATTTCCACCGCAGCAATGATAAAGTTGGGTCGGGTCCAAGACAACAAGATGGTGGATATGCAACTCAGTAACAATAAACTGCTGGACCGGGGCACCCAGATGGTGGTGCAGGCTACTGGCTTGGAGTACGCCGATGCTCAAACCCTGCTGTTGCGCCATGGTAGTGTACGCGAGGCGGTAGCCTGGCACGAGGAGACAATCAAACCTTGAATTCTGTCAAAAATCGCTGGATTTCTGCCTTGAACGAAGATTCATCGCTATCACAAAAATCCACTTCAGCGGGTAGGACAAAAACTGGGAGCTGGCGCTGCCAAAGAAAAGCGCGATGCAGCTCAAGCCGGGTAGCGTCTTTTTCTGTAGTTAAAATTATTTTATTTTGCCCTGGCAAGGCTTCGAAGCGCCGGTGTACCGTACGCAAGTCCTCTTCTTCAAAATAATGGTGATCGGAATATTCAAGTGCTTGCACGGAGTTGACTTGTTGCCCCAGGTACTGTAGCAGGTAGTCGGTGTTGGCAATTGCGCTCACTAACAACACGTCGGTTGAAAGGTCTAGCGATCGGCGCACATCCGGTCGGAGCAACTCATAAGGCAAGCCGTAACGGTACTTTGAAAAAAATACCCGTTGCCGTGGGAAAGGGTCAATTTCACTGATCATGTTTTGCCGCTGGCGGGCAGTCAGGTCAGGCGGGCACTTCGTAACGATTATAATATCTGCACGGCGATATTCATATCGGCCTTCCCGTAGCCGGCCAGCGGGCAAAAGCCAATCGCGGGTAAATGGGCGGCTGTATTCTGTTAATAAAATATTTAACCCGGGGGTAACGGCCAGATGCTGAAATGCGTCGTCCAACAAAACACAGTGCGTGTCGGGGTTGCGTTTGACGAGTTCCGGAACTCCCAGTGCCCGGCTTTCACTTACGCTGATGGGAACATTTGGGAATTTTCGTTTGAACTGAACCGGTTCGTCGCCGGATTGTTCCACAGAATCGATCACGCTGACTGGCCGGTAACCCTCCGTTTTGCGGCCATACCCTCGGCTGAGCACAGCAACATTGATGTACTGGTCGAGCCAGCGCAATAAGTATTCAATGTGTGGACTCTTACCGGTGCCACCAACCGTCAGGTTGCCAACGGAGATGACTGGCAGGTCGAAATGGACGCTGCGTAAAACCCCGATGCGGTACATTAAATTCCGGATGCCCATGCCCAAGCCATATAACATGGCAAAAGGTAGTAGTAAAATCCGGATGACGATATCGTCCGACATATTTGGTAGATGGTGATGCCTTGCCCTTGCCGCCAAAGGTCGGCGAAAATTTTTATTCCGAAACGGGTGCATCCTGCGTCCCCCGTTCCAAAAAAAAAGCCCCGCCGAAGTATACCGGCGGGGACTTTAAGTGGTACCTCCCAGAATCGAACTGGGGACACACGGATTTTCAGTCCGTTGCTCTACCATCTGAGCTAAGGTACCAGCCTGCTCAAAAAGCGGGTGCAAAGATAGACGCGCATTATTCAAATTGAAAACATGCGCAACATTTTTTTTCCAGACAATAATCGACTGCAGGCGGAAATCGTTCCGGGGTACCGTAATTTCGCTCCGTTATGCGTCAAAAATTTGCCAGCTTACTTGCCGCGCCATTTATCGCCGGCGCTTTAGTTTTTCTTTACCTGGCATGGACCGTAGATAGCTACCTGGCCCCTTGGATCATCCCATTCGTATTGGTAGCTGCCCTGATCTACGTGTTCAGTCCGCAAATCAACTGGTGGTGGTACAGCCGCCACCCACCTGCCCTGTCGCCTGCTTTGCTGAATTTATTGGAAAATTATTGCGGATTTTATCGCCGCCTCGATGCTGCCGGACAGCGTCGCTTTCGCGAGCGGACGGTGTTGTTCATTATGGCTACGGACTGGATGCCGATGGCTTGGCCCGATGAAACCTTGCCTCCGGATGTTCAATTGGCTTTAGCGGCCCAAGCGGTAACGGTAAGTTTTTACCGCGAAGATTTTCTTTTCGAAAAATTCGAGAAGGTGGTTGTGTATCCGTATCCGTTCCCATCGCCGGAATACGATTTTGTACACGCCTCCGAACTATACGAGCCCGACGGGTGCCTCCTTTTTTCGGCGCAACAGCTCATGCAGGCTTTCCTTGAGCCGGGGAGAATGTATAATATCGGCCTGCACGAATATTCGAAAGCATATATCCGGACTTACCCGAACCAGGCCTTCCCTGATTTAAAAGAGCCAGATATTTGGGAGAAACTCCACGGGCTGAGCCGGATGTCTAGAGAGCATGTTGAATCGGTGGTGGGCACCCCTGGTATCGAGCCCTTGCCTGTTGCCATGCATCACTATTTTACGTTTCCGGAAAACTTCCGGCGCGCCTTGCCGGACTTAGCCCGAACCTTTGACCAGTTGTTCTGTGTAAAATAAACTGTTGTAATCCAACAGTATTTTGTCCATGTTGCACACCCGCGGAATAGTGTTCAGAAGCCTGAAGTACGGCGAAACCAGTGTGATTGCCGATATTTTTACCGAGGAAAAAGGCCTGCGCGCCTTCATCGGGGGCAACGTGCGCACAGCCAAATCACGGATGCCCTTCGGTTTGTTTCAGCCCATGATGGTCGTCGATCTGATCGCGTATTTCCGCGACGCCGATGAGCACCTCAACCGGCTGAAAGAACTCCGTGCTGCGGAAGTTTTTCAACGGATACCTTTTGATATCCGCCGAGGAGCCGTAGCGCTGTTTATGGCGGAGGTGTGCCGAAAAAGCGTGCACAGCGGCGAGGAAAACCCGGAGTTGTTTCAGTTTTTACTCGACCAGCTGCGCTGGCTCGATCAAACAGAACAAGGCATCGCCAATATCCACTTGCATTTTTTGCTGCATTTTGCTGCACACCTTGGATTTCAGCCTCAGGATGATGCCGAAGGCGAAGTGTTTTTTGACCTGCAAGAAGGCGTGTTTACCCCGACAGCTCCGCCGCATGCGTTGGTGTTGGAGCCACGTCGGGCCGCGCCCCTGCTGGATTTATTACGCGTACGCCAGGAAGATTGCCATACCGTAAAACTGGCTCATGCTGACCGGAAGGGTTTGCTGAACGCATTGCTGCAGTTTTACCAATTACATGTGCCCGGGTTTACGGAGGTGCATACCCCGGAAATCCTGGAAATGGTACTTGAATAGGCTGTATCAAACCCCTGATGAAGTCAACAATTCGCACCCAAAGCGCTGCGGCAACCGTTATTTCCCCTTAATTTTGCACGCATTTTAAAAAAACATCTGCGCTCATGAATAAAATGACCCTTGCGATGCTGCTGTTTGCCGTTTCGACGGCTAGCCTGACCGGCCAAGGCATCGACTTTTTTCACGGCAGCTGGGCCGACGCCCAGGCTAAAGCCAAAGCCGAACAAAAACTGATTTTTGTCGATGCCTTCGCGTCTTGGTGCGGGCCTTGTAAACGTATGGCCGCGCAGGTTTTCCCCGATCCGCAGGTAGGCGACTATTTCAACGCCTTTTTTATCAACCTCAAGATTGATATGGAAAAGCCCGAAAACAGGGAGTTTGCCAGCAAATACCCGGTGAGCGCATACCCCACCCTGATGATTCTTGACGGCGACGGGAAAGTTGTACTAAAACAGGTGGGCGCACTTACAGCAGAGGGCCTGATCGGGTTCGGGCAAAAAGCTACAGGCAAAACCGATAGCTCGAAAGACTATGAAAAAGAGTATGTTGAAGGTAAACGCGAGCCCGAGTTCCTGCTCGAATATGTGCGCGCGCTCAACCGGGCCAACAAACCTTCCCTGAAAATTACAAACGAATACCTGAGTGCTCAAAAAGACCTGACTACACCGTTCAACCTGAAATTTATCCTCGAAGGTGCCGTCGAGGCCGACAGCCGCGTATTCGATCTGTTGATTGCCCACCGCACCCGGATTGCCGCCCAGGAAGGCGCCGAAGCTGTAGAAGCGCGTATCAACCTGGCCTGTCAAAACACCGTTAAAAAAGCCGTGGAATTCAGAAGCCAGCAATTGCTGGAAGAGGCTAAAAGTAAAATGCGCGCCAACCATCCCGGCCGCGCCGCCGACTTTGCGTACGAGGCTGAAACGGCTTTCTACTCCGCTACAAAAGACGCAAAAAGTTACCTGAAAACCGTTCAGGCTTACCAGAAGAAAGAAATTAAATCCAACGCGGCTCGCTTGCACGACCTCGTCGTGCGGATGTTGCGCGCGTTCCCTTCTGATGAAGCCGTATTGAAACAGGCGGAAAAATGGGCAAAATCAGCCGCAGAAACGGGAGGACTGTCCGAATATTACCTCACCCTGGCCGAAGTGTACAAACGCCAGGGCAAACGCGATAAAGCCCGTGCCGCCGCACAAAAAGCGCTCGATGCCGCTAAAAGCAGCGCCAACGGCATGGATGGCAAAGTGGAATATTTTCTGCGCGACCTGGAGGAAGACTAAACGATACTGGCACAAGGCTGTTTCAATCATACAAATATGGAAAAGCGCCGCGGCACTGAAGGCTAACCCGTTTTGGAGGCCCGAGGGCCGCGGCGCTTTTTCGACCGTTAAAAGAAAAAACTAGCATGTCAAAATTAGGCAAAGCACTCGTCGCCATGTCGGGCGGTATCGATAGCACGATGACGGCCGTTTTGCTCCACGAAGAGGGCTGGGAAGTGGTCGGCATTACGATGAAAACCTGGGATTACGCCACTTCCGGCGGCTCAAAAAAGGAAACCGGCTGTTGCTCGCTCGATAGCATCAACGATGCCCGCGCGGTCGCGGTCAAACTCGGATTCCATCATTTTATCGTAGACATCCGCGATGAATTCGGCGACTATGTGATCGACGATTTTGTCCACGAATATATGGCCGGCCGTACCCCCAACCCTTGCGTGCTTTGCAATACGCACATCAAGTGGAACAGCCTGCTGCGCCGGGCCGATATGCTCGACTGCGAATTTATCGCTACCGGACATTACGGCATCATTAACGAACTTGAGGACCGAAAATACATCACCCGCGCCCGCGACCGCCAGAAAGACCAGTCGTACGTACTTTGGGGCCTCAGCCAGGAGTGTTTGCACCGCACGCGCATGCCCCTCGGAGTGTTTACTAAACCCGAGGTGCGCCAAATGGCAGCCGAACGCGGCTGGGATGAGCTGAGCAAAAAAGCCGAGAGCTACGAAATCTGTTTCGTGCCCGACAACGACTACCGCAGTTTTCTCAAACGCCGGGTGGAGGGCCTCGAAGCGCAGGTGGCGGGGGGCTATTTCGTCGATGCCAATGGTACCATACTTGGACAACACGAAGGATATCCATTTTATACCGTAGGCCAACGCAAGGGCCTCGGCATCGCCCTCGGCGAGCCGATGTTCGTCACCGAGATTCGGCCGGAAACCAATACCGTGGTGTTGGGCCGGGAAGAAGAACTGATCCGCAACGGCATGCTGGTCGGTAAAGTCAACCTGATGAAATACCCCGACTTACCCGATTCTGGCCTGGAAGCCGTCACGAAAGTGCGGTACCGCGACGCCGGCACGCTCAGCACCCTGCGGCCGGTGGGCGCGGATGTCGATGTACAATTCCATGCCAACGTCAAAGGCATTGCTCCGGGCCAAAGCGCCGTGTTTTATGAAGGCGACGATGTGGTGGGCGGTGGCCTCATCCAGGGGAGTTTCTTTGGATAATTACCGTTCTTTGCCGCATGGCCGATATTCTCCTGATTGAAACCGCCACCGAAGTTTGTTCTGCCGGCATTGCCCGCGATGGCCTGGTGCTAAGCCTGGCCGAAGATCGCAGCCCGCTCAGCCATGCCGCCCGGCTTACCCTGCTGATTCAGCAGTGTACCCAACAAGCCGGACTGCAGCTGGCTGACCTGCACGCCGTGGCAATCAGTCGTGGCCCGGGCTCCTACACGTCCTTGCGCATTGGCGCTTCTGTTGCTAAAGGAATTTGTTATGCTCTCGACAAGCCCCTGATCGCGGTCGATACCCTGATGGCATTAGCTGACGCCAGCTGGAACGAAGCGCATGCGGCAGGCGTCGATCAGGCTCAACCCTTGTTTGCCTTACCCATGCTCGATGCCCGGCGCAATGAAGTGTGGGCAGCAGTATACGCCCCGGACCTTCGGCTGTTGGTGCCAGAGCAGCCGCTCATTGTTGAACACAATTTGTTTTTAAATTTTGTGGCACAAAACGCCGTTCATCAACCCGATTCCAGATATATTTTGTCGGGGAGCGGTTCAAAAAAAATGGAGAACGCTAATTTTTTTGAGCAAGCGGTTTTTTATGCAACTCAATTTTCTTCGGCAGCTCATTTGGCTCGGTTGGCGGCAACCAAATTTCAACAGGCTGATTTTCAGGGCATTTCAAGGTTCGAGCCTTGGTACATGAAGCCGCCGAACATCACCGTTTCGAGCAAGCGGTTTTTTTGAGGAAAAATGAGTGAATTTGTCAAATTGACAAAAAATTGCTCTATTTTCGTATTGAAAATCAAAGCATTTACACCTTTAAATAATTGTTCATGCGCAAAAGTCCAGCGATGAACTGGCATAGTTTTAGAGCGCAGTAAGCCAGTTGAAATATGGTTTTTTTACTATTTTAAAACAATTTCTATGAGAAAATCCAAAACCGAGCCGGCCGTCGTGAAGAAGGGACTGCAGGACGTTCAGCTCGATTACACGGAATTGCGCAAGGCGGCCTTGGTGCTGCGGGCCGTCAACCACAAGTTGCGGCAACGTATGATCGATCTTCTGGAGGAGAATCAACGCATGACCGTTACCGACATTTACATCAAGCTTCGCCTGGAACAAAGTGTAGCCAGCCAACACCTGGCCATTCTGCGCAAAGCCGGCGTAGTACGTACCGACCGCCAGGGGAAGTATATTTTTTACTCCCTCGACACCGAACGGCTCAACCAGATTTCCCGGCTGGTGGAAGAACTGGCAATTTGAAACGACTTCCGAATTTTTCAATCCAACATACCTTACACACCTTGCTGCATGCAGACCGATTCGGCTGCATGCAGTATTATTTTTTTAGAAAACGCTGGGCTTGGCGGGATTAAAATTGCATTTTTGCAAAAAAGCAATTTTAAATATCCCCCTCCGCTCCGTAGGAAATAATTGTGGAGGCTCCTTTTAATTCATGAGAGCTGCTTCTAATTCTGATATACCGCTCAACGCCGACCACCTCCAAGTTTCCACCGATATCCTGCGCGCTTTGGCGCACCCCTTGCGCTTGCACATGATCCGCACGCTCCTGGATCAGCAGCCGCTGAATGTGCATACCCTGTACACGTTGTTGAATATTGAACAATCGGTTGCCTCGCAGCACCTGCGCATTTTGCGCAATGCCGGGCTGGTGTACACCCAGCGAAAAGGGAAATACGTGGAATACCTGGTTCAGTCAGAGCAACTGAACAAAGCCCTGAGCGTAGCAGCCCGGCTGTTGTTGCCTCCTTCCGATTCCGCAGAAGGTTAGAAAAAGAAAGCCAGTCGAAGCGACAAGGCGCGGAAAGCCCCCTTGGATTTTTCTTGCTTCCATGCGCTGCTTCGGGAGTCGTACACCGAACCGCTGTCGTCGGTCATGTCCGTAAACTGCTGCTGGTAATACAAACCACATACAACGGTAGCGCTCGTGGCGATTTCATACTCCACGCCGGCTCCGATGCCCCAGGAAAGCGACAGGCCATTCACATCGTCGCGAATGATTTCATCCTCTGACACCACCGGCGTATTGCCGCGAATATCACCCTGCGCTTTGCTCACGAAACCCAGCGTAAACACCGGTGCTTCGGCATAAAATTTCAGTGGGGCGTCTTCGTTTGAGCCGCCGCGGAAGCGTAATCCAAAAGGAATTTCCACATAATTGACACGGTAGTGTAATTTGGCGTCTTTGGCGAGTGTATCAAGACGGGGGTCGCTCAAGTCGCTGTTAGGCCAGAAAACCCCCTGCTGATAGCCATTGAGCAAAGTGCCGCCATGGTTAAAACCAAAACCCAGCCCGGAAAAAAACGCATAGTTGTAAGCAAAATAATATTCGCCCTGCACGCCAAACTTAAGCCCCCAATTAGAGCCGGTGCCTTCCAGAAATTTGTCGTTCGTTTGCATCCACGACCAGGTGGGGCTGGCCTGAACGCCAAATCGAATTTCGCGTTGCGCCCAGCTCCATCCTTGCAGAAACACTAAAAAGCCGGCAACTAAAGCAATTTTTTTCATAACGTGTTGTTTTTTTGTGCTTTTAAAATTCGGGTATCCAAGCGCTAAATTCGCAGTTTTTTTTAAGATATGAGCAGTCAGGCGATTTACCGGCCAATATTACTAATTTTAGCAGGGGCTACGCTTTTATTGGGCAGTTGCGCCGGGGATGCAGCCCCTCCCGCCAGTGTGCAACGGTTCGATCACGACCTCTTTGCCCTCGACACCGCACAGCTTACGCCAGGACTTCAGGCGCTCAGCGAAAAATACCCGGAGTTTCTCCCTTTTTTTATCGCTGAAATCGCCCACGACCAAACCCGCCCCGACGAAACGCCCCTCGAAGCGATCCAAGGCTTTGTTACCGCTCCCCAAGTGCGCCGGCTGTACGACTCCTGTCAGGCTGCCTACGCCGACCTCCGTTGGCTCGAAGCCGAACTTGGCCAGCTGCTGCACAATTACAACCGCCACCTGCCGGGGAGGCCGCAGCCGCAGTTCGCAGCCGCTGTCACCGAATTTATCGGCGACGCCTATGCCGTCAACGATAGCCTGGTAATGATCGGCCTGGATATGTTCCTGGGCGAGCAATTCTCGGGCTACAACCCCGATATTTTTCCCCAATACCTGCGCCGCCAGTTCAGCCGAGAATACATACCTGGGAAAGTTGCCCTGGCCCTGGCCAGCCGCATCGTCGGGCCGCCGCCCGGCGAGCAAATCCTCGATTACATGGTCAACAACGGCAAAATCCTGTACCTCGTCGATCTCCTGCTGCCAGCAACACCCGACAGCATCAAAATGGGCTACACCCGCGATCAAATGGCCGGCTGTTATGCCAACGAACAGGAAGTGTGGGCCCGTTTGCTCAGCATGAATGTGCTGTATCAACCGCTGAACAACAAAAACCAGAAGATCGTCATGCCCAGCCCCAGCGCCGACAATGTTTTCCAGGAAGCGCCCGGCGAAATCGGCAACTGGATCGGCTGGCGCATCGTGAAGGCTTATATGGAGCGCCACTCGAACCAATCGGTTGAAGAAATGTTAAAACTCCGCGATACCCAAGCGTTTTTGGAAAAAGCCAAATACAAACCCAAACGTATCCAGTGATGCGTCGCTCCCGCCTGAATCGATGGCTTTGCTGCCTGCTCCTTGCGCTGCCTGCTTTCCTGCCGGAAAAAACCGGCGCGCAAGGCACCGCAACATTTGAGGCCACCGGTCCCACCCGGGAAATACCTGAGGGTACGCGTTTCGAAGTCGCTTTTTCCCTGAAAAATATCTCCGCAAAACGCTTTATCCCCCCCGATTT
This sequence comes from uncultured Saprospiraceae bacterium, assembly GCA_964630705.1. GTDB lineage: Bacteria > Bacteroidota > Bacteroidia > Chitinophagales > Saprospiraceae > M3007. Next base: position 3,330 of record CAZVZH010000020.1, on the reverse strand, counting down.
TACCGGATTCAAAGTAACGGGCGGCCCCTCCGAATTGCGCGGCGCCGGCTTCATCAACGGCAAATCGTACAGCCACCAAACCTGGACCTACGAGCTCGAAGCCGGCCCGCCCGGCAGCTACACCATCGGCTCAGCTATGGTACAAACCGCCAGCCAAACACTGCGTACTCAACCCCTGGTCATCCGGGTCGGGAAAGCGCCGCCCGCCCGTACCAAACCCGCGCCGGGTAGCCCCGACGACCGCCTCTTCATCAGCGCTGAGCCCGACCGTGAAACTGCCTGGCTGGGCCAGCAAGTGCTGTTGCGGATCAAACTTTATACGCAGGTCGGCATTTCGAATTACGACATTTTGGACCTACCCGATTTCGAAGGCTTTTACGCCCAGGAACGCCGGCGTTTCGATACCCGCACCCAATACCAAACTATCAAAGGCAAACGCTACGCCGTACGCATCCTGTACGAAACCGCCCTTTACCCACAACAAACTGGCGCACTGCTGATCGGCCCGGCCCAAGTGCGCCTGGGCGTGGAGGAGCCGGGTGCCTTGAGCGCCTTGTTGGGCGGCAAACCCGTGGTTGCACAATCCCAACCGTTCAAACTACAGGTAAAAGCCCTGCCCGATCCTGTACCGCCTAATTTCTCCGGCGGCGTCGGCGCTTATCAATGGCAGGTCAGTGCCGACAAGCAAAACCTGACTACCGACGATGCGCTCACCCTCACCATCCGCCTCGAAGGCAACGGCGACGCCCGCCGCTTCGTGAATCCTCAACTGGCACTGCCGGCAGGGCTGGAGGGCTTCGATCCGAAGGTCCGCGAAGAAGAAGAATACGAAACCGGCGAACAGTTTGTCCATGGGCGCACCCTGGAATACGCCGTGTTGCCCAAAGAGCCCGGCGATTATATCCTGCAACCCGAGCTGGTCTTTTTCGATCCCGACAGCAACCGCTACCGCATCCTCCGGGCAGAAACGCCCCTGGCGTTGCACGTGACGCCCGGCCAATATTATGGCCAAAATGCTGTGCCGCTCGATACGGTAGCGCTTCCGGTTCAGGGCGCGCAGCCCTGGTGGAATGCCCTGGGAAACCGCTTAGGGGCTACGCTGATTCCGGTTCTGGCCTGGACACTGGGTACGGGCTTGCTGGCCCTGGGCATATGGCTTTTTTGGCGCCGCAAACGCCGCAAACCCCGGCCGGCTCCGGTTCAATCTGACCCTGTACCTGCCCGCCCCGACCTCAAGTCGCTCCGGCAACAGCTGCGCCTTCTGAGCGCCAATTCCGTTCAGAAAAACTCCCGCGACGCCCACCACGAGCTGTTAAAAATTGTGGAGGGCTACCTTTCAGTGTACCTGAACCTCGACCCCGGCCACTTGACCAAATCGGCTGCGCGTGACCAACTGACCGACCGCCGGGTACCCGAAGCCACCCTGCGCGCTTTGATGCAACTTTGGCAAGGGCTGGAACAAGCCGTATTTGCCGGCCTGCCGGCTGGGCCCGACTGGGGCGCCACTTGCCAGCAAGCCGAAACGACCTTGCAGCAACTGGAGAAAGCGTTGCGGTAAGCGGCTATTTTATCCAGGAAAAATTTGGGGCAGCTCCAGCCGCAATTCCTCGGGATACAGCAGAATTTCATTCCGGACAATGCCGCTCAAAGGCTGCCAGACCGCCCGAAAGGGAATGGTATTGTCGACCAGTTCCACCACCGGGCTGGCCGTCAGCCGTTCGTCGGCCAAACCGGCTTGATAGAGAAACACAATTTCATGTTTGATCTCGCCGCCGTATTCAAAAATGTTTTCCAGCACACGGAGCAGGCGGGGCTGCCGGATTTCGGTGTCGAGCTCCTCGCGCATTTCGCGCCGCACGGCGTCGAGTGAGCGCTCGCCCCGCTCTATGCCGCCTCCGGGCGGCCGGTAAAAATGACAACGATGGTGTTCGTGCCAAAACTCCTGCAATAACAAGCGCCCCTGGTGCTCCAGAAGGCAGAGGACAATAGCGCGCATAGGCTTTTTTATAAGGTTGATGAAGTTGATAGGGTTTATGGGGTTTATAAGGTTGATGAAGTTGATGGGGTTGATATGGGTTTATAAGGTTGATGAAGTTTATGGGGTTTATAATGCGCGGATTATCAACTCTATCAACTCTATCAACTCAATCAACCTTATCAACCCATATCAACCTCAATCAACCTTTATTTCAAAAGAATATAATTTTTGTACTCTCCCGGCCGCCATCCGGTCCGGTGTTCGAGCCAACCGGAAAGCCGGTCTTTCCACGACCAGCGCTGCGCCTCTGGAGCGCCGCTAAATTGCCAGTTGACCGCCTGAATCCGGGGCAGCATCACGGCCGGGTGCATGCCGGAGAAGCGCTCCAGCGGCTCCGCCCCATCGTATTGGTAGGCCGCTCCAGCGCCTACCATGGCCTGCACCTGTGTGTCGCTGTGCCACAGCCGGTTGAAATTCAGCTGCTTGCGCTGTTGTGCCTCGGGGTGTTTCACCCAGCCGTAATGGTGGATGCGCGCGTCGAGCAGCCGGACGCGTAATTTGTCGCGCCCCTGCCGCCGGAAACCTTGCGCGTCGCGGTAGGAACGGATCGACTTGTCGTTGCGAATAATCCGCACCTCCCGCCGGTACCAGCGCCGGCTGGCGCCGAGGTAATCGTAGGAGCCGTAAAAATGCCGGTAGCAAAACAACAGTCCTTCCGTCGCCGGGTCGCCGAGCCAGCGCTCCATGCCCGCGTAGATAGCCGGCAGATCGGCTTCGTGCACACACTCGTCGGCCTGAATGTAAAAACACCAGTCGTACTCCGGCGGGATGGCGTCGAAGGCCTTGTTCGTTTCTTCGGCCAGCACCCGGCCGCCCGCGCGCAACGTGTCATCCCACACCGTTTCCAAAATGTGAATTTTCGGATCGCGGATGCCGCGCACGAGTTCCAGTGTGGCGTCGTCGGATTTTCCCACAGCTACCAAAAAATAGTCGCAAACCGGAAGTATCGAGCAGATGGCTTCCACAACCGGATAGTCGTAGCGCAGGGCATTGCGGATGAAGGTGAAGCCGGCGGTTTTCATGACTGAATGTGGTTAATGTGGTCAATGTGGGAAGTGCAAACTTATGCAGATATTTACCCGCTCCAATCGAAATAGTACCGAAACCATGCCCACTCCGGATTTTTCTAAAATTCCCCTGGATAGGAACCTGCGGCCCACTCCGGCCGAAACGCCCCAGCGACCCCCGCATACCGGTTTTGTAGCCGGCATTCCGCCCTACCTCGGCGGTCCGTATTCCACCATGTTTGTCACCCGGCCCTGGACGATCCGCCAGTACGCCGGGTTTTCCAC
>CAZVZH010000019.1:0-37870 GCA_964630705.1 uncultured Saprospiraceae bacterium | reverse complement strand
TCGGCCACCAACGCGCCGCCCAAACCGAAACCCTCGAAGTAGGCCGCAAACAAAAACGCCTGTTCATCGGCATTCCGAAAGAAAATACGCTCCAGGAAAACCGCGTGGCGCTGGTACCGCACTCCGTGCAAACGCTCACGGCGCACGGCCACCGGGTGGTGGTGGAAGCTGGCGCCGGCGAAAAAGCCCGCTTCAGCGACCACGATTACGCCGAAGGAAAAGCCGAAATCACCACCAACCGGGAGGAAGTATACCAGGCCGATGTACTGCTCAAGGTAGCCCCGCCCACGCTCGAAGAAATCGAACTGATGCACCCCAACCAGGTGCTCATTTCACCCATCCACCTGCCCTTGCTCAACCCCGAAAACATCGACCGCCTGCAAAAACGCCGGGTGATCGCCCTGGCCATGGAGTACATCCGCGACGACGATACCGGCGTGTTCCCCATCGTGCGGGTAATGAGCGAAATTGCCGGCACCAGCGCCATCCTCATTGCCGCCGAACTGCTTTCCAACACCCGCGGCGGCAAAGGCGTACTGCTGGGCGGCATCGCCGGGGTACCGCCGGCGAAAGTCATCATCCTGGGCGCGGGGGTGGTGGCGGAGTTTGCCACCCGGACGGCTATCAGCCTGGGCGCCGAGGTGCGCATTTTCGACAACAGCGTGTACAAACTCATGCGCCTGCAAAAACACGTCGGCCGCCAACTGCACACCTCCATCGTCAACCCCGTACACCTGCGCGAACAACTGATCACCGCCGACGTGGCCATCGGCGCCATGCACTCGGGCCACGGCCGCACGCCCATCCTCGTTTCCGAGGATATCGTGCAACGCATGAAAGCCGGCTCGGTCATCATCGATATCAGCATCGACCAGGGCGGCGTGTTCGAAACTTCGGAAACCACCAGTCTCGACAAACCGACGTTTATCAAACACGGCGTGGTGCATTACTGTGTGCCCAACATCCCCTCCCGGGTGGCCCGCACGGCTTCCGAAGCCATCAGCAACATCCTCACCACCATGCTACTCCGCGCCGAATCGGGCGGTATCCTGCCGCTCATTACCAGCCACGAAGGCCTGCGCAACGGCGTGTATACCTACAAAGGCTGCCTCACCAACGCTTACCTGGGCGAACGTTTTCAGATCAAAAGCACGGATTTGGATTTGTTAATTACTTCTGATTTTTGATGGGCTCAACAAAAAAAGCCCCCCCAACGACATTTCGCGGAGAGGCCATCCCAAAAACCAATTGTTAATTGTTGAATTATTTTAAGCGCCGGGCAAAGCCGGTGCAGGGGCAGAGCGGATTCCAGGGACGCCGGAGCGCTCCGCCGAATCATTTATCTGCCGGCCACCCTGTGTCGGCAGGATGGAAATGCACAATCAACTTACTGATTCTGTTGGTGGATATTCGTGTTTTCAAGCGGCACCGAAGGCTTTTTGCGCTCGAAGGTATAGCCTACGGTAAACTCGTGCGAGCCGCTGTTGTACTGCTGGAAGGGTCCGAACGACACGTCGTAAGAGTAGAACAGGTTGAAGCGGTTGTAACGCGTGCCCAGGAGGAAGGCCATCGAACCGCCGGTATTGGGCCGGTAGGTGAGGCCCGCGATCAGCTTGTCTTCGAGGAACCGGCCCTGGAGGTTGAGGTCAACCTGAAAGGGCACATCGCGCACGTTGCGGATGGCGATGGAGGGCACCAGTTTGAAATTCTGGGCGGCAACATCCACAATGGCGCCGAGTTGGAAAATGTAGTATTGGATGCCGGCGCCGCTTTCCGTTTGCGGATCGTCGAGCGGAATTTCATCGAGGCGGGCGCGGATGGCCGTGGGCAGCACCAGGCTGGTGAACACTTTGCCGTCGAACACCACGTGGGCGCCGAAAGAAGAGGTGAACAAGCGCTGGCCGTCGACGGAACCTTCGAGGGCGCCGTCGTTGGGGTCGACGATCGGGTTGTTGAGCACATCGCCCGTCAGGCGGCGGCGCAAAAACTCAGTGGTGAGGCCCAGGCCTACTTCGGCCGTTTGCACTTTAAAGCGGAAGGCGTAGCTGCCTTGGAGGCGGGTGACGGTTTGGGCGCCAATTTTTTCAGCGAAAACACTGCCGCCCAGGCCGAGTTTGTCGCCCACAGGGCCGTTGTACATGAAGGTGTAGGTGGTCGGCGAGCCGGGAAAACCGGTCCAGCTGCTGCGGGCGTTGGCCAGAAACATAAAGTTGTTGCCGAAGCCGGTAACGCCGGGGTTGATCAAATTCGGAAAAACCTGGTATTGGGAGTAAACGGCTTGTTCTTGTGCCATGGCGCTCAAAACGAGCAGGCCGAATATGAGGGTAGAGCAAATTTTTTTCATGATAATCGGATATAGGATGGGAAGGATTTGAAAAGTGGTTGCTTCCGGCCGATTGGTTTGGGCTGTTCGCAGTGCTGGTAGTATTACAAATAGTTTGCCAGTTTTACCGGTTAAAAACCAAACTTTTGAACTCCAAAGCACCACGAACAGTCCAATCTTTCAGCCTTTCAATTTTTAGCGGAGCAGGTTGATATAGCCTTTCAGCACCTGGTCTTTTCCGTTGTCGTCTTTGTATTTGAGCACGAAGAAATACACGCCATCAGGCAACAGGTTGCCGCTGGCGGTGAGGCCTTCCCAACGGCGGTCGCCGTTGTTGTAGCCTTCGGTTTGGAACACCAGCTGACCCCAGCGGTTGTACACTTCGAACGTGTTGGTCGGGTAATCTTCGATGCAGGTGATGAGCGTGTAGTCGTTTTTACCGTCGGCCTGGCCGGGCGTGATGATCGGGCGCACTTGCAGGCAGCCGTCGGCCGGGTAGGGCACCAGGTGTTTGTCGATCGCCGTACAACCGTTGGCATCTTCGATAATGAAGGTGATGTACGTGCCGGCACAGAGGTTGGTGGCGGTGGGGCCGTCGCCGGTTTGTCCGGCAGTGGTCGACCAGGTGTAGTTGATCGTGCCTACGCCCACTGGCGCCGTGGCCGTCACTTCGCCGTCGCAGGCGGCAAAGCTGAACGGCGGCTGGTCTTCAAAAATGATTTCCAGCGGATCGGGTTCGACCACCGTAATCACAGCCGTAGCGGTCACGTTGTTGGCATCGGTAATGGTCACCTGGTAGTCGCCTGCGCAAAGTTGGTTGGCTTGCGAAATGCCGCCGAGCGGGACGTTTTGATCCAGCTGACCGCTGGGCCATTTGACAGTGTAGGGCGGGATGCCGCCGACTGCCGATACATTGGCACGGCCGTCGCAGTTGCCGGAGCAGCTGATGGCGTAACCGTTGTAGTTGCTGGCGATCTGGTACGAGCCGATGATGGAGGCCGGTACTGTGAGCGAATCCACCCAAACGGAGGTACAGCCCAGGGCATCCGTTACGGTCACGCTGTAAGCGCCGCCACAGAGCACGTCGTTGGTCGGAGTAGTGATGCCGTTATTCCACAGAATATTGACGGCGCCGGAGTTGCCAGCGTACACTACAGCGGCTTTACCATTGCACACACCTACGCCACTCACCTGGAAGCCGTTGTAGTTGGACAGCTCGTTGACGTTGGTCACCTGGAGCTGCGATTGCGAACCCACCGTCACCACCGGGCATTGCCGCGCGACGCCGCTCTCGTCGATCACTGTAAGGGTGTAGACGCCAGGGAACAAACCTGTGATATTTTGACTGGCTGAAGTATAGCTGTTGGGGCCCGCCCACTGGAAGGTGTAGGTGGGGCCGTCGCCGCCTTGTACCGTAATGCTGATGGCGCCTTGGTTGGTGTTCAGGCAGTTGGCCTTGGTCACCTGCGGCGCTCCGCAGGAAAATGGCTGGTAGGTGCGCACCAGTTTATAGGTGTTCACGCTGGTACAGCCGGAGGTCACGTTGGTGATGGTTACCACGTAAGTGCCCGAGTCGAGGCTGCTGAGGTTGGGCACCGTGGGGCCGTGGGCCCATTGGTATGTCAGGTTGGCGCTGGGCGGGATCGGGCTCAGGGTGATCGAGCCGTTTTTGAAATCGTCGAAGGGGTTGGTGCGCGAGTCGCCCACCAGCGCTTGTTGCAGCTGGGCGATCACGATGGCGGCCATGGTATGGGTATTGCCCGAGCCGTCGGAAATCGTCGGCTGGTACACACCGGAAGCCAGGTTGCAAATTTTGAAGGTATCGCTGTCGAGGAAATACGTTTTGCCGTTCATCACGATGCTCACCGGGTCGACGGCCGCGGGCGGCACGTTGAAGGTGATGCAGCCGTCGTCGTTGCAGGACGCGGTGACCGGGGCTGCGGTGGTGAGCACCAGCACGTTGGTATTTTTCACTTCAGCGGTAGCCGTGAGTGTACAGTTGTTGGCATCGGTGATCGTCACGGTGTAGATGCCGTAGCTCAGGCCGGTCGGGTTTTGCACCGTGGAGGTGTAACCGTTCGGGCCGCTCCATTTGAAGGTAAAGGGCAGCGTGCCGCCGGTAATAACATCCAGCGAAATGGAACCCGGCGTAGCGCCGTCTTGCGGCACAATGGTGGAGTCGACAAGCACAATCTTAGCCGGTTCGTTCACCACAACTGCGGCAAAAGCGCTGGTGCAGCCGTTGGCGTCGGTCACGGTCGGCGTGAAGCTGCCGCCGGAAAGGCCGTTGATCACCAGGGTGTTTTGCCCGTTCGACCAGCTGACCGTGAAGGGCTGCCCGTTGCCGCCCGTGGGCGCCAGGGTGATGGAGCCGTTGGCTTCGCCGTTACATTTTACATGGGTGGCCGTAGGGTTGGCGGCAATTGCCTCGGTCGGGCCGCCGATGGTTATTGGGGTGCCGATGGTGGCGGTGCAACCGTTGTTGTCGGTGGCAACAGGATAGTAACTACCCGGGAGCAAGCTGTTGGCCACGGGGCCGGTCGCGTCAACCGGGCCGGTCGGGCTGCCGCGCCGCCAGGAGACGGTGTAGCCCGGCGTGCCGCCGCTGATGGCGACCTTGGCTTTGCCGTTGTTCGCGCCAAAACAGGTGGCATTTTCCGTAAAGGCAGGATCCGGTGTTACCAACAAGGCTGCAGAGGGCGCCTGCACCGTGTAGGAAAATGTTTTACTGCAGCTTTTCGAGTCGGTGATCGTCACGGTGTACACCCCGCCGCCAATACTGGTAATGTTTTTGGTAGCGGCGGTGAAACCGTTGGGGCCAGCCCAGGCGTAGTTAAATCCGCCGTTGCCACCATTAGGTGTTGGAATGGCAACTGCGCCGTTCATCAGACCAAAACAAGTGACCGGGCTGAGGGTCACCAAGCTGGAGTTAATGCTGATATCCGAAGGTTGGCCCACTTGAATAGCCGGCGCCGTCACGAAAGTGCAGCCGTTTTTATCGGTCACCGTCACGGTGTAGGTGCCGGCGCGCAGGTTGGTCACGGAAGCGGTATTGTTCGGGTTGGGGTTGTTGGGGTTGCCCGCCCATTTGTAGGTAAACGGCGCGGTGCCGCCGGAAGGCGTAACGGCAATGGCGCCGTCCTGGCCGCCGAAGCACGACACTGCCGTGGGCGTCACCGATTGCAGCCCCAGGGCTGTCGGTTGGTTCACCACCGCCGTACTGGTGCAGGTTGCGCCGCCGGCTACGGTAACGGTAACGGTATAGGTGCCGGCAATCAAGCCGTTGAACACCGAGTCGGTTGTAGTCATGCTGCCCGGGGGCGGAATACCCGGCCCCGACCAGGTGTAGCTCATCGGGTTGGCGCCCTGAAGCAGGGTAGCCGAAATGGCGCCGGTAGAGGTGCCGTTACAGGCCGCGGCCGTGGCGTTGGCCTGGCAGACGGGTTGTATAAAGGCCAGAATTTCCACGTCGCCGTGGATCAGGTTGGGCGTTACTTCGCCGCCCGGTTCTTTCACTACCTCGATGGCGAAGCCCGGCAAGCTGGTGAAGGTTACCGGCGAATGGCTGCCGGCAGGGCCTACGGCGGTGAAACAAATAGTAAAAATGACGGTGCTGTCGGCCAGATCGACACCTGCAGCGTTTGGGTCAAACCAGGTAAATTTGATTTCACCGGGGGTATTCGGGTTAAAGTTGGCATTGCTCAGGCCCAGGGGATTGGCGCCGAACATGAAGTTTTTAAATTGAATTTTCGTGGCGTCGTAGGAGAATCCGAGTTGAGTGGAAATAATGTCTTTGAAATTTTTCACCCGGATATTTACGCAGGCTTCCGCGCCGGCCGACACTTTGATCGAGTCGGCTTTGAAGGTCACGGCGTCTGGTGCAGCCGGGGTGGTCACCACAAAAATGGTGTCGGACACGCCGGAGTCGTTTTTCCAAACGTCCTTGCTGCTGGAATTGATTACCTCGGCCGTGCCGCCGCCCGGCGGAAAGCCGTTGCCGTCAATGGTGACCATTGAGGTGGTACCGGGGTTGCCAACGGCTTTGAAACAGACTTCGTAAATCGCGGTGCCGTTTGGCTTGGTCACGCCGCTCAGGGCTTGTTCGAACCAACTGAGCAGCAAGGTGTTGGAGCCGGCCGGGTAGAGGTTGAAGTTGGAAGCGGCCAAGTCGGGGATGTTGTACGATTTGGTGTTCTGGTATTGCAACACCGCATTGTCCCAGTGCATGGCATAAGCCATCGAAACGATGCCTGTAAAATCGTGCACCGTCACCGGCATGCAGGCTGTTTGGCCTTTCGGGATATGGATGGTGTTCGCCAGCACGTGGAAGCCCACCAGAGGGCCGGGGCCGCCGGCGCCGCCGGTTACGTTGGAGCCGCCGTTGGCGAAGTTGACCTGAATAACGTTGGCGCCGCGAATCACTTCGATGCCCGGCGAGGTATTAGCCAGGTTGACCGTAGTGGATCCGTTGGCGATCACATTGAAATTTACGGTAAAAATGGCGCTATTGTCCGCCACGGAGAAACCGTTGGGATACAAGCCCAGGTCGGGGTACCAGGAAATCACCACCTTGCCCGCCGTGGCGTTGTAGTTGGAGGGCGCAAAGCCCGGCAGTGTGGCGTTGGTAATCGACGTGAACTGGAGCACCGCATTGTTGTACGTGATCGGAAATTGCAGCGAACCAATGTTGGTAAAGTTCTGCACTTTCAACTGTAGCGACACGGTGCCGCCGACAGCTGCATTCACGGTAGCGGGTGCGAAGGTCGTAATCAAGGGCTGGCCGGAAACCTGAAGTACCAGCATGAGCAGACCTGCGGTAAGAATTGTTGAAATCGGTCTCATCTTAAACGCGGAAATAGGGAGGATGATAAAATAAGTTTTTCTCAAAGTTTAACCAAAGGGCGTATGCACGATCGGGAAGGCGTACGCAGGATCAAATAGTAAATACCACTTTTGGGTAATTGCTCGGAGGCAATTTCTATGCCATGTCGGCCGGCCGGTAAGGCCATTTTTTTTTCAAAAACCGGGTGGCCAGCCGCATCAGTCAGCACGAGTTGCACGGCGCTGCTGTTTTCGAGTTCAAACTGAACCGTGCTGGACGTTTGGAATGGGTTGGGCGACACGGTAGCCGGCAAGGAGTTGGGTTCGTCAATCCAGTCGGTACTCAGGGTGAAACCAACGGCCACGTAGCCGTTTGAAATGTCGCAATCGTCCAGGCCGTACGGCGGATGGCCGGCTTGCACAACTTCGAAAACAGTGGTCGGAACATCTTCCGTAAAAATGACGGCGCTGCCCTGGTTGTTCTCGCCGATCACGCTGAATTTCATTAGGAAAATAGAGGTTCCGTCCGGAACAGAATGGCCGTAATTGACATTCAAACCCTCCCAGGCGAAGCGCAAGATGCCGCTGGAAGTTGAGCCCAGCCCGAAGTCTTCGTTCGACATGCCGGGCAGGTTATAGGCCAATACCGTCAGGAAATTTAAAATCTGGGAGTCCCACTGAATTACGAACTGGGCGCCGACGATGCTGTCGAAATTGCTCACCTTCACCGGCAGCGTGACGATGGTGCCGGGTTGCGCGTTGTTGATCACCGGCAGGGAGAACCCTACCTGGGCGGTCGTGCTGTTGAAAGGGAGGAGCCAGAGGCCTACTAATAGCAGTAGTAAGCGTTGAATCATGGGAACAACAATTGGTTATGGATTAGGAAATATTACCTGGGTGGCATTTTCCCGTGTCCGGATTAAAATTCAGGCCGTTTTACAACGTATAAAAAACGGATTATAAAGAGGTTTTCAAAAAGCGGGCCAAAGTTCGCAAGAATTGGGGAGGGGGAAAAGTTTTTTTAAAAATTGTCGGATGGGGAAATGTGTAAAAAACAATGGGCGCCGCTCCCGAAGGTGCGGCGCCCAAGTTTAATTTTTCCGTCAAGAAAAAATCCAGAACCCTTATTCCACGACGATCATTTTCTTCGTTGCGCTGTGGGTAGCTGTTTCGAGTTGGTAGAACAAGACGCCGGCAGCGAGCTCGCTGCGGTTGACCGTCACTGTGTTCAGGCCTTTGGCAAACTGACCGTTGATCACGTTGAGCACGCGGCCTTCGGCATTGCTGATGGTCAGCGTCGCCTCGGCAGCTTCCGGCAGGTTGAACACAATGTTGGTGGCGTGTTTCACCGGGTTCGGCGTGTTTTGCAGCAGTTCAAAACCGGCGCCGCTCACGACAGAACCGTTGGCGCTGTTGAACCGGAAGGCAATCTCCATCGGTTCGCCGCCGGCATTGTAAGCCTCCGAACGGGTGATGCGGCTGCTCAGGTGGAGCAGCTCGCTGAGCTGGCCGTTTTTCTGAGCGCGGAAGCGCAGGGCAAACCCGGCGCCGGCATCGATAGCGGCTGTCAGCGTGCGCTCGTTGGCGAACACGGCAAAGTTGTCGGCCGTTTGGCGCTCGCCGGGCAACACTTCAAGCAGTTCCAGGCCGTCGTATTGCAGCGTAAACTGGTAAGCGGCCAGTTGTTCGGCAGTTTCCAGGCGCACCAGCAGGTCCTGACCGGCTTTAACCGTTTGGTTTTCAACATCGAAGTAAGCGGTGCCTACCGTACGGTCTTGCGCAGCGTCGAGGTTGGCGGCAACGTTGCCGTTGACGTCGCCGATTTTGATAGCCACGAAGTCGTCGGCAAACTGGCTGGCTTGCACGTTGGCCACCGATTTCGTTTCCGGGAAAATGTCCTGGAACGGATTCGACGGGTTCGGGAACACATAGGCTTTGTCGACGAAGCGCCAGCTGTTGTTGGCCGGCAGTTCGGAGTACAGCCCCAGGATCAGTTTGCGGAATTCGACGATATCGAAGGTGGTGATCGAGCGGCTGCTGTTGGCGTCGGCGGCGATCATTTTGTACGGCGAGCCCAGCGGTTCCAGGCCCAGGATGTGTTTGTTGATGAGCACGAGATCGTAGGTCGACACACCGTTGAGCGGGTCGTTGTCTTTCGTCGGCGTCACCGTGTAGTTGGAAGCCATGGGTAGAGCGCTGCTGAACACATACATACCCAGGTTGTCGGACATGTCGAAGGTGCTGAAGGGCGGCAGGCCGTTCGGCGGCGTACCGATCAGTTCGACATTACCGTCGAGCAAGCCCTTGTCGCCTTCGGTTTTCAGAGCGCCCGCTACGGTAGCCGAGGAGCCCGGAGGGCCGCAAACACCGAGGTTGTCTTGTACGATTACGTAGGTTTCACAGTAGTCGGCGTTGCCGGCCAGGTCTTTCGACCAGAGTTCGACGAGTTGCGTACCGAGGTCGTCGCAAGTAAATTGAACGCTGGTTTGCGGCGTGCCGTCGGGGTTAACGGGGAAGCCGGTGCCCGTGCCCGAGCGGCGGATGGCGGTGACGAGTTTGCTGGCCGGCGTACAGTTATCCTCCGTGTATTGCAGGAAATCGGCCGCCCAGAGGACGATCATTTTAGTCGGCATGATATTGACGCTCAAGCCGTTGATACACACCACCGTTGGCGCCTTGCAGTCTTTGACCACAAAGGTGTACTCGCAGGTATTTTCGTTGCCACAGCCGTCTTCGACAATCCATTTGATCTTGTGCGTGCCGTAGGGCAGCTCCGGAACCAGGTAGGTCGAAGGTTGTTGCTGGGTGTTCCAGCGCACGCTGGCTACTTTTTTGTTGCCGTTGACGGTAGTTTGCAGGGCAAAACCGTATTTCTGGTTGGCGGGCACGGCGCGCTCGTCGAACTGGCGCGGGAGGCCGCCACCGAAGTTCGGGTTTTGCGCATTGTCGTAGAAGACCGTATTGAAGCCTGGAAGGTTAGTACTGCTGACGACGGTTTCCATCGAGCCGTTGTTGTCGAGGTCGAGGAACAACAGGTAGCGCACCGTGACATTAGCGCCCGAGCAGAGGTCGGTTGCATTGATGCTCAGGTCGGTCGGCGCCTCGCAGAGGTCGTGGCTTTCCGTTTTGACATCGAACCAATACGATTCGTTCCAGAGGCTGCCGTTGTTGGGCGTCAGGTCGCAAATTTCGACTGGGCTTGCCGGGCAATTTTCTACTTCAGGCTTCTGCGTATCGATAATCTTGATGATCTGCTTGTATTTGTAGCAGTTGGCATTGGCATTCCAGAAAATCGAGTAGTTGGTGGCCGCCGGGTCGGTCGAGTTGATCTTGACGATCGTCGGGTTCCAGGGCGACGGGGTATTGGCTGGCGACACGATCGGGCCGGGCAGGTTCGACGGGTGATTCGAAGTAGCGTTGGGTGTCGGGTTCGGCACTTCTATGCAGCCGGCGTTGGGGTTGTAGGTGCACCAGTTGATGATCGTCCAGGTGCGCTCAATTTTGTAACACGCATCGGGCACTACAGTGAATACCACGTCTTCGTGCGACACGCCGAGCAGTTCGCAATCTTTGCCGAAGAAAGTGGGTTCGCCGTAAACGCCGGTGCCGTTGCAGGCAGTAACGATGACGTCGTTGGGGAATTTGACGTAGTAGTCCTGCTCGTAGTTCACCACCACGCGCTGGGTGCATTGGCTGCTGAGGCCGCCGCAGTCGAACGAGCGGAAGGTACGGGTGATCGTGCCTTTATTGCAGAGTGTGTCGAACAGCGCGTAGTTGGCTGTAGCGGTGATCGTATCGATGCAGCAGTTGTCGGTGGCCGTAGCCATGCCATAGGCCCAAAGGCTGGGATCGAAATTTTTGCAGGAAACCGTTACGTTGGCCGGAGCGACGCAGGTGGGTTTGAGTTTGTCGTCGACAAACACCTGCACCATGCAATCGTTCGAATGTTCTTCCTCAAAGGTGGTAGACACCTCGCCTGCCGGTACCGGCACATCGTACACCCGGAAAATCACCGTGATGGTATCGTTGATATCGTCGCAGCAGAATTTTACCTGATCGTAAAACCGGTTGTTCGGCTGGCAACCGTTGGGGTCCATGCGGCGCGCCTTGAAGGTCACCGGCGAGCAGTTATCGTAAGAACCATCGTCGAAAGTGGAAGCGTTGACATTCACCACACCGGAAGAGCCGAGCGATACTTGGGTGTATTCATCGCAAATAGCCGCGGGCGGCGTATCGTCTTCCACGGTAATGCGGAAAGTGCAGGAGCGCGTGTTGCCGCAATCGTCTTCCACGATGTAAGTCATCGTAGTCGGGCCCAGCGGCAGGTTGTTGGCATAGCCCAGCACGCCCAAAGTATCCGGGTGCCAGTAGTTGTTGCCGGGAAAGTTTTCAAGCGTGCCTTGAACGGTTTGCCCAATGCCGTTTACGGTGAAAACCGCTTTGATGGATTTGATCCGGGAACAAGCATCTTCAATAATCACATCAGGCAAATCGAAGTCGCGCTCGCAGTCGAACGGATTAGTGCCAATGGTCAGGTTGGCCGGGCAAGCCATAGTTGGGCCCTGTTCGTCAAGCACTTTAATCAGCTGAATGTAATATTTCGGGTTGCTGCTCGGCGGGGTAGGCGTGGTGGGCAAACACCAGTCGAGCACCGTCCAGGTGCGCAGAATTTTGAAGGAGCCGTCGCAAATCGGCAGGATTTGATCGGAATACACCACGTTCAGTTCACAAAAAGTATTCTGCGGGTACAGCGAAAACTGTTTGCCGAAATCCTGAATGTAGGGTGCGCCGGTGTTCGACGGGTCGGTATCCGGGTTTTCGCAGGAAACCGTCACATCGGCCGGGAACAGCACGGAGCCCACGTTTCGACGCTCGAAGTAGATGAATTGTGTACAGCTCGACTGGTTGCCGCTTTGGTCGACGGCCGTCCAAACGCGCCGCACATAAGCGCTGATATTGCTCAGGCCGTTGATCGTTTGCGTACAGTTCAGGTCGGTGTACGTGTCGATGTACGAGGTGGTGTAATTGCCGCAGTTTTCGTTTACAGTCGGGTAAGCGGCGGAAATGTCGAGTTCATTTTCCAGATAAGCCGGCGTGTAGGTCGTGATCGCGCAGGACAGGAAAATGTTCGTGCAAGTGAGTTGGGGCGCCAGTTTGTCCTCCACATGGACATAACCCCAGCAGGTGTTGCCGGAGATCAGGTCGCGAACGCGCACCTGAATCGTCTGGTTGATGTGGGTGCTGTTGAGGTGACCCGGCACCCAAACGCCATTTACTTTGATTTCGACAACGAGGTTGCCATTGGGGCAGCCGCCGCCTTCGAGAATCATATCGGGTTCGAGATCGACGGCGCAATCGCCGTCCAGGGATATCTGCACCAGGTTGTTGCAGACCAGCGTACACTGCGCGCTGGCGGCGGTGTTGACCGAAAAGACGAGGCCCATCGCCAGGAGCAGGCTCCAAAGATTAGCTACAAACGTAGAGTTCGTTTTTGCCATGAGATTAAGATGAAGTAGTTTAAAATGAATAAAGTAAAATATAAAGCAAAATTAGAATGGAATCTGCATTTCAAGCCCTGGTCGTCAGAAAATTTAATACCTGAGCGTCCGGCGGACTGGTAAGCCCGGCCGTAAAACCAACCAGGCAGTACCCAGCAACAAAAACAGTGCCTCAAATAAAAAATTTTCTACCTGTGAACAGGTATTTTTTTTCTATTCAGGCAATGCAGTTGGGTTCCGTCTTGTAGTGAGGGTTCAGACCAGATGGTTTTCAAAGGCGATCTTGATCAGGCTGGCCGTGTTGTTGACGCCCAATTTTCGCATGATGTTTTTGCGGTGCACGCTCACCGTCTGGTCGCTGATGTAGAGTTTTTCAGCAATATCTTTATTGCTCAACACTTGTCCGATGTAGCCCATAACTTCAATTTCCCGGCGGGTGAGACCGAATTTCCGGGCAAATCTGCTTTCGGGCAAACCTGCGTCTTTGCCCAGGCCGGGCAAGTTTTCGGAAAGGCTGACGCCCTTGCCCAGGAAAGTTTTACCGGCAATCACATCGTCTACCGCGCGCAGCAATTCATCCCGGGAGGTGGAGCGCAGCAACAAGCCGTCGCCGCCCGCCCGAAAGGCCGCTTTTACCAAACGCAAATCGTCGCTTTGGGTAAACAGCAGGATGCGCAAGTACTTGTTTGCCTTTTTGAAAACCGGCAACAACTTCAGGCCATCGCTGTCCGACAAATTCATGTCCATCAACAACAAATCAACCTGGTGGCGAACAAGCGCCTCCGCTATTTCGCCGCTATTTTGAAGCACGCCCTTCAATTGAAAATGAAACCTCCCGGAAGGAATGGCCAGCACATTTCGCAAGCCTTCGACAAAAATTGGATGACCGTCGGCGATTAGTACGTTCAGGGACTTCATGGACAGATTCGTCATATCATCGTATTACTACGAATACCGGCGGGCAATTTCCGTACCAAATTCCGCACCGGATAGCGCGCTTTGGGGCTTGGATAACCGAATCTTTTACTAATTTTGTGGCCGTTTAATCCTTTGTCTCTTAGCAGACAATATCTCATGAACATAGCCGTACCCGGTTAGGCGGTTTCCCTCTTCCCTTCCTCCTTCCAGCGCTGGTTATGTTCGTCAATGCCTATACACGAGAGGACTGACAAACATTCTGCGAACCGTCTGAAGCGGCGCCTTGTTGCATGCGCTTTGGGCAAATCATCTGTTGACCAGCAACTGTACACAGACAATGAAAAAACTCATTACCCTGCTTCTCGTAAGCCTCCTGGCGGTGCCCTATGGTTGTGAAAAAACCCAAGACACGCTTTTCGTGCGCGCTCTGATCCACAAATCCACCGAATATGAGGGCCAGCTCCTCCACGACTGGATGGACACCGCCGCCGACATGATCAAGGAAAACTACCTCTACGCCCCGCAAGCAGCCCGCGTTTACGGCTACCTCGGCCTCACGGCCTGGGAATCGGTCTGCCACGGCCTCGAAAATGGTAAAAGCCTGGCCGGCCAAATCAACGACTACGGCGTCGGCGCCCAATTCGATTCTAATAAAGAATACGACTGGGGCATCGTACTGTGCTCGGCCATGAAAACGGTGTTTCCCCAACTTATCGAAAACATCAACAACGCCCAACGCAGCCAGGTCGACGTGCTCGCCGCCCAACAGGAAGACGCCATGATGAAAAAAGGCATCTCCGAACAAGTCCGGCAAGACTCCCGCGACCTCGGCGCCCGCATCGGCCTGCGCATCAACGAGCGCATCCGCAAAGACGGCCGCGACCTCATCCGCAACATCGTAGCCGTAATCCCCAACCGCGACGCTACCCACCCCTGGTACTGGGATGCCAACACCCTGGGCCAAACGCCTGTCGAACCCATGTGGGGCACCGTGCGCACCTTCGTCATCGACAACGCCCAGGTTTGCGAGCCGGCGCCACCCTATCCGTATTCGGAAAACACCGACAGCGATTTTTACAAAGATGCCAAAGAAGTGTACGATATCGAGCGCAGCCCGACCAACAAAGCTATCGCTTACCACTGGGAAAACGGCGTGGGCCGCACCAGCTCGCCGGCCGGCCATTGGGTCAATATCGGCAAACAACTGATGGCGCAGCAAAAACTCAACCTGGCCGAATGCGCCAAACAATATTGCCTGCTCGGCTTCGCCGCGGCCGACGGCTTCACCGCCTGCTGGTTTGTCAAATACAAATACTTCCTGCTGCGCCCGGTGACCTACATCCGCGAAAACATCGACCCCAACTGGGTGCCGCTGCTCAATACCCCTCCCTACCCCGACTACAATTCCGGCTCCTCGGTCATGGCCGGCAGCGCCTCCACCGTACTGATCAAAGCCTTCGGCAATGTCGGATTCACCGACCGCACCCACCTGGGCAGCCCGCTGTACACACCCGACGGCGGCCCCTTCGTGCTGCCGGAGCGCCAGTTTGGCGCCCTCTCCCAAGCTGCTGAAGACGCGGCTTTCAGCCGGGTGCTTGGCGGCGTACACTTCCGCCGGGCCTGCGAGCAAGGTCTGGAGTCGGGGCGTTGCATCGGCAATATGATCCTGGCCCGCACGAACTTCGGGTTTTAAACTTCCGGCCCAGCCATTCGGAGCGCGGCAAAACAAATGTGTTTTGCCGCGCTTTTTGATTTTTATCCACCCGGACAAATACCCGGTGTGTTTGCCCGGAAAACGGCGGCGCGCTACATTTACCCAATTAAAAAAAACACCCATGCCGCAGCACCCGCATTACCCCCACTTGTTCGAACCGCTCGACTTGGGCTTCACCGCCCTGCCCAACCGCATCCTCATGGGTTCGATGCATACCGGCCTGGAGGAAGACAAAGGACCGCTCAAACGCCTGGCCGCCTATTTTGCCGCCCGCGCCCGGGGAGGGGCCGGCCTGATGGTCACCGGCGGCATCGCACCCAACCGCCAAGGCTGGCTGGCGCCTTTCGGCGCCAAAATGAGCACCCGGGCTGAGGCGCGCCAGCACCAGGCCGTGACAGCTGCGGTACATGCCGAAGGCGGTAGAATTTGTATGCAAATTCTCCACGCCGGCCGCTACGGCGTGCACCCGATGCTGGTAGCCCCCAGCGCCCTGCGGGCGCCCATTTCTTCTTTTCGCCCTTGGGAAATGAGCCCTCGGCTCATCCGCGCTACCATCCGCGATTTTGCCAACGCCGCCGCGTTGGCCCGCGAAGCCGGCTACGACGGCGTGGAAATTATGGGCAGCGAAGGCTACCTCATCAACCAGTTTATTGCTCCGCGCACCAACCAACGCACCGACGACTGGGGCGGCAACTTCGAGCGCCGCAGCCGCTTCGCGCTGGAAGTTATGCGCGCCGCACGCGCCGCTGCGGGACCCGATTTTATCATCATTTTCCGCGTTTCCCTGATTGACCTGGTCGAAGACGGCAGCAGCTGGGAGGAGGTGGTCAGCCTGGCAAAAAACATCGAAGCGGCCGGCGCCACCCTGATCAACACCGGCATCGGCTGGCACGAAGCGCGGGTGCCTACCATCGCCACGCTGGTGCCCCGCGGCGCGTACAGCTGGGTTACCGAACGGCTCAAGGGCCAAATCGGCATCCCGCTCATCGCCACCAACCGGATCAATACCCCCGAAAAAGCCGAGGAAATTTTGGCCGCCGGCCAGGCCGACATGGTGAGCATGGCCCGGCCCCTGCTCGCCGACCCCGATTTCACCCGCAAGGCCTTTGCCGGCAAACCCAAATCGATCAACACCTGTATTGCCTGCAACCAGGCCTGCCTCGATCATATTTTTGAACACAAAACCGCCACCTGCCTCGTCAATCCCCGCGCCTGCAAGGAAACCGACTTCGGGCCGGCCAATCCGAATTCCGAACTCCAAATTCCGAATTCCATTGCTGTGGTTGGCGCCGGCCCAGGAGGCTTGTCCTGCGCCACTGAATTGGCGGCCCTCGGTTTTCTCGTCGATTTATACGAGGCATCCTCGGAAATCGGCGGCCAATTCAACCTGGCCCGGCGCGTACCCGGCAAGGAAGAATACGCCGAAACCATCCGCTATTTCGAAAACAGGATTCGAGAAACCGGGGTGCAATTGCACCTCGACACGGCTGTCAGCGCCGGATTTTTACTAAAAAAAGGCTACCGGAACGTGGTGCTCGCCACCGGTGTCCGCCCGCGGGTACCGGCGATCCCCGGCATCGACCACCCCAGGGTGCGGACCTACGCTGAAGCGCTGCTGGCCCCCGCCGACATTGGCCGCCGGGTGGCGATCATCGGCGCCGGGGGCATCGGTTTCGACGTTGCAGTTGCGCTCAGCCACGCTGCAACCAACGACGACCCCATAACCGCCTACCAGCGCGAGTGGGGCATCGACCCTGCCTACCGCAACCGGGGCGGCATTGCCGCTGTGGAAGCGCCCGAAACGCACCGCGAAATTTGGCTGCTCCAACGCTCCAAAGGGAAAGTGGGCGCCGGGCTGGGCAAAACAACAGGTTGGGCGCACCGGCTCGCGCTCAAACACCGGGGCGTACACATGTGGAACAAGGTGCAGTACCTCCGCATCGACGATGCCGGCCTACACCTCAGCATCGACGGCAACCCGCAAGTCCTGGAGCTGGACCACATCGTGGTATGTGCCGGCCAGGAATCGCTACTCGACCTGCAAGCGCCACTGGAACATGCCGGTGCACGCGTGCATTTGATCGGTGGGGCCAAACTGGCGGCCGAACTCGACGCCAAACGGGCTATCGCGGAAGGCCTGGAGGTAGCCGTTGCACTCGCCGCTGCCCAACTGTAGCGATTTACGATTTAGCGAATTACGAATTACGATTGGTTCACCTTTCCCGAAGACAGTTTGGATGCAGGCATAGTGTGCTTTTTTAAATGTCGCACCCATGCCCCTTCGGGAAAGGTGAACCAATCGTAATTCGTAAATCCAAAATCGTAAATCGAAAAACTACTTCTTCTGCCAACCGCCAATGATGGCGCCCTGAAGCACAAATAACACAAAGGAATAAGAGCCGTCGACCATAGTGAGGCTGCTGGGGTTAACGGCAAACATATTACCAACCAGCACCCCCAACACCATGATCAGACCGATAGCTGCGCCAAGCTGGGCGCCTTCCATCCAGCTGCTCGCGCCGATCCGGCCGAGCAGCCAGTTCAGGATCAGGGCATACACGGCCATCACCACGGTATTTACAATCATGGGCGTTGCTGACATGGGGATTTCCACCCCGTTTTTAAACATCTTTTCGCCCTCCATGGTAATGCCGTTTCCGGCCATCCATTGTTGATTGAACAATGCGCCGTACCACAAAAAGCCTAGAGCCATGCTAACGGCTACCGCCACGATAATGGCCAACCAGTTCGTTTTCCGTTCCATAAAAATATTTTTAGTTTTGAAAAATCGGACAATTATAAAACAAATGTTTTAAAAAACATTTTTTGGCGCACAATTTTAGACCACCGCGTCCATCGCTGCTGAAGCCCCATTTTTTTCAGCTAACTTGCCAATTGAACCACAAGCTACCCCACCACCACACTTTGCAGCCGCTGTACCAACAAACTCGCCAAACGCCGCATCATTTCTGTTTCGTGCTCCAGGAAAAACGCCATCTCGTCAGCGGTGAAATGGCCGATCACCATGCCCGCCAGCGATTGCCGGAAATGGTGATCGTGGCGGATACTTTTTTCAACCGCCTGAAGCCGGGCGGCTTCCGGTAGATCGGCAAGCGCGCGGTTCCGTTTTGAAAAATTGTGGCGCAGGCGCGCAACCAGCTGCGGGTGCAGCATTTTCAAAATGGGCCGGAGCGTGCGGTTTTGAAAACGCTCTTCCGGCAGGCTGTGCTCCGTTGGGAGCTCGAGCCGGGGGCGCAAGGCGAGCAATTGAGCTTCGTTTTCCATAAAATTTATGTCAGCATAGTTTTCGCCATTGCGGCATACCACATTTGCCGGAAGAGTATGCGCGAAAACATCACGCCTTGCTGCAGCGCAAAAAAGACCAGCACCAACACCGGTGTCTGCATACCCGCAGCCGCATCCAGCCACCAATACACCGCCGACACCAACAGCAGCAATCCCGCGAAGGCTGCAAACAAAAGCGACTGCGGCACTTTGTTTTTCCAAAACATCCGGAACCCGCTTCGCACGCAATATCCGGTCGATTTGCCCGATTGCAGGCCCTCCAACCGGCTGAGCACCGAGCTAATAATCAAAAATGCCAGCCCTTTGAGCCAAAGCACGATCAACAGTGCCATACCCCAAAAGGCGTATTTTTCAGAGGGGAAATGCTCGATTGCCGGCTCGAAAAACAAAGCCGCGGGCAAGAGCGCCAACAAGGTCCAAACCGTCGCCAATATCCAGTAAACGAGGTTTATTTTTAAAAATGGCCAAAAATACGCCGCGCCCGCTTGCCAAAATTTCCGGCCGCCGGCCTCCTCCGGTTGTGCAGCACAGTACAACCAGCCCGCGTTGACAAACACCGAAAACAACAACCAGAACAGCAACAACCAGCGCAACTGCCCGATCAAAGGGGTGATCGACGCGCCATGCTCGTTTAAAAAATCGGTGAACACTGTGTGGTCATACTGTTTCATCAGTTTGCCAATTTCCAGCGAGCGGCCCATGGATGCATCGAGCACTTCGTAGGCTTGCATACCCAGGGTCAGCGCCAGGCCCAGCTGCAAGGCATACACGATGACGGCCAGCCGCCACAGCCGCAGCCCCGTCCGAATGCCGTGTAAAAATGCGCGCGCCGTCATGTTAGCTCAGCAAACTGACCGTCTGCATCAGGTTTTGAATCCAAAAAATAGCCTTGGCCGCGTACTTCCACAAGGGGGCTTTCGCCGGCTGAAGACTCAGGCTGTTGTTGTTGTGGTCGATGTCGAGCAGGAGCAATCCTTCGGGGTCGATTTGCGCCGACACTACTTTCGAGCGCCCGCTGAATTCAAACACCTGCCGGCCTTCCCGGCCCGACCAGCGCAGGGTTTGGCTACTGCCGTCTTCAAACCGTACAAGCAGCGTAACCGGAAACACCCAATCGCCCCGGCGTTGCACTTCCACTTTGGAAACGAGCGGGCCCGTACCGCTGCCGTTTTTGTACTGAAAATCGCCTGCCGGGTTGCCGAAAACACCTTCCGGCGCCGGCAGATTTTCGTTGAAAATATCGGTCACGGCATAATCCAGCACTTTTGCCTGTTCGATACCGGTTTCAAAAAGCTCGTACACCTGAAGGGCGAAAACGGAATCGGGCAGTTGCAGCAAGCCCTCCCGAAGCACGGCTTTGAAATCGCGGCCGCGGGGGTGGCGGAATTTCCAACGCTCGAAATAGCCGCGCAGCACCCCATCCATGCGCTCCCTTCCGATCAGGGCTTCCACAGTGCGCAGGATAGTGGCAGTTTTGCTGTAAATCAGCGCTTTGTAATTCGAGTCGGTAAATTCCCAACCCGGCCGGGCCACGGCGCCCTCGCGTGGATTGCGCATGGTGGTATATTCCAGGCGGGTTAGTTCGGTGTTGTCGAACCGGTAGCCGAACAGGTCTACCAATGCTTGTTTTTTGCCATAGGCGGCATCGATGATGCGGTCTTCAAAATAGGTTACAAAACCTTCGTCGAGCCAGGCTTCTTCTTTTTCATTGGAGGCCAGCATACCCATAAAGTATTGGTGCACAAACTCGTGCACCACCAGCGATTCCATGTTGCGCAGCGCCGCCGGCATGCCGTAGCAGGTTCCTACGGTGATCAGGGTCGGGTATTCCATCAGGCCTGAACGCAACCCGTGCAGGGGCGGATCGACGACCGTGATGCTCGGGTAAGGATACGGGCCGACGTGCCGGTCGAGGTATTCGAGCGCAAACTGCAACGCATGCAGGTAGCGCGGCCCCAGGTAGGCGTGCTCAGGCGGGATCAACAGGCGGATGAGCACGCCGCGCCAGCGGGTTTCCTGAACCTGAAAATGCGGGTAGGCCGCCCAAGCAAAATCGATCACATCTTCTGCGTGAAAATGTCGGGTAACGCTGCCGTCAGGGTTATTTTTTTCGCCCACCAGGCAGCCCGAAGCGCCGACGACGAATTTTTTATCCGTGGTGATGCGCACGTCATACACGCCGAAATCAGCGTAAAATTCCGTTTGGCGGAAAAACTGGTGGCAGTTCCAGCCCCAATTCCCGGCCGCATCAGCTTCTAGCACGCCCAGCTGGGGGAACCAGTGGCAGAACAGGTAAAAATCGCGGCTGTGGCCGGCCCGGGCGATCGTTTTGGGCATTTGCGCCCGCCACTCGAGCCGAAATTCCGCAGTTTCGCCAGGTTGCAAGGGCTGGTCGAGCGGCACCTGCAACACGGTTTGGTCGGCCGGGTTGCCGTCGTCGGGCTGAATGTAGCGCATGCCCGGACGCAGATCGACGGCGGCGGCGGCGCGGTGGCGGCTTATTTTTTGCACCTCGATCCAGCCCCATTCCTCCGGCTTCCGGCCGGTAAAACCCTGGCCAAAAATGCGGGAACTGCCTTTCAAAAAGGTGGTTTCGGTATTTTTAAATGCATTCAGGTAGAGGTACAGCCGCAGTTCGCCAACAGGCGCCGGCGCCGTATTGGTGAACCAGATGGTTTGGGTGGCGGTGGCGGTGTGGTTGTCGTGCCGGAGCCGTACGGCGATGTCGTAATTGGCCGGGCGGGAACTGAGCGGCTGCCGGAAATAGGGGTCGCATTGCGCGGCCGCCCAAACCGAAAGGCTGAGACCGAGAAGGAGGCCGAACATCCGACGGGAACTGCTGTTCATCGGTTTCGTTTTCAGGTAAAAGTACTGCACAAGGTACAAGAGAAATAGCGGGTTTATAACGGCTGGCTGGCGCCCGGGTTTAAATTATTTTCTTCACTCTGACGAAAATGCCACATCTTTGCGTCGATTTCTCTCCGTCCGAATAGGAACCCCACGACCATATTCTTTATTTGACGCAAATTTTTTGATGACCACTTTCCAAGATTTGGGCCTCGAGGAGGCCCTGCTTCAGGGTATTGCCGCCCTGGGCTTCGATACCCCTACCCCCGTCCAGGAACTCGTGATTCCTACCGCCCTGCAAACCGACGAAGATTTTATCGCCCTGGCTCAAACCGGCACCGGCAAAACCGCCGCCTTCGGGCTGCCCCTGCTCCAGCGCATCGATCCGGCCGAAAAAAACGTACAGGCCCTGGTGCTCTGCCCCACCCGCGAACTCTGCGTGCAGGTGGCCGCCGACCTGGAAAACTATTCCAAATACGCGCACCAGTACAAGGTGGTGGCGGTATACGGCGGCGCCAGCATCGATACCCAAATCCGCAAAATCAAAGCCGGCGCGCAGATTATCGTCGCTACGCCCGGCCGCCTGGTCGACTTGCTGGTGCGCCAGGTAGCCCGGCTCGACAAGGTAGCCCGCATCGTGCTCGACGAGGCCGACGAAATGCTCAACATGGGCTTCAAAGACGCCGTCGACCTTATCCTCGAAGCGGTCGACAACCGCCAGTCGATCTGGTTGTTCTCCGCCACCATGCCCCAAGAAGTGCGCTCGATCGCATCCACCTACATGCGCAACCCACTCGAACTCAGCGTCGGCCAGCGCAACCAGATCAACGCCGACATCGAGCACCAGTATTTTCTCTGCCACTCGGCCGACCGGTACTCCGCGCTCAAGCGCATCGTCGACGCTACGCCCGGCATTTATGGCCTGGTGTTTTGCCGAACTAAAAACGACACCAAGGAAGTTGCCGAGCAAATGATCCGCGACGGTTACAACGCCGACGCGCTGCACGGCGACCTGGCCCAACCCGACCGCGACCGCGTCATGCAGCGCTTCCGCGAGCGCAACCTCCAACTGCTCATCGCCACCGACGTGGCGGCTCGCGGCATCGATGTGAGCGACATTTCCCACGTGATCAACTACGGCTTGCCCGACGAAATCGAGGTGTACACCCACCGCAGCGGCCGCACCGGCCGGGCCGGGCGCAAGGGCATTTCGCTCAGCATCATCACGCCGAAGTACGAAGAAAAAATCCGCCAGATCGAGCGGCGCAGCAAAACGGCGTTTGCCAAAATGCAGATCCCGACCGGCTACGAAGTCTGCGAAAAACAACTCTTCCACATCATCCGGAACATTCACGACCAGGAGGTAAAATACGACGAGATCGAGCCGTTTATGCCCCGGATCTACGCCGAACTGGAAGACCTCAGCAAGGAAGAACTCATCAAACGTTTCGCCAGCGTCGAGTTCAACCGCTTCCTTTCCTACTACCGCAACGCGCCCGACATCAACCTCCACCAGGGTGGAAAAGGCAAAAAGAACGGCAGCCGCCAATCTGACTCTGCTTCCGGCGGCGCCATGCAGCGCCTGTTCGTCAACATCGGCCTGATGGATGGTGTAAATAAAAAAGACTTCCTGCAACTGCTCACCCGCGAGTTTCAGGTGCCCAAACCCGCCATCGGCGGTATCGATATCAAAAAGTCATACATGCACTTCGATATTGATCCCGGCTTCATTCGCGACGTGCGCAAGGGCCTGGAAGAATTTGACATCAACGGCCGCCGGGTTAAAGTGAACGAGGCTATGCCCCGCGAAGAAAAAGGCGGCGGCAAGTCGTTTAAAAAATTTGCCGGAAAAAAAGGAAAGCCCAAGAGAATGTAAAATGTAAAATGTAAAATTCAAAGGGCAAAAGGTACATCGCTCGGGCCTTCGGCCGGCTCGATGTACCTTTTGCCCTTTGAATTTTACATTTTACATTTTACATTCTCCTCGATGAGGAGGGCGAAAAACTCCCCCAGCGCCCAGCCATGCGCCCGGGCTTGTTGCGGCACGATACTGGCCGGCGAAATGCCGGGAATCGTGTTGGCTTCCAAAAAATGAAAAGTACCGTCCACCAGGATGTAATCGAAGCGCACGACTCCCTTGCATTGCAGCACTTCGTACAGCAGGCTCGAGCGCTCCTGGCATTGGCGGGTAAGTTCCGGTGAAATTTCTGCCGGCGTGACCTCCTTCGATTTCCCTTCGTATTTAGCGGCAAAATCGAAAAATTCGGTTTCCGGAATAATCTCCGTAACCGGCAAGGCTACTACCTCGCCGTTTACCCGCAACACGCCGTTCGAAAATTCGCGCCCAGGCATGAAGGCCTCTACCAGCGCCTCGCTGTCGTAGGGCCAAACCGCCTCGATGGCTGGCAGCAAAGCCTCGGCCGTTTTCACCTTGGTTACCCCGAAACTCGAGCCATGTGTGTTGGGTTTCACAAACAACGGCAGCCCCATGGCCAACAAACGCTCCGTATCGATGGGCATGCCCCGGCGCAACAACACCGAGGGCGCCATGGGGATGCCATACGGCGCGAGGCGCAGCTTGGTGTGGTACTTGTTCATGGTTAGGCCGCTCACGTAGCCGTCGCAGCAGGTGTAGGGCAAGCCGAGCATATCGAAATACCCCTGCATTTTACCGTCTTCCAGTGGACTGCCGTGCAAGGCGGCAAAAGCACAGTCGAAGCGGATAACTTCGCCGTTCATGCGCAGGGAAAAATCATTTTTATCGATCGGGGCGCCCGTCGAACGTTCCCGCCAATCGGCGCCTTGCACATCAATTTGAAACAGCCGGTAGCGGTCGCGGGGCAAGTGCTCGAACACGACCTGGCCGCTCTGCAGGGAGATTACGCGTTCGGCGGAATCGCCGCCGGTGAGTATGGCAATGTTTTTCATGGCGGTGCCGGTTTACTTCCCACCGCTGGGCGGGACGATGAGGAACGAGGATGGTTGTTTGCCCAGATTGGCTGCTTTTTCAGGCATACCTGCCGAGCGGTACGCCGCGCCGAGCGCGCGGGTGAGACCCGGATCGCCGGGCGCCAGCGCCAGGCCGCGTTCGAGCCAGGCAATGGCTTCCTGCGGCTGGTTGTAGCGACTGAAATGCCGGGCCAAGCCGGCGGCCAATGCCGTGTCGGGCTGGATGTCCCAAGCTTGAGTGAAATAAACCACGGCGCGGGCGCTGTCTTGCCCGGGGCCGGCGAAGTACTGACCACCGTAGCGCAAGGCGTATAGCAGGCCCGTTTTCGACTTCGGGTCGGCGGGGTTTACCCGGTAAGCGCCCTGGTAGGCCATCACCGAGCGGTCGAAATCGCCCAGATAAAAAGCGCAGGCTCCGTAAGCCAAAGCGGCATCGTAGTACGAGGCGTGCAAACTGAGCGCTTTGCGCAGGTGCTCTTCCGACTTGCGGAGCAGCTGGCTGCGCCGGGCGGTATCGACGGCCACGAGGGCTTGGTCGAGCATCAGGGTGCCGTAGCTGTGGTTGAGTTTGGCGCTGTTGGCCGAAGCTTTGAGGTCGGCTTCCATCAGCGACTGATTGCTTTTCCAGGCAGGGTTGCGCAGCAGGGTCAGAGCAGCCAGCGCCACAGCGGCCAGGCCAGCCATGGCCACAGGCGCCCAGTTGGGCAGGCGCACCCGGCGGAAGGCGCCGAAAAGTACCGCGGCGAACACCAGGCTAAAGCCGGCCGAAGGCATAAACAAAAAACGCTCGGCCATAAAGGTGCCCACCGGAAACAACAGATTGGAAACCAGCAGCAAAGGCAACAGAAACAACAACAAACCGAACGCCAGCCGCCATTTTTTCATCAGCCCCCAAACCGCCCATAACAGCAAACCCGCATACACGCCCAAACCCGTCAGGGCCAGCGGCGCGCTCAGCGTTTGGCGGGCAATGGTAAAGGGATAATAATCGTGTGTGAGCGGATGCGGCCAAACGAGCAGGCGCAAGTATTTCAGTAGAATAAAACCGATCGTGGCAATTTTATCCCCGGCGCTGTATGGCTCCCACTCCGTTGTCCCCATTTTGAGAAAAGGATTGTTCAAGGGATCGTTCATGCTGCTGCCGGCAAACTGCCAGTTCAGCGCCATGCCCCTCAAGGCAAGGTAGGCGCCAACGGCAGCCAACAGCGGCAAAACGCCGTTTGCCAAGGTTTTCAACCGCGGCGGACTCCAATCGCGAAACACCCACAATGCCACCGGCCCCACCAGCAGTAAAGCCAGGGCGGTTTCTTTGGCCAAACAAGCCAGGAGCAGTAGCAAACCCGCCAGCCAGTAACCGCTGCGACGCCCACTGTCGAAGGCCCGAAAGAGCGCGCCGATGGCCAGCAGGCCCAGCAACAGGGCCAGCTGTTCGTCGCAGCTTTTTACATTGGCCACTACCTCCACGTGCACCGGATGTACGGCAAACAGTAAACTGGCGCCCCAGGCCAGCAAGGCGGGCGACTGGTCGCCGTCGGCTATGGCCGGCTGAAAGGCCCGCAGCAGCGTTCGGTACAACACCAAACAGCAGAGGGCATACAGCAGCACCGAAAACAGGTGAAACACCAAGGCGTTGTTTCCAAAAAACTGCGCCAACACGGCAAAAAAGGCCATCGGCAAGGGGCGGTAGCGCCCGCCGGAGAGCAGCAGTTCAGCGTCTTCAGCGTGCAAAAAACCGGAAAACGCGTCCTGGCTGAATATTTTCGGCAAGCCTTTCAGCCCCTCCTGCACCCAGCTGTTCTGAACGATGGCAACCTGGTCGTCGAGCACGAAACCGTGCCCTAAGGTGTTGGCATACAACAAAAAGGCCAGCAGCAAAAAAAACAGGCTCTGGAGGCGGGTATTGGTAAAAAAAGCCATAGCTGAAAATCAAAGATCAAATCTACAAAATCAAAGGTCGAAACTGACCACCACTTTTTTACTTTTCGGATGTGCCTGGCAGGTGAGCACATAACCGGCTTCCACCTCGTCGGGCTCGAGGCCGTAACAAAGTTCCATGTGCACCTCGCCTTCCAAAACTTTGGCTTTGCAGGTGCTGCACACGCCGCCTTTGCAGGAAAAGGGCAGGTCGGCGCCGGCGCGCATAGCGGCGTCGAGCAGGGTGCTGCCGTCCGACTGGAGGTTGAAGTCGAACTCCACCCCGTCTTGAATGACGACAATCGACGCGTCGAAGGCCTCGGCTGCGCGGGCCGCCGCCGTGGGGTCGATCGTTTTTTTAGGCGCTCCCGGACTGGTAAACAGTTCGTAATGAATGTGCCGCGGGTCGACGGCTTGTTGCTCCAACGCCGCTTTTACGCTGAAAATCATGTCTTCCGGGCCGCAGAGAAAATATGCCGCCACCTCGTCGGGCCGGAAGAGGAACCGGCAATAAGCCTGGCATTTTTCACCGTCGAGACGGCCCTGAAACAGTTCGGCGCTGAGTGTTTCGCGGCTGAGCACGTGGTGCACGGCCAGTTGGTCGGGATAGCGGTTTTTCAGTTCTTCCAGTTGTTCCCTGAAAATGATCTGATCGAAGCCCCGGTTGCCGTAAAAGAGTAAAAACCGGCTTTTCGGCTCCTGATGCAGCACACTTTTGAGAATGGAGAGCACGGGGGTGATGCCGCTACCGGCGGCGAAGGCGACGTAGAGTTGTTCGTTTTCAGGTTGGAGTTCGGTGAAAAAACGCCCTTGCGGCGGCATCACCCGCAGCTCGTCGCCCACGCGGAGTTGCTCATTGGCAAAAGTGCTGAACGCGCCGCCCGGCACTTTTTTTATGGCCACCCGCAAGTCGGCCTCGTGCGGCGCCGAGCAAATGGAATAGGAGCGGCGCTGGTCGGCGCCGTCGATTACGGCGCGCAAGGTGAGGTATTGCCCTTGGGTGAACTGGAACAGCGCGCGCAGCTCCTCCGGCACTTCGAAGGCGATCGAAACGGTGTCGGCGGTTTCGCGGCGGATATCGCAGATGCGCAAGGGGTAAAACTTGGTGCTGGCGGCCATGTGCTGGATAAAATTTGTGTGGGGTTGGCAAAGCGCGGCAAAGGTAAGCACAGCGGGATCAACAAAAAAAGTGAAGACACGAGCCGCGCTCATGCCTTCACTTTTTATCCACTGCTGCGAGTACAGCCGGCTGGAACCGGGTTTTAGTCGAGCCCGTTGACAAATTTCATCAGGCCGCTTTTCAGGTTGGCGGCTTTATTGCGGTGGATATTGCCGCGCTTGGCCAGCTTGTCGATCATGCTGATCACTTTCGGCAGAAAGCTTCCGGCTTCGGATTTGCTCTTCAGCTCGCGCAGGTTTTTAATGGCGGTGCGCGCCGACTTTTTGTAATAACGGTTCTGCAAGCGACGCTTGGCGTTTTGACGGATGCGCTTCAGTGCTGAACGATGGTGTGCCATATTTGTTCTTAAACGTTGATTCGTAACAGGTGATGAGCGGGCTATAAATGAACGCCCTGTTTTTCGGGCCGGCAAAGGTATCTGTTTTCTCCGGAAAAATAATATTTGGTTTGAAAAAATTTGGAGCGCGGGGTAGCCCACCGAATCCTGCCAAAAAACCTAATTTTGCAAAATTTCAACGGTCGGCAATAGTTTTGGGCTCGGCTGTTTTTCTAAAAATCTGAAAATCAGTTTGTTTTCTTGCAACTGTTTGAAACCACTAAAACGGCCGTTTGAGGCGCGGCGCCAGAATTTACCAAAACAAGATTCATGAAAGATCTTTCGGCAGTATTCAACGCACACCCACAGTACATCGAGTCGCTCTACCAATCCTGGCTTTCCGACCCAAAATCGGTCGAGACCGACTGGGCCATATTTTTTAAAGGTTTCGATTTCGCGCTCAGCGCGGCAGGCGGCAACGGCGCCGCCAACGGAGCCGGCGCCCAATCGGCCACTGACCTGCGCGCCGAATTCGCCGTGATGGGCCTGATTCAGGCCTACCGCAACCGCGGGCACATGCTCTCTACCACCAACCCCATCAAACCGCGCAAAGACCGCAAGCCCAGGCTTGGCCTGAGCGACTACAGCCTGAGCGAGGCCGACCTCGACCGGCCCTTTGCCGCCGGCGCCGAAATCGGCCTGCCCAATGCTCCGCTGCGCGACATCCTGGCCCGGCTGAAAAAAATTTATTGCGGTAATATCGGCTTCGAAGCCACCCACATTTACGACAAAGAGCGCCTGCACTGGCTGCGCCAAAAAATTGAAAACCGCAACCTGGCCGACGACTACGGTTTTTCACTGGAAAAAAAGAAACGCATCCTCGAAAAGGTCAACGGCGCCACGGTGTTCGAGCAATTTCTGCACACCAAATTTGTCGGTCAAAAACGCTTCTCACTGGAAGGCGGCGAATCGACCATCGCCGCCCTCGACGCCATCATTACCACTGCTACCGAGTCGGAAATTCCAGTCCAGGAAATCGTGATCGGCATGGCCCACCGCGGCCGGCTCAACGTGCTGGCCAACACCCTGGGCAAAACCTATGAGCAGATTTTTGCTGAGTTTGAAAGCAAAACCATCCCCGACCTCAGCTTCGGCGACGGCGATGTGAAATACCACCTCGGCTTTTCCTCTCAGGTTAAAACCTTGCACGGTAAAGACGTGTACCTCAAACTGCTGCCCAACCCCTCGCACCTCGAAGCCGTCGACCCGGTAGTGCTCGGCTTCGCCCGCGCTAAAGCCGACGCCTTGTACAACTCGGAGTACGACCACATTCTGCCCATCCTCATCCACGGCGACGCCGCCATCGCCGGCCAGGGCATCGTGTATGAAATAGCCCAGATGAGCCAGCTACCCGGTTACTACACCGGCGGCACCATCCATTTCGTGATCAACAACCAAATCGGTTTCACTACCGGTTGGGACGAAGGCCGCTCCAGCACCTACTGCACCCAAGTGGCCGAGGTGGTGCAGGCGCCGGTGTTCCACGTCAACGGCGACGACCCCGAAGCCGTGGTGTACGCCGTCGAACTGGCCACCGAGTACCGCCAGAAATTCAACTCCGACGTGTACATCGACATGGTGTGCTACCGCAAATACGGCCACAATGAAAGCGACGAACCCCGCTTCACCCAACCCGACCTCTACGCCCTGATCAACAACCACCCCACCCCGCGCGAGGTATACAACAACATTCTGCTCCAGCGCGGCGAAGTAGACGTACAACTGGCCCGGGAAATGGAAAAAGATTTTCGCGCCCAACTCCAGGCCCGTCTCGACAACGCCCGGCAGAACAAACTGCCCTACGCTTATCAGGAAACAGAGCTGGCCTGGAAAGCCCTGACCTTTTCTTCCAACGATGCCGATTTTCAGCACTCGCCCGAAACCGGCATCGACCGCAAAACCATCGATCGCCTGCTCGACCACTTGCTGAACCTGCCCCCCGATTTCACCCCGCTACCCCAGATCAGCAAACTACTCGACAGCCAACGCGCCCTGGTGGCTGAAGGCAAGATCGACTGGGCCCTGGGCGAGCTCATGGCTTACGGATCGCTGCTGCTCGAAGGCAAAGATGTGCGCATGAGCGGGCAAGACGTCAAACGCGGCACGTTCAGCCACCGCCATTCGGCGCCCGTCGACGCCAAATCCTTCGAGCGCCGCAGCCGCCTCGACAGCCTGGCCGACCACCAGGGCCGCTTTCTGATCTACAACTCCCTCCTGTCAGAGTACGCCGTGCTTGGCTTTGAGTACGGCTATGCCTACGCCAACCCGGAAGCCCTGGTCATTTGGGAAGCCCAGTTCGGCGACTTTGCCAACGGCGCCTCCACAATCATCGACCAGTTTATCCTGGCCGGCGAAGCCAAATGGCGCCGCATGAACGGCCTGGTGATGCTGCTGCCCCACGGCTACGAAGGCCAGGGGCCCGAGCACTCCTCTGCCCGCCTGGAACGCTACCTGCAAGGCTGTGCCTGGAACAACGTGACCGTGGCCAATATCACCTCGGCCAGCAATTTTTTCCACCTCCTGCGCCGCCAGCTGGTACGGCCGTTCCGCAAGCCGCTGATCGTCATGTCGCCCAAATCGACCCTGCGCCCTCCCTACAACCTGGGTACTATCGCGGAGCTGGAAACCGGCACCTGTTTCCGCGAGCTGCTCGACGACCCGCAGGCCGACCCCAAAAAGGTGAAGCGCCTGCTGGTGTGCAGCGGCAAGGTGTACTACGACCTGCTCAAGCGCCAGGAAGAAGAAAAACGCAGCGATGTGGCCATTGTCCGGCTCGAGCAAATCTATCCTTTCCCGAAAGTGCAGTTCGACGCCTTGTTGAAAAAATATAAAAACGCCGAACTGTATTGGGTACAGGAAGAACCGGCCAACATGGGCGCCTGGAGTTACCTGCTGCTGCACCACAGCGAATACGGATGGAAACGCGCCAGCCGCCCGGCAACGGCCAGCCCGGCAACAGGTTTTCCGAAAAAACACGAAAAGGAACAGGCTGACTTGGTGGCGGCGGCGTTTGGGGAGTAGTTGGTTATTCGCCCATCAGTTCTAAAAACATCCCGGTCAAAAACAAATACTCCACCCCGGCCAGCTGCCGCTTGGCGCGCAGCTCGATCAGTTTGATCTGCGTGTCGAGGAATTTTTCGGCGCGTTTGTTCAGTAAAAATACGGAGCTCTCTCCGATAGCGAATTTTTCCCGCTCGGCGTCCAGAAGGGCTTGGTAATTGCGGACGTTTTGCTGCTGAAGCGCCAGTTGGGCGTCGAGGGTTTGTTGAACTTGCCGGTTGGCGTCGATCTTGTTTTGCAGGCTGTTGCGTTTTTCCTGAATAGAAAATTCCAACTCGGCGATGCTCAAACGCGTTTTTTGCAAGGCGCCGCGTTCGCTGCGCAGCGGCAGCGGTACGGAAAAGTTGAACCCCCATTTGTAATTGTCCACCGCGTACTCGGGGCGCAAGCCG
The DNA here is from genome assembly GCA_964630705.1 of uncultured Saprospiraceae bacterium. GTDB lineage: Bacteria > Bacteroidota > Bacteroidia > Chitinophagales > Saprospiraceae > M3007. The sequence continues at coordinate 6,572 of CAZVZH010000019.1, read as the reverse complement.
CTGTCGGAAGTGGCGAACAGCGGGTTGTATTTCACTTTGAGTTTGGGCTTGAGTTTATCGCGCTTGAGCCGCTCCTCGATCTCGTACTGATTTAGTTTAAATTGTTTTTCAAGCAAGTCGGGGTGGCCGTCCACCGCGGCCGGAGTGGCGAGCGCAGCGGCTAGATCGATATTGTCGGCAAATACATCGGAAGGCCGGGCGGTGGGCTGGAGTTCGAGCGGGACCTGGTCGTACCAGAGGAAATTTTCGAGATTTTGCCGGGCTTTGATGAGCTCCAGCGCATTGTCCTGGCGCAACATCAGCCGGTCTTGCAAGATCAAAAAAGCCTCCAGGGTGTCGATGGCGGGTTTGTCGCCGACTAGGTACGACTCCCGGGTAGCCTCGAAATACTCCTGCGCCAAGCCGATACTTTCATCGATGGTTTGCTGTACAAAAAACAGCGCTTGCCAGCGGACGTAAGCGGCGGAGGCATCGAACAAGAGGTCGTTGAGCAAGCGGCGGCGTTCGTTGGCGGCCGCTTGTTCGAACACGCGGGCCTGCCGGACGGCGGCGCGGCGCTCGTCGATCACCAGTCCCTGGAGCAGGTTGGCTTCAAGGCCAAGCGCCCAAAGTCCGTTGGTGCCGGTGGTATTTTCGGGGTTGAGGTACACGCCGGCAGTATTTTCATAGCTGCCTTGCACCGTAAGGCCGTACCAGGTCGGAATTTGAAAACCGGCCTGGAACAGGCGGTAGTAGTGTTTGTCCTGAAAATATTTATCGTTCCAGGAGGAGCCCAGTTGGGGGTCGAATTGCCCGCGCGCCATCAAGCCTTGCGCCCGCGCGAAGCCCGACTGCAGGCTGGCTTGGCGCGCCACGGGGTGCTGCTCCAGCAGATTTTCGATAAAAGCCGTATAGCTCAGCACCACCGAGTCGGCTTGGGCAGCCAGGCGAGGAGCAGCCAGCAGGGCAAGGAGTAAAACCGGGATATGTTTCAGGCAAAACGGATTCATCAAGGCAAACGATTATTTGACCGAACGCAGCGGCGCTTTGCGCTTCACCGGGTCGGCGCCGCTGTCGGCTTTGGCGTAAAAATCGGGCGGGAAACCGTTGAGTTGGCGCCACAGCTCGTACCACACCGGCACGTCGTTGAGCAGAATGAAGGCCCAGGCGCCCGAGCCGACGCGGATGAGCTCGGGCCAGGGCTTTTGGGGGTCGCTGGGCGAGATCAGGATACGGTACTTGCCGTTGTCGCTGATAAAACGGTCGATGGCCACTACTTTTCCCGAAAAAGTGCCGAACGACGCATTGGGCCAGCCGCTGAATACGATGGCCGGCCAGCCGTCGAACTGGAGGCGCACCCGGTTGCCTATCTGGAGCAAGGGCAGGTCGAGGGGCTTAACGTAAAGTTCCACCGCCAGATCGTAGCGCTCGGGCATGATGGTTACCACGTCGGTACCTTCTTTGACGATCTCGCCCAGGCCTTTTTTGATGGCTTTAGTGATATATCCAGTTTGCGGAGCGGTGAGGTAGTAAAATTTTTGCCGCTGGCTGTAGTTGCTCAGCTGGTTTTGCAATTTGGAGGTGGTGGCCGTGGCGTCGAGTTTGCTGGAAAGGGCTGAAAATTTGTCGGACTGCGCTTTAGCCAGCTTGTCGGCATAGTCGCTGGCGATCGCCTCGAGTTCGATTTGCAGGTTTTGCAGTTCGTTTTGCTGTGCCAGCAGTTTGTTTTGCTGCACAACCACTTTGGCGGTGGTTTCCTGGAGTTTGAGTTTTTTGCCTTCCAGTTCGGTCAGCGATTTGATGCCGCGGTCGTACAACTCCTGGGTACGGTTAAACTGCTTCTCGGCAATATCGCGGTCGATTTTCAGGGCTACCAAATCCATGCTGTCGCTCTCGATTTTAAAACGCGACTGCAGGATTTTATTCCGTGTTTGAGCGATTTTCAGGCGGCGGGCTTCGGTCAAGGCGGCATACTGCGACTCGAGTGAGCGTACCTTTTCATCGTACGAATCTATGCTCTGTGATTTTGCGCGCACCTGTTCGGCTGTGCGGTCGACGAGTTGGGGGTCGAAATACTCGCTTTTTACCTCAGAAAGAAACACAATGGTATCGCCGGCCTGCACGAAGTCGCCCTCCTTGACGTACCAGCGCTCCAGCCGGCCGGAAATAACCGACTGGATGGCCTGGGGTCGTTGGTCGGGGTTGCGGGTGGTGACATAGCCTGTGCCCTGGATGTTTTGGGTCCAGGGCAAAAACAAGGCGCCCAGCACCAGGCCGGTCAGCCCGAGCGTAAGGTACACCGGCACTTTTTTCACGCGGCCGCGTTCGAGCAGGCCGAACGATTTGAATTCCTGCACCGGGATTTGGTCGTTGATGCTGTTTTCCGAAATGTTAAGCATGGCCGTCGAGTTGGATGGTTTGGGTGCTTTTTTGGGTCCAGTAGGCGTACTCCGTCACGATGATCACCGTCCAGGCCCGGTCGGGGTGCATGATGTAGTCGATCAGATTTTTTTTCTCCTGTTCGCTCATGTATTGCAGGGGGTCTTCCATGAGCAGGAGGCGGGGCCGGTGCACGATGGCCCGGGCGATAAGCAGGCGCTGAACGATGCTGCGGGGCAGGCGTTTGCCTTCCGGGTCGATCACCGAGTGGATGCCTTTGGGCTGTGCGGCCAGGAAGTCCTGAAGCCCCAAGAGTTGGATGGCGGCGAAAACATCGGCTTCCGGGATTCTGCGGCCCAGGGCGACATTTTCGGCGATGGTGCCTTCGAAAAGTTGGTTGGAGGGGAAAAAATAGCCGATCGCGCTGTACAGTTTTTCGCGGTCGGTTTGATGCAGCGACATGCCGTCGAGCAGAATTTCACCGTCGTCGAGGTCAAACAAGCCGGCTATCAGGTGCAGCAGCGTAGATTTTCCGCTGCCCATCGGCCCCTGCACGGTCACCTTGGCGCCCGGGGGTATGCTGAACGACAAATTTTTGAACAGTTTTTTCCGCGCTCCCGGGTGCGCATAGGCAATTTGAAGCGCTTCGACAGCAATGCCCTGCGCATTGCCGGCCGGAAAACCGGCGTCCTGGCGCCGGTCGAGATCGAGGTCGGTCACATAGCCGATTTTTTCCAGGGCAGTCAGCACGTCGTAGATCGTTTCGACTACGCCGATAATTTTTTCAATAGAATTGATAATCAGGATAATGATGATTTCGGCGGCGACAAACTGGCCGATGTTCATCTGCTGCTGAAACACCAGCACACTACCCAGCACCAACAAGCCGGCGGCAATGGCAATTTTAAACCCGATAAAATATTTGAACTGCGCGAGCAGCACCCGGAAGTGTTTTTCGCGGGCCTGGAGGTAACTGGTGGCGATGCCGTCCGTTTTTTTCAAGTGCAACTGGCTGCCCGCGCTCAGTTTGAAACTCTTGTTGGTGCGCGCAATTTCCTCCAGCCAATGCGCCAGCTGATACTTGTACTTGCTCTCTTTCAGACTGGTTTCCAGGCCGATAGGACCGGTAATTTTAAAAATCAGCCAGAGGATCAGGCAGAGCAAAAGCGCCAGCAGGATAAAATACGGACTGTACAGCGCCAGCAGCAACAAGCCGAACACCACCTGAAAGGAGGCCAGGGAAAAATCGATCAGAATTTTAGGCAAACCCTTTTGGATGGTCAGGGTGTCGAAAAAACGGTTGACCAACTCCGGCGCGTGGATGGTATCGAGCTCAGAAAGTTTGATTTTCGGGATGCGCGCGGCAAACTCGAATGCCGAGCGGGCAAAAATGTTTTGCTGAATATTTTCCACTACCCGCAATTGCAACACCTGGAACACGCCCGTCACCGCAATGCCCACCAGCACGAAACCCACCAGCACTACCCAGGAGGTGGAAATTTCACCGCTCTGAATAAAATTGATGATCGCCTGTATGCCGAGCGGCAACGACAGGTTCACCAACCCGTTCAGGATTGCATAGAGGTAGATGTGGGAAATTTCCCGCTTGTACAGTCGTAAAAGATTCCAAAAGCGCAGGATAGGTTTTACGGCTTCCGTCATGCAATAGAAATTTTAAGCGTCGGCAGTTTTTCCGGGGGCGGCAAAAATCGTGGAATAAACACAACGAGCGCGCACTTGTTCGACCAAGCGCCCGACTCCCCGCTCCGCAGCCTTGTCTGTTTGAACAAAAAGACCCTAATTTCGCCGGCATGGCCAAGGTACTCCTCGCTCCGGCATATTTCTACCGCTTCGACCCCAAACAGTGGAAGGCTCAACAGCCTTACCCTCCCTACGGTACGCTGTATGCTGCAGCTGTTTTGCGTGAAAGCGGTTTTGTCGTCGAACTCTTCGACACCCACCTGCGCCACAGCGAAAACGAACTGCTGCCAGCCCTGCAAGCCAGCCAGCCGAAGTACCTGGTCATCTACGACGACGGCTTCAACTACCTCACCAAAATGTGCCTCACCCGCATGCGCGAAGCCGCTTTCCGAATGATCCGCCTGGGCCACGAGCAGGGCTGTATCGTGATCGTAAGCAGCAGCGACAGTACCGACCACGCCGAACAATACCTGGCCGAAGGCGCACACTTCATCGTGCTCGGCGAAGGCGAAATAACCCTGCGCGAACTGCTCGCCAGCCTTGAAACCGGGCAGGGGGAGGTGTCAGACATTGCCGGAATAGCCTTTTCGAATTCGGAATACGGAATGCGGAATGCGGAATTGTTCAACCACTCAGGTTGGGATACTTTTGAACCAGAAAACAGCCCCTCCCCGGAATCAAAAAATTCCGCATTCCGCACTGCCCGCCGCCCCGTCTTAACCGACCTCAACAGCCTGCCCGACCCCGCCTGGGACATGGTCGACATCATGGCCTACCGCGCCATCTGGATGCGCGCCCACGGCTATTTTTCGCTCAACCTGGCCACCACCCGCGGCTGCCCCTACAAGTGCAACTGGTGCGCCAAACCCATCTACGGCAACCGCTACAACAGCCGCAGCCCCCGCCGCGTAGCCGACGAAATCGAAATGCTCATCGGGCGCTACGGCGTCCGCCATTTTTGGATGGCCGACGATATTTTCGGGCTCAAACCCCGCTGGGTGCAGGAGTTTCGCGATATCGCGCTGGAGAAAAAACTGGAGTTTTCCTATAAAATTCAAAGCCGCGCCGACCTGTTGCTCCAGGAAGACAACATCGAGGCCTTGGCTGCCAGCGGGCTGCGCCAGGTGTGGGTGGGCGCCGAAAGCGGTTCGCAGAAAATTCTCGACGCGATGGACAAAGGCACCACCGTCGAGCAAATCCGCCAGGCCACCCGCCTGCTTCAGAAAAATGGCGTGGAAGTCTGTTTTTTTCTCCAATTCGGCTACCTCGGCGAAACCCGTGCCGATATCGAAAAAACGATCGAACTGGTGGAAGAACTCCTCCCGCACGACATCGGCATTTCGGTGAGCTACCCGCTGCCCGGCACCAAATTTTACGAAAACGTCAAAAACCTGCTCGGCGAAAAACAAAACTGGACCGACTCCGACGACCTGGCCATGATGTACCCCGCTACGTTTTCACCCGCTTTTTACCGGCGCCTGCACCGCCTGGTTCACAAACGCTTCCGCCTCCGGCAAGGGCTGGCTGCGCTGCGCCAGCTGTTGCAAGGCCGCCCCGGACCGCTGCGCCGCGCGGCGCTCACAGCCTATTACGTTCCCGCGCTGGCGCTCGACAACTGGCGGCTGCGACGACTGGAAAAATCGGGCAATGCTGCACCTGAAGCTTCTAGGGTTAATTAAATACCGGGCACTCCCGGCGCTTTTCTGAATTTTAAATTGGAAAAAATGACCGATCCCGGTTTCGACCCCGTTGCTGCAAACTACGACGCGCTGTTCACCCACAGCGCCCTGGGGCAACTCCAACGCGCCCTGGTACACCGCGCCCTGAAACCCCTGCTCCGCCCCGACACCGAGGTGCTCGAGCTCAACTGCGGCACCGGCGCCGACGCCCTCTGGCTGGCCGAACGCGGCTGCCGGGTGCTGGCTACCGACCTGTCGGCCAACATGGTGGCCCGCACTGCCGAGAAAATCCGCCGGGCCGGACTCGAACACCGCGTCAGCACCCGCCCGCTCGACCTGCGCGCCCTGCCCAAGGAGCCCTTGCCTGGCGCCGGCTTCGACCTGATCTTTTCCAACTTCGGCGGCCTCAACTGCCTCTCCCCCACCGAACTGCAAGCCCTGGGCGCCACCCTGCCCCGCCTGCTGCGTCCCGGCGGCCGGCTGGCACTGGTGGTCATGGGCCGTTTTTGCGCCTGGGAGACGGCCTATTTCCTACTGAAAGGTCAGTGGGCCGCCGCCCGCCGCCGCTGGAACGGCGGCCCGGTGCAAGCCCGGCTCGACGCCCGCACGAGCATCCCCACATGGTACTATGGGCCGGGCGAGCTGGCGCGTTTTTTCCCCAGCCTGGGCGTGCGAAGGCTCGCGCCCGTGGGCTTTTGGGCGCCGCCTTCGTACCTGGAGACTTGGTTTGGCCGGCGGCCGGGACTGCTGCGCGGTTTGGCGTTTTTGGAAAAAAAATGCCGCGGAAAAGTTTGGGCGCATGCGGCCGATCATTTTTTACTGGTGCTGGAAAAG
>CAZVZH010000018.1:29089-39503 GCA_964630705.1 uncultured Saprospiraceae bacterium | reverse complement strand
AACAAATACAATTTTTATACGATGAACAGGTATGGCAAATTACGAAAACCGCTCCCGAGTGATGCTATTGATCTCTTGAGAGAAGATGGGAAATGGGAGGTCAAGGAGGACTCGCTACTACTTCAAGGTAAGGCCTATTCAAAAGTTACCATAAAATCAGATACTGTTCATATCAGGCCCGGCGTCTTTTTACTGGATCAAACAGACAAGTTTATTATAGAGAATTGTGATTGCGACAGTTTAGTTGCGCAGTTTAAAGGCGGCAACATTGACAGCATTCAAAAGCTTTTGAATTATCGCGATGGTTTTTAATCAGCGGCACAAAGCATCCCGAGAAGGGGCGATTTTTTTAAGTCAAAAGTTCAATTTGAAATTCGAAAAGTCAAAAGTTCTAAAACCATGCCCCGCCTCCCGCCCAAATTCTACCTCCGCGCCGACGTCCTGGAAGTATCCCGAACCCTGCTGGGGAAAGTGCTCGTCACCGAAATCGACGGCTGCCGCACCGCCGGCCGGATCAGCGAAGTGGAAGCTTACCGCGCTCCCGACGACCGCGCCTGCCACGCCTACGGCAACCGCCGCACGGCCCGTACCGAGGTGATGTTTCAGGCCGGCGGCCGGGCTTACATCTACCTGTGCTACGGCATCCACCATTTGTTCAATGTGGTCAGCGGGCCGGAAGGCATGGCCCACGCGGTGCTGATCCGCGCGGTGGAGCCGCTCGACGGACTCGAGCACATGCGCCGCCGCCGCGGCCTGGCGCCCGGAGCCGCCGCCCCAACCCGCCTGACCACCGGCCCCGGAGCGCTGGCGCAAGCGCTGGGCCTGCACACCCGCCTGTCGGGGCACAACCTGACGGAACCCGGCGCGGCGGTCTGGATCGAAGACCGGGGACTGGATGTCGCGCCGCCGGACATCGCCGCCGGCCCGCGCATCGGCGTGGACTATGCCGGGGAATGCGCCGCCTGGCCCTGGCGCTTGTGGATTCACGATTCGGCTTTTGTCAAACGTTAAAAAAACAGCTGCGGCAATGCTCGGGACTGCTTACATTCGCTGACCGGCAAACCTAACACGCCGGCCGCTTGAACGACCAACTGCTTTTACAAGCCAATTTCGTCAACTGGGGCGCCGAGCACCGCTGGTGGCTGTTGGCCGGCATCGCCAGCATGATCAGCTGGATTTACCTCGGCCGCCAGGCGACGACGGAGCTGGCCAAACGGCGGATCGCCTTGGCGATGAGCCTGATTCCGGTAGCCATTTGGCTGAGCATTTCCATTTGGCTGTTGTCGGCCCCCCCGCCGCTGCGCATCGACCTGATCCTGCCCTTCCACATCTGTTATTTTCTCAACCTGCTGCTGCCGGTGATGCTCTGGCGGAAGTCGTTTTTTCTGTTCGAAGTTTCGTATTTCATGGTCATGGCGGGCTGCATACAGGCTTTGCTGACGCCCGATATTCCGCAGGGCTTTCCGCACCCGTTCAACATCCGGTATTTCATCGTGCACATCGGCCTGGCGCAGAGCATTTTGTTTGCGGTTTTGGTGTACGGGTTCCGGCCGGGCTGGCGCAGTTTGGGCAAGTCGCTGCTGTGGTCGAATGTGTATTTCGTATTTGTCGCCGGCATCAACGTGCTGTTGGGCACCAATTTCATGTACCTCTGCCGCAAGCCGCCCTCCCCTACCCTGCTCGATTTGTTCGGCGACTGGCCCTGGTATATCCTGGGCGGCGAATTGCTGGCGCTGGTGTTGTTTGTGGTGGTGTTGCTGCCGTTTTTGGGGCGGAAGCAACAAACAGTTTGACAGTTCATAATACAAGTTGCAGCCAACCTCCGTAGAGTAGTTTCCCGCAGATGCGGTATCTGCGGGAAACTGCTCTACGAAGGTAAATCTGGTACCGGAAAACTTCTCGTCGGGATAGTCACAACCTGAATTAAATAGATTTCGCAAGTTTTACTTGTGTTGATGTCTTCGCTGTGCTCCGATATGACAAGCGATAAGATTAGATTTTGGGAATTTGAACATCTGATACACATGACTCAAAATATGAAAACACCTGCTCTCTTCGCGCTGTATTTCCTCACCGCCTCTTGCTCCGGCCAAGCCTACTTCGACCTGTTCAAACTCGAAGGCGCCTACAGCTGGCCACAAGCCTACAACCAACTGCCCGCCGAAGCCGGTTTTTCCGAATGGACCGCCGACCTGACCCTGCCAATCATTTTAAAAAACGGCGGCGCCCTGCTCACCGGTTTCAACGCCGAACGCATCAGTCTGCAAGCCACTGCCGACAGCCTCGACCTGCGGCTGCACGGCCTGAGCCTGAAACTCGGTTTTCAACAAAAACACGGCGCCCGATGGTCGGGCACCTGGTTCTTGTTGCCCCGCCTGGCCGCGGACGGGGGTTCGCTCGGCGGACGCGATTTTCAATTCGGAGCGCTCGGCTTGCTTAACTTCCAACCCCGCACGCCCGATGAGCATTTTCGCTTCGGCCTGTTGGTCAATTCCGAGTTTTTCGGCCCTTTCTTCGTGCCTTTGCTGGGGTATTACCGGAAAAAATCGCGGCTGGAAGTAAATGTGCTGCTGCCGTCCAACGCGGAGCTCGGATACTATTTTTCTCCGGATTTTCGCCTGAGCCTGAAATTTGCCGGCGGCATTCGCAGCTACGCCACGGGCAACAACCGCGCCGGCTATCTGGTAAAAATCAACAATGAAGTCGGGCTGGCGGCCTACCTGCGCCGGGGAAAAGTAGTGGGTTATGCCTTTGCGGGAAGAAGTCTCGGCCGTACCTTCCGGATGTATGACGCCGGCGACCAGTTGGCGTTGGCAGTGAGTTTATTGAAATTCGGCGACGACCGCAGGCAGCTCAACGAAGATTTCGGCGACGGCATGTTCGTGAAAGCCGGGGTACTGGTTCGGCTCAACAAAGAAGCAAATTAAAGTTTCGCGCCATTGCTGCCGGCATAGGTGCGCTCCACCTTGTCGCGAAACTGCTCGTAGGTTTCTTCCGGAATTTTATGCCGGATCGATTGCAGAAACTGCCGGAGTTTGTTGTACTCGTTTTCGGTGAGCACATCGTCTTCCATGAAGGTGTTGAACAGTTCGAGGAAGGTTTGGCTGACGTTGCGGGCAAACTCGATGCGCTTGACTTTGTCTTCCACAAAAGCCAGAAAGTACAGCCCCTCGGTGTAGTTGAGCCGGCGGCGCATAACGAGGTTGTCCACCTCGTTTTTGATTTCCTCCAACCGGCGGGCGGCAGCTTCAGCGCTGATGGCCTGTTTTTCAAAGCCCTGGTACAGCTGCTGCACCCGCTCGCCGTAGAGCCGGATGAGTTGCTCGCGGCGGCGAAACACCCACCAGCCGGCCAGGAAGGTGAGCAGGGCCGTGGTGGCTACCATGGTAATTTCTACAAAATAACCTGTGTCTTCCAGGTACTGCACTTGTCGGGCGAAAAAGCTGGACTGTGGCTCCAGCCCCTGCGTGCGCACCGTGTAGTCGAGCGGCCGGAAGGCGCGTTCTTCCAGCTGGGCTGTGTGGTGCAAGGCGTTGAGGTGGTTGATGAAGGCCGCTTTGAACTCGGTGCGTTCGCCGGGCAGGAGAAAATCGCGGATATTGCTGCCCTGGCCCAGCAGGTAGCCCTCGCCGAAGCGTTCGCGCAGCAGGGCGTTGGTTTTTAAAAAGTAAAACAGGTACTGCTGCATGGCTGCCGTGTCGGCTACAGCGGCAGCGCGCGCGCGGTCGGCCGAACCGGTCCATTTGCGGCGCTGGTATTCGAGCAGTTCGCGGGGGTTGGGTTCGAGGATAAACTGCCGGCCCAGGCGTTTGAAATGCTCGCCGTTGAACTCGACCAGGGAGCCAGGGCCGAGGTGGGTGACCGAAAAAATCTGGCAGTTGGCCGGCGGGCGCACCATCTTGCCGCCGATCTCGGCTTGGTCGCCGGCACTGCTGAGGGCCTCCCAGAGCGCCGGGCCGAAAAAGGTTTCGGGATTGATTTTATCGAAATTGTCGATGATGACGACGAAATGTTGGTTCGGCGCAGCGGCGCAGCGCTCCCAGAAGCGAAGCAGTTCGCCGGGTTCGAAAGCGCCGTCGACCTCCTGGCCAATGTATTTTTTGTGGTACTCCAGGTCGAACTGCGGCGCGCACTCGATGAGCAGCACGTTTTCGGGCCGGCCGGTGAGCAGTCGGGCAAGGTGTTTTGTTTGTTTGGTAGCCCCCACGCCCGTGACGCCCGACACCACCAGGTTTTGTTTTTTACCCGCCTCCCGGCAGAGTTCGCGAAAAGCGGTCCACTCGATGGTGGAAAGGGAAGGCGCCGACACCAGGTTGAGCGCCGTGCGGTCGCCCGGGCGGTACGGCAGTTGGTGCCAGGAGCAGTACAGTTGCTGGAGCGAATCGGGTACGTCTTGCAACAATTGAACGGGTTCCCGGACCAGCGCGCCGGCTTCCAGCCAGACCGGGTCGGGTTGGTTGCGGGAGCCGAGCCAGACCAAAAACGCCAGCACCGGGAGGGCCAGCCAAATCGTACGTGCAGGAGGTGTCGTCGTTTGCAACGGATTACAACTTTTTAAGGGGTGAAGGTATGCGTTTAAAAAATGGCCATCCGTATGCGTTTGGGCAATTCTTGTTTTTTGCGGTCAATTCTCGCTACTTTTGCGGCCGATTTTTGGGGCTCATTCGAGTCAATAACCTCCAACGACCCAGTCCGATCTATACATGTCCAATTTTCTGCAAGAACTCCGCCGCCGCCGCACCTTCGCCATCATCGCTCACCCCGATGCCGGCAAAACCACCCTGACGGAAAAACTGCTGCTGTTCGGCGGCGCCATTCAAACGGCCGGAGCGGTCAAGAGCAACAAGATCAAAAAAAGCACCGTGTCTGATTTTATGGACATCGAGCGCCAGCGCGGCATCTCGGTGAGCACTTCCGTGATGGGTTTCGAATACCGCGATTTGCAAATCAACATTCTCGACACGCCGGGCCACGAAGATTTTGCCGAAGATACCTACCGGACCCTCACGGCCGTCGACTCAGCCATCGTGGTGGTAGACGTGGCCAAGGGGGTGGAAATCCAGACCGAAAAACTGACCAAGGTGTGCCGCATGCGCGACACGCCGATCATTTTTTTCGTCAACAAACTCGACCGCGAAGGCAAAGACGGCTTCGAATTGCTCGACGAGATCGAACAAAAGCTGGACGTGAAAGTAGTGCCGCTCTCCTGGCCTATCGGCATGGGCCAGCGCTTCAAAGGCGTGTACAATTTGTACGAGAAAAAACTGGTGCTGTTCAACCCGCATGGCAAGCAGGACGAGGAGGGCATCATAGTGTTCGAAGACCTGAGCCATCCCGACCTGGAGCGTCACACCGGCGAAAGCGCCGCCCGCAGCCTGCGCGAAGAAGTGGAAATGGTGGAAACGGTGTACCCCGCGTTCGATAAGGCCGCGTACTTGCAGGGTGAAATCTGCCCGGTGTTTTTCGGTTCGGCGGTCAACAATTTTGGGGTCAAGGAACTGCTCGACTGCTTTGTCGATATCGCCCCCACGCCACGCCCCCGCGACACAGAAGAGCGCCGGGTGAAACCAGAAGAAGAACAGTTCAGCGGCTTTGTGTTTAAAATTTTTGCCAACATGGACCCCCGCCACCGCGACCGCATCGCCTTCCTCCGGGTATGCTCGGGCCGCTTCGAGCGCAACAAAAACTACCGCCACATCCGCCTCGAACGGGAGTTCAAATTTCCCAACCCCACCATGTTTATGGCCAGCAAAAAAACCTTGCTCGAAGACGCCTATCCGGGCGACGTGGTGGGTTTGTACGATTCCGGCAATTTTAAAATCGGCGACACGCTCACCGAAGGCGAAGTCCTGCATTTCAAAGGCATTCCCTCCTTCAGTCCCGAACAATTCCGCTACGTGGAAAACGCCGACCCACTCAAGCAAAAACAATTCGCCAAGGGCCTCGATCAACTGATGGACGAAGGTGTCGCGCAAATGTTTACCCGCAACAGCGACGGCCGCCGCATCATCGGCACGGTGGGCCAGCTGCAATTCGAGGTCATCCAGCACCGCCTGGAATCGGAGTACAACGCCAAATGCCGCTACGAACCGGTGCAACTGCACAAGGCTTGCTGGATCAGCTGCGACGACCCCAAAGCACTGGAAGATTTTCTCGACCGCCGCAAACGCGACATCGCCCGCGACAGCGAGGGCCAGCTCGTTTTTCTCGCCGAAACCGCCTGGGTCCTGCAAACAGTACAGGAGAATTTTCCGAAGGTGCGGTTTCATTTTACCTCGGAGCTCAGCTGAGCCCCAAGCCAACTTTTCAAATTGGACTTTTCAAATTAAACTTTTGACTTACCGCGCAAGGGGGTAAGTCAAAAGTCCAATTTGAAAAGTTTAATTTGAAAAATTTTACTGGCCCCCCAATACCAGTTTTCCGCTGGCCAGTGCCCGGCCCTCCGAATCAATCCGGAAGAAATACACGCCCGGCGGCAAATCACCCGGCCGGAATTCGAAGCGGTTGGTCTGGAACGCCTGCGCGCGCACATGGCGGCCTTGCAGGTCGAACAAAACCAGCGGCCCCGGCGCCGTGCGCGTGCGTTTGAGGAAAAAGGTGGCGTATTCAGCCGCAGGGTTGGGAAACACCTCCAGTTCCACGCCCGGCTGGAGCGCGATGTTCGACACGTTGAGGTATTGCTCGCCCAGGGTGTGCCAGGTGGTGTTGGTCTGTACCGGATCGTTGAAATCGAAGTAAATGGCGGCGCCGTTTTCCAGTACCGACTGGTCGGGCAAATCGGCTTTCGGCGCAATGGAATACTGCACGAAGCCGTGCGACAGCGGTTCGTTCACATTGCTGTCGGGCAGCATGATGTTTTGAAATTTAAACTGCAAAATGCCGGCTCCGAGAAGGTTAAAGGTGTAGGGATGGCTGCCCGCGCCGGGGCGCAGGGTGCTGATGTCGAACAGGGCCGAGAGGGTATCGAGAATGACGATATTGAAAGCCGTGTCGGTGCCGGTGTTTTGAAAACGGATTTTATAGTTCAAGACCTGGCCTTTGGGAATATAATGCGCAGCTTGTACGCCCAGGGGGAAGCCCTGTTTGTCGTTGGGGTCGTAGCTGGCGCGGTTTTGCTGGCAGTCGACGTCGTAGGCCGGGTTTTCGTCGCCGAACGGAAATTGGGTGATAAACCCGGTGCTGAAATTGCCGCCGCCGGTCACGCAGCCTTCCACGGCCGCGCTGGGCAGCAGGCTCCAGGGGTGGTTGGGCGCTTGCTCGACCTCCAGCCGCCAGGTGGAGCCGTTGGCGGGCAGGGTGACGGTTTCCGACTGGTTGGGCCCCAGCAATACCGAGCCGCTGCTCATTTGCACCATGATATCTTCGATGACCACGTAGTCGGCCGACTCGGTCATGGCGTCGCCAGTGTTGGTGATTTGGAACACCACCTCGTCGCCGTTGCAATGCCCCTCGACAACGAGATTGGCGCCGCTCCAGCCGGCCGGGGGCGGCCCGCAAAGCGAATCGGGGTAGATTTGCGCCGAAGAGCAGTGCGTTTGGCCCGGGGTAGCGCCGCAATTGACCAGCACCGTCACATAAAAGCTGCCGCAAAAACCGGAAGGCACATCGCCCAGTGGGAACGTGTAGGTGTTGTCGTTCACCGTCGTCCAGGGGATACTGCTGCTTTGCACTTCCAGCAAACTGTCGAAACTGACTTCGACGTAGGCGTCTTCCGCCGTTGTGGTGCCGGTATTGCAGTAGAATACGCTGTAGGCGTTGTTGAAACAACGCCTTAAAAATGGCGTAGCGAGGTCGACTTCCAGGTAGGGACAATTCACCGCCACTTGCACTGGAAAATCGACCCCTGTGGTGTGGCCCAACAGGGTGGTGGTCACGCCGTTTTGGGTGGCGGCACAGGGGTCCCAAAGGTTGTTCGGTGGAAACAGGGTGACGGCGTAAGTACCCTGCGGCGCCGCAATGGTGTAGGTACCGTCGGGCCGGGTTTTTCCGTAAAAATTGCCGTACTGGTTGGTGGCGCGAACGGTCCAGTTTTGCAGCGGGCTTTCGCCGGAGTCGAGCTGGCAGTTTGAGTTTGCATCGCGCGCCACGGTACCGTCAATCCAGGAAATGTAGGACGAATCGGTCAGGTTGCCCAAAAGGGCGGAGTAATTGATGTCGCCGATTTTGATGCCGACGAAATCAGCGTCGATGACATCCGCGTTGAGGTTTGGAATGACGAAAGATTCCGGGTAGGGCGGCTGAAAGGGGTTTTCGGGGTCGGGGAAAACATAGTCGGCCCGCACAAAGCGCCAGGAGGTATTGTTGAAAAAAGTGGGTATTTGCGCGAGGATGAGCTGCCGCATTTCGATCGTGTCGGGCCCGCCGATCAGGTGGTTGTCGTCGATGTCGGCGGCGATCCGCTGGTAGGGCGTTTCCAGGGTGTCTTCACCGGTGATATGCCGGCTGATCACAACCAGATCGAACGTCGATACGCCGTTCAGGGGCTGGTTGTTGCAATACGGAACAAAGGTATACGCGCCGCCGGCAGGCAGGGTAGCCTGATACTGACCGGCCGAGTCGGTGATGACAAAATCGTTCACGTCGCCGGTGATGTGGACGACCACGCCGGGCATGGGCGCACCTGCCGGATTGTGCAAGGTGCCGGAAACGGTGTGCTGGGCAGCAGCCCTGGCGCCGAACAGGCTGAAGCCTGCGATCAGCCAGCAGATTAAAGAGTGGAGTGTACGCATGGGATAAGTTTTTTTAGTTGATGCCATTTGACGGTACAAAAATGCCCGGACGGGCTGGGGCTGGCAAATACAAATTCGGCGATTTGTCTACGGTTAATTCTCGTTTTCCGAAAAAAAACGATACCCCCCTGTAACTTCATAACCGCAATAGTTTTTGATTAAAAGAAAATATGCGCGTTTTTTGTGCCGGAGAAGTTCAGCTTTACTAAAAAACAGTTTTTGAATTTTGTCTACATAAATTTTCAAGAATAGCCCTTGGAAAACACCCGTTTACTCCGTTTGCTGCGCGTTTTTTCTGCAGCCGAACTCCGGCGTTTGAAAAAATTTACGCGCAGCCCCTATTTCAACCAGCGGCCGGAAGTGGAAGCTTTGCTGGGTTGGCTGGAGCCGTTTTTGAAATCCGGCAAACCGGCAACCGACAAAGCTGCGGCGTTTACCGCAGTTTTCGGCGACAAAGGTTTCGACGACCATCGCCTGCGCATGGCCGCCAGTTTTTTGCTGCAAACGGCGCAGCAATTTCTCCTGGTCGACGAATTTCTCCACAACCCCGGCCCGGCTACCCATGCCCTGCGCCTGGCGGAAGCTTTCCGGCGCCGCAAACTCGACGACCTGGCCCGGCTCCAGCAACATGCCGCCGCCGAAAATCTGGAGCGGCAGGCGCTGTGCAACGCCGAAGCCCAGGAGCAACACTACCAGTTTTTTCTCGAACAATACCGCGCAGGCATGGAAGCGCGCGACAAATCGGAATTACCCCTGCAGGCCCTTTCCGACCAGCTGGACCGCAGCTACCTCAGCCGCAAACTCTGGCAGTCCTGCTTCATCCGCTCGCACCAAATTGTGTACGACAGCAGCCACCACTACGGCCTGCTCGACGCTCTGTTGCCGCAGCTGGAAAACGGCCATCCGCTCTTGCAGACGCCGGCCATTGCCCTGTACTACCACTGCTTCCGCGCCCTGAGCGCGCCCGACCAGAAGGATCATTTCCAGGAATTCAAGCGCTTGTTGCAGCGGCACAGCCACCAGTTTCCGGAAGACGAACTGCGCGACTTGTACGTGCTGGCCATCAATTTTTGCATCCGGCAGTACAATGCCGGCAGCCAGGAGTACCTGGCCGAGCAACTTGATTTTTACAAAGACGGCTTGTCAAAAGGTTATTTTCTGGTAGAAGGCGTGCTGTCGCGCTATACCTACCAAAATGTGGCAACCATCGGCCTGGTGCTGCGCGAACACGATTGGGTAGACCGGTTCATCCACCAATACCGGAAAAAACTCCCGCCCCAGCACCAGGAAAGTTTGTTTTCGTTCAATCTGGCCCGGCTGGAGTACCAACGCCGGCACTTCGACGCAGCCTTGTCGCTGCTGCAAAAAGCGGAATACAAAGACCTGCTGCTCAGCCTCGCAGCCAAAACCCTGCAACTGAAAATTTACTACGAACTCGACGCTTTCGACCTGCTCGAATCGCACCTGCAAGCCTTCCAAACGTTTATCCGGCGGAAGAAAAAATTGGGCTATCACCGCGACATGTACCTGAACACCATCCATTTTACCCGCAAACTCCTGGAGAGCAACCTGTTTGATAAAAACCAACGCGCCGCCCTGCGTGCCGAGGTAGAGGCAACCAAGGTGCTGGCCGAAAAGGACTGGCTGCTGGAGCGGCTGCGGGGAGGGTAAAATTGATTTACGAT
>CAZVZH010000018.1:19935-28989 GCA_964630705.1 uncultured Saprospiraceae bacterium | reverse complement strand
CCGAAAAGGACTGGCTGCTGGAGCGGCTGCGGGGAGGGTAAAATTGATTTACGATCGTTCAGCTCTTCTTCCGCACCATCGTCAAAATCGTAGCAATCGCCACCGTTTCCCCGATCTCGTCGTACACCTCCACCAGCCACTTGACGATACCGCGCGGGATGGCGCCGACGCCTTCTTTCGCGGGGTCGTACTCCTGTTCGATTTTTTCTTTCACCGTCAGCCGCACGCCGATGGTCATGCCCGGGTAAACGGGTTTGGTGAAGCGGCATTCGTCGAGGCCGTAGTTGAGCAGCACCGGGCCTTTTTTGGCGTCGACAAACAAGCCGGCCGCTTTGGAGAGTACGAAATAGCCGTGCGCCACCCGGCCGGTGAAGGGCGTGCCTTCGAGCGCCGTGGCATCCATGTGGGCGTAAAAATTGTCGCCGCTGACATTGGCAAAATTGTGGATATCGGCTTCGCTGACGGTATGTTTTGCCGTCACCAGCGTTTCGCCGACAAAGAGTTCATCGAAATGTTTTTTGAAGGGATGCACCGGCGTTTCGGTTTGCTCGGCGCCGGCCTGAAACTGCTGGGTCACATTGGTCACATCGGTCGGGTGCCCTTGGATGGCCGTGCGTTGCATATAGTGCATCACCCCGCGCATGCCCCCCATTTCCTCGCCGCCGCCGGCATGGCCGGGTCCGCCGTGCACCAGCAAAGGCATGGGCGAGCCGTGGCCGGTGCTCTCCCGGGCCGAATCGCGGTTGAGCATCAAAATACGCCCGTGGTAAGCGGCGGCCTCGAGCACGTACTCGCGCTGGATCGCGCGGTCGTACGTACAGATGGTGCTCACCAGCGAGCCTTTACCGAGGCGGGCGATGGCGATGGCTTCGTCGAGCGATTGGTACGGCATGAGCGTGCTGACCGGGCCGAAACACTCCGTTTCGTGGCTGAGGAGTTGCTGCAGGGGCCGCTCGTTGCGCAGCAACATGGGCGGAAAAAAAGCGCCTTTTTCGCGGCTGGCGCCCACAACCTCGAACTGCTCGGGGTTGCCGTGCGCCACTTGGGTCTGCTGGGCCAGCAAGGCCAGTTTTTCCTGCACCCGCTGGAGCTGTTGGCGGTTGATGAGGGCGCCCATGCGCACGCCTTCGACGGAGGGGTCGCCCACGGTGGTTTTACGCAGCGCGTCGACGAGCGCTTGTTGCACCGCATCGAGCCAATTTTCCGGCACGAGGATGCGGCGCACGGCGGTGCATTTTTGGCCGGCTTTGGTCACCATTTCGCGCCGCACTTCTTTGATAAACAAGTCGAACTCAGGTGTGCCCGGCCCGGCGTCGGCGCCGAGAATGGCGGCATTCAGCGAGTCGGCCTCCATGGTGAAGGGCACCGAATGTTGAATCAGCGCCGGGTGAGCCCGCAGTTTTTTTCCGGTTTCGGCGCTGCCGGTGAACGTCACCACGTCCTGACTTTGCACCGCGTCGAGGATGCCCCGTCCCTGGCCGACGAGCAGCTGCAAGGCGCCTTCGGGCAGGATGCCCGACTCGACGATGTCGCGCACCACGGCTTCGGTGAGAAAGGAGGTTTGTTCGCTGGCTTTCACCACTGCCGGCATGCCGGCCAGCAGGTTGACGGCTATTTTTTCCAACATGCCCCAAACCGGGAAATTAAAGGCGTTGATATGCACAGCCACCCCGGGTTTGGGCACCAGAATGTGGTGGCCGATGAAGGTATTTTCCTTCGACAAGCGCACCGTTTCGCCTTCCACATGGTAGGGCGCATCGGGAAAACGGCGGCGCAAACTACTGTACGCGAACAGGTTGCCGATACCGCCCTCTATATCGACCCAGGAATCGGCGCGGGTGGCGCCGGTCCAGTGGCTCACTGCGTAGTATTTTTCTTTGCGTTCCAGCAGGTAAAATGCCAGGGCCTTGAGCATGCGCCCGCGTTCGGGGAAGCTCATGCGGCGCAGGGTCGGGCTTCCGGTAGTGCGGCCGTAGTGGAGGATGGCGGCGTAGTCGAGTCCGGCGTCAGAGGCCGTCGAAATGACCTCGCCGGTGTAGGCATTGAACTGGGGAATGCCGTCGCCGTCGCCGGCCACCCAACTGCCCTGGATATAATTTTTTAGCTTTTGCATGCTGTGGACGAAGGTTTCTGGTTTCTGGTTAGAGGGTTTCTGGTTAGAGGGTTTCTGGTTTCTGGTTGGAGGGTTTTTGGTTGGTTTAACATTTTGGGCGAAGGTACCGCTTCCTCGCCTTCAAACTCCAAACTTCGAACTTCAAACTACTCAGTCCGGCAGTGAAATTTTCCCCATACCTACCAATGGCAGTCCGCCCAAACGGGCGCCGGGCGCCACGGTACCCGCTACGGTTTCATTGGCCAGAACGGCAAACAAAACGGCCTCCTTGGCGTCGCCATGCACGCCGAGCGTTTCCATGGGCGCCATTGCCCAGCCGGGGAGTTGTTCGCGCAGGTACCGGACGATCAGCGGATTGTGGGCGCCGCCGCCGCTGAGGTAAATCGCTTTTCGCGGCGAAGTCAGCGCCACCCGTTGAATACCTGCCGCCACGGTGTCGGCGGTAAGTTGGGTGAGCGTAGCCATGAAATCATGCGCATTCCGCATTCCGGATTCCGCCAGCGCTTCCGCCCATTGCAGGCTGAACTGCTCGGGGCCGGTGGTGGTGGGGAAAGGCAGTTGGAAAAAAGGATGGGCTTTGAATTTTTCGAGCAGGGCGGCATCGACTGTTCCGGCGCTGGCCAGGCGGGCGTCGGCGTCGAAGGCTTGGCCAAAATATTTCTGGGCAGCGGCATCGAGCAGGGTGTTGCCCGGGCCGGTGTCGGTGGCGAACACCTTGGCCGTATCGCCGTCGCCGGGCAAAAAGGTGAAATTGGCGATCCCGCCCATGTTGAGCAGGAAGCGGTCTTCGCCTTTTTTGGAAAACAAATAGTAGTCGCCATAAAGCGCCAGCGGCGCCCCTTCGCCGCCGGCGGCAAGGTGTTTTTGCCGGAAATCGCTGAGGGTGATGATACCCGTTCGGCGGGCCAGGTGGTCGCCATCGCCGATTTGCAAAGTAGCGTTGGGCTGACCGGCCAGGCCGTGAAATTGCCGCGGGGCGTGGAACACCGTTTGGCCGTGGCTGGCCAGGAGGTCGACCTGTTCGGGCGCGAGGCCCCAGCGGCTCAGGGTGTCGAGGATGATGGCGGCGTGGCGTTCGGCCACCACCACGTGGAGGAGCACCAGCTGTTGAAAATCGATGGTAGGCTGAGCGAACACGCGGCGGATGTCGCGGCGGAAGTGTTCGTCGAAGGCGACCGTTTCGAAGTGCGTTACCCGGATGGTGGTTTCCAAGCCGGCGCCTTCGACGGCGCAGAGCGCCAGGTCGAGTCCGTCGAGGGAAGTACCCGACATGAGGCCGAGAATCGTGCGGGCGGGCCGGGCGGCCAGCTCGGCGAGGCATTCGATGTTGTGTTTCACAGGCGCGATTTTTGCGGCGGCAAAATACAGGGCAGCGAACAAAAAACAGCCAGTATCTAAGCGCTCAATTGCCGACAATCGGCGGTTTTGTTTCTCCTGAAAGCTAATTCCTGATTAACTTTCCGCTTGGAAAGCAACTTTTGACAGAACGAACCTCCCGCCCATGCCCAACCGCATCCTGATTATCGGCGCCGCACTCCTGTATTTTTTCCCGCTTTCAACCGCACTACGGGCGGGCTGTATCGACAGCGTGCAGGTGCAGGTGAAACCCGTGCAATGCCACGGCTTGCGCAACGGAGTCATCGAGGTTACTGAAGTTTTCGGCGGTGCGACGCCCTTTTATTTTTCCCTCGACGGGCAATCGTACAGTACGCGCCCGGTGTTCGACCTGCTTTGGGCGGGCGAATACCAGTTGTATGTGCGCGACTCCCTGGGTTGCTTGCGGGTGTACCCGGTGCTGGTGCCGCAGCCGGAGTTGTTGCAGGTAAAACTACACCTTCAGGACAGTTCGATCGTCAGCGGCGAGTGGGTGGACATCCGGGCGCAAGTAGCGCCGACGGGTTCTGTAATTACGGAAATAAGCTGGCGGCCGCCCAACCTGTTCCCGGTGCAACACCTGCTGAACCAGCAAGTGCGTTTTTTTGAAAATACCGATGTGGCCATCGAGGTACGCAATGCCAGCGGCTGCGTTGCCCGCGACAACCTCAGCATCGAGGTGGAAACCACCAACCTGTATTTTCCCAACGCCTTCCGGCCGGGCAGCAACCAGAACAATTTTTTCACCGTATTTGCCGGCGACGGGGTCGAGCAGGTGGAGGCATTGCAAGTGTTCAACCGGACAGGCAACCTCGTCTTTGAAAAACGCAACTTCCTGCCCAACGACCCGCAACTGGGCTGGGACGGCAAATGGCGGGGCCGCCCGGCGCCTGCCGGCGTATACGCCTGGGTTGCCCAGGTAACGTTCTTAGACGGCCGCCGGGAGCGGTTTTCGGGAAATGTTACGCTGGTGCAGGACTGAGTCCGGAAGGGACAAACCTTTTCCAATTGATTTTTTCAAATTTAACTTTTGACCGAACAAGGGCATTTCCTGCCATTGGACAGTTTTGGCGTTTCCTGCTCCAACTTTTTGCCAGCTTAAAACCCGGATATGCCTACTTTCACAGGCGCTTACATTCACTTACTCACCAACCTAACTTTTGTATGAAAAGCCTTTTACCTATTTTATTCTGCTGCATGCTGGCCAGCCTGAATGCGCAACAAACCATTTTTGTCAAACACGATGCCGCAGGGGCAAACAACGGTACCAGCTGGGCCAATGCCTACACGACCCTGTATGCCGCGCTCAATGCCGCCAACCCGGGCGACCAGCTCTGGGTGGCCGCCGGCACGTACAAACCTGACCCCGCCACGGCCAACAGCTCCTTTTTGATGGAAGCCGGCATCGCCCTTTACGGCGGCTTCGCCGGTACGGAAACCCAACTCTCGGCCCGCAACCCGGCCGTGAATGTGACGATCCTGAACGGCGACATGGCCGGCAACGACATCGTGGGTAATTTCGGCACCAACCGCGCCGACAACTCCAACCACGTCGTGGAAATAGTGCCCAGCGCCGAACCCACCGACCGCGCCATTCTCGACGGCTTCACCGTTTCGGGCGGCAACACCCAAGTGGGTACCGCCGCGCCTCCAGCCACCCGCTACGGCGGCGGCGTGCTGACCACTGCGAAACTCACCGCCCGCAACTGCATTTTCACCGACAACAACGGCGAGTTCGGCGGCGGCCTGGCAGCCGTCGATGCAGCAGCCAGCGGTTTGTTGGTAGACAACTGTATTTTCGAAAAAAGTACCACCAGCGCACTTTCCGCCGGCCTTTACCTCAACAACCTGACGAGCGGCGCCGATATCAACCGCTGCTCGTTCCGCGACAATACCACCATCCGCGGCAGCTTGTACTTCATCACTTGCGGCCAGATCACCGTCGACAGCTGCCTGTTCCTAAACAACACCGCCGGTACCCAGCCCTGCGGCGGCATGTACACCTGGAAAACGCCTTTCACGCTGAGCAACAGCACGTTTGTCAACAATGTCGGCGCCGACTACGGGGCCATGTACAACGACGGCCGCGAAGGCGTTTTCCCCTTCACAATCGTCAACTGCACGTTTGAAGGCAACAAAGCCACCGACACCGATGCGGCAGCTTCGGCTTTCGGCGGCGCCGTGTTCAATGCCACTGCCACCGGTTTGTTTAAAAAATGCACCTTCAGGTTTAACCAGGCCGACCTGGGCGCCGGTATCTACGTCAGCGGCGCGGTAGCCGGCAATCCGATCACCGTAGACAGCTGCCTGTTCGAAAGCAATGCCGTGGCCGGCACCGGCTCGCGCGGCGCTGCCTTTTTCAGCAACAATGGCAACTACGAAATCAAAAACTCGACCTTCATGGCCAACACTGCCGGCATCAGCGGCGGCGCTATTCACAACGCCAACGCCAGCATGTACTACATCCACGATTGCACTTTCACAGGAGGGTCAGCGGGTTTTGGCGGCGCCGTATCGAACTACAACCCGGGTACGGGCACCTATGAAAACTGCCTGTTTCAAAACAACTCCGCTGCCACGAGCGGCGGCGCCGTCACCAATGGTTTTACCGCGAACGTGACCTACAAAAATTGCACGATGGAAACCAACACCGCCCGCTTTGGCGGCGCTTTGTTCGCGCAAAACAACGACACCCGGGTAACGATCCAAGATTGTATTTTCAGCAGCAACAACGCGGAAGTATCGGGCGGCGGCATCAACCTGTCGGCTGGTATTAAAATGACCATGCAAGGCTCCTTGGTGGAGGCGAACTCTTCCGACACCGGCGGCGGCCTCAACATTTCAGACGACACCATCAACGTGGGCGCCACCATCATCCGCAACTCCGTCATTTTCTCCAATTTCTGCAATACCCAGGCGGCCGGCCTGAATGTTTCCAATACCGATGTGTTGCTGGAAAACTGCCTGTTCGCAGCCAACCTGAACGTCGGCACCGGCGCTGGCGGGGCTGTTTCCAACAATGCTTCCGGCCTGGTAGGCGGCCTTCCGGCTACCTCGCCGATCAAAGCGGTCAACTGTACCTTCGCCGACAACGTAGCCGAAATTGGCGGCGGCATCGCGCAATGGACCGACGGCACGGCACTCGCCACCCTGGAACTGCTCAACTGCATCCTGTCGAACAACCTGGCCAGCAACTACGAAATTGAAGACGGCCTGCCTACGGTGCTCAGCCTGGGCGGCAACCTCTGCTCCGACGCTACCCTGACTGCCGTGCTCACCGGCGTGAACGACTTGGCAGAACTCGACCCCCTGTTCGTCGACCCCAGCTCGTACGACTTCCACCTCCAGCCTAACAGCCCCTGTATTGACAAAGGCATTGCCCTCGGCGCACCCACCACCGACCTGGAAGGCAACCCGCGCTCCGGCGCCGGCCCCGACCAGGGCTGCTATGAGTTTGAAACTTCCGGCATCAAAGGCCTGACCAGGAACGTGCTGCCGCTGCGCTTGGCTCCTAATCCGGCCGCCGAATACACCATAGTGACCCTGGAGAACGACTGGTCGGGCGAGGTGCAACTGCGCATTGTGGCTCAAAACGGCGCGCTGGTGCAAAGCCTGAACGCCAGCAAACCCGCCGGCCGCTGGGTGCAGCAGCTGAACGTGCGCGAGCTGCCTACCGGCGTGTATTCCGTGCAGGTGTTCGCTGGTTCTACGCTGTTTGAAAACAGCCTGGTGAAACGGTAATTTTCGCCGCAGTTTTTTTCCATACGGCGGGTCGCCCCGGGTTTTTCACCACCTGCGGCGACCCGCTTTTTTTCTGTATGCCGGCGATTTCGCGCGGTTTACCGCTCGTAAACCGGCAAAGCGCTATTTTCGCCCTCCATTTCTGTTCTATGAAAAACAGTCTGCTCACCCTGTCTGTGCTCCTGTGCCTGTCGGCCTGCAACCAGCACCTTCATCCGAAAAAAAATATGGCAAATTTTACCATCCCATTCGAATCTGACCCCAACCGCACCCTCACGTACGACGAAACCATCGCCTGCTATGAAAAACTGGCAGCCGCCTACCCCGGCCAATTTCGCCTGAGCGCCGTGGGCAGCACCGACAGCGGGCGGCCGCTGCACGTAGCCGTATTGTCGAAAGACGGGCTGTTCGAACCCGGGCAAATCCGCGCCGCCGGTCGCCGCATCCTGCTGATCAACAACGGCATCCATCCCGGCGAACCAGAAGGCATCGACGCCACAGTGATGCTCCTGCGCGACCTGCTCCAACACCCCGAACGCCAGCAGGTGCTCGAGCATCTGGTGGTGGTGGTCATTCCGGTGTACAACGTCGACGGCTGCCTCAACCGCGGCAGCTACAGCCGGGCCAATCAGAACGGACCCGAGGCCTACGGGTTCCGCGGAAATGCGCGCAACTACGACCTCAACCGCGATTTCGTCAAATGCGACTCGCGCAACGCCCGCGCATTCAACCACATTTTCACCACCTGGATGCCCGACGTGTTTGTAGACAACCACACCAGCAACGGCGCCGACTACCAGTACACCATGACCCTGATCGCCACCCAACACAACAAACTAGAGGCGCCGCTGGGCCAATTTTTACAAAAAACCATGCTGCCCTACTTGTATGACAACATGGAAAAACGAAACTGGGAAATGATCCCCTACGTCGATGGCCCGGGCGAAACGCCGGAAAAAGGCATTTTCGATTTTTGCGACTACGGCCGCTTTTCCACTGGCTACGCCGCCTTTTGGAATACCATCGGCTTCATGCCCGAAACCCACATGCTCAAACCTTTCGCCGACCGGGTGCACAGCACCTATGCATTTATGGAAGTGGTACTGGACTTTATGCACGCGCACCACGCCGCGCTGGGCAACGCCCGAAGCGAAGCCTTCGAACGCACGCGCAGCAAAGCTGAATTTGTGCTCGACTGGCGCATGGACCGCGAAACGCGCGACTCGCTGAAATTCAAAGGCTATGCCGCCAAATACAAACCTTCCGAGGTGACGGGGCTGCCCCGGCTCTGGTACGACCGCTCCGAGCCCGTCGAAATGACCATTCCATACTACAATACTTTCGAGCCCGCCAAAACCGTGCAGCGCCCGGTGGCCTACCTGATCCCACAAGCCTGGGAAAACGTGCTCAGCCGCCTGGAAAACAACGGCGTGCGCCTGCGGCGCCTCGCAGCCGACGTGACGCTGGAGGTGGAAATGTACCGCATCAAATCGTTCGAAAACCGCGATGCCTGGGAGGGGCATTACTACCACCACAGCGTCCAGCTGGACGCCGAACTGCGGCAACAAACCTTTCACCGGGGCGACTACGTCGTATTTGCCGACCAGGACGCCAACCGCTACCTCGTTGAAACCCTGGAGCCCCATGCCCCCGACTCCTGGTTTGCCTGGAATTTTTTCGATCCCATTCTCATGCAGAAGGAGTATTTCTCCGCTTATGTATTCGAGGATTTGGCCGCTGAATTTTTAAAAAACCACCCCGAGCTGCGCGCGCAACTGGAGGAAAAAAAGAAAAAGGAGCCCAAGTTTGCCGAAAGCGCCCGCGAC